>PMTT01000561.1:1244-4809 GCA_003167275.1 Bryobacterales bacterium | reverse complement strand
TCCAACGGCTTCGAGCACGACTACGACCGGCCCAATGCCTGGCGCTATCGTGACTACGTGGTCCGGAGCTTCAACCAGGACACGCCCTACAACACCTTCCTGGCCGAACAGATCGCCGGCGATGAACTCGACCACATCACTGACGACACCCGGATCGCCACCGGCTTTCTCCGCAGCTACGCCAAGGTGGGGTATCGCGAGAAGGACAATCCGCAGTTCCGGTACGAATACCTCGACGACATGATCGGCACCATCGGGCGCGGCGTCCTGGGGCTCACCGTAAACTGCGCGCGATGCCACAACCACAAGTTCGATCCGATCTCCCAGAAAGACTATTACCGGATGCAGGCCTCGCTGTACGGGTACGTGGAGACCGACTACCCGCTGGCGTCCAAGGACCAGGTGGAGGCGTTCCGAAAGAAGACCGCCGAGATCGATGCCAAGGTCGCGCCTTTGCGACAGAAGTTGCGCGACCTCGAAGAGCCGTACCGCGCCAGGCTCGTCCAGGAGAAGTACAAGAAATATCCCGCCAACGTGCAGCGCGCCATCGCCGTTCCGGAAGAGAATCGCACCCCCGGAGAAGCCCTACTCGCGGGCCAGGTGATCCGCACCACCTCGGTATCGAGCGACGAGATCGATCGCGCCATGTCGCCCGCCGACCTGACCCAGAAGAAGGCACTAAACGCGCAGATCAAGAGCCTCCAAAGCGAGCGTCCGAAGCCGCTTCCCGTGGCTGCCATTGTCACCGACGGCGACTACCGCTTCGCTCCCGACGGCCCCGGCGATGAGCCCGCTCCGGGCAAGGGTGTGAAGCAGGAGGCCACCGAAGGCAGCTTCCTCTTCCAGGGACCGGGCCGCTACCATCCGCCGCCTTCCTACTTCCTGATTCGCGGCGATGTCGAAAGCCGCGGCCCCTTGATGAAGCCCGGATTTGTCGACGTCATCACTTATGGCAATCCCCCAACCGAAGATCCGCCCGCGGATGGCCGCACCTCGGGGAGGCGTCGGGCGCTGGCCGAATGGCTGGGCTCGCCCGAAAATCCGCTGACCGCCAGGGTGATCGTCAATCGCATCTGGAGTCACNNTGGAATTCATGAGCCGCGGCTGGAGCATCAAGCAGATGCAGCGCCTCATGATGACATCGGAAGCATACCAAATGTCGTCCGAGTACCAGGATCCCGGCGATGCCGAACGCGACCCCGAGAATCACGATCTATGGCGCTTCCCCATCCAGCGGCTCGACGCGGAGATTGTTCGCGATGCCATGATGGCGGCCAGCGGCGCACTGGACCTGACCATGGGAGGCCCGCCGGTGTTTCCGCATATCCCGGGCGAGATCCTGGCATCCATGACGGAAGGCATCTGGAAGAAGGAAGAAGATGGACCGCGGGTCTGGCGGCGCAGCATTTATGTGTACCGCAAGCGCGGCCTGCCTTTTCCGATGTTCGAGGTGTTCGACCTGCCCGATCAGAACACCAGTTGCGCGCGCCGGAATGTCTCGACCGTGCCAACCCAGGCCCTCACCCTGCTCAACGATGAGTTTGTGCTTCGGCAAGCCAGGCTCTTCGCGGACCGTGTGAAGGAGGCGGCGCCGGGCGATCCCGCCAGGCAGGTGGACCTGGCCTACCGGATCGCCTTGTCGCGCCCGCCGCGTGAAGACGAAGCGAAGCTGGCCGCGGATTTCCTGCTGAAGCGGTCGCTCGCCGATTTCACCCATGTGCTTCTGAATCTGAACGAGTTCCTGTACGTCCGGTGAAACATGAAAAACTTCTGGTCGAGGCGCGATTTTCTGTTTCAGTCCGGCGGCGGCATCAGCGGCCTGGCGCTGGCGTATCTGCTCAACCAGCAGGGACTGCTGGGCGCGGCTGGGGACGTCGGCGCATGCTCCGCCAAGGCCACCGGCTACAATCCATACGCCCCCAGGAAGCCGCACTTCGCGCCGCGCGCCACGAGCGTGATTTCGTTGTTCATGAGCGGTGGACCCAGCCATCTGGATACCTTCGACCCGAAGCCCGCCCTCAACAAATACGCCGGACAGCCGCTTTCCGGCAAAGGAGAGATCGTGGTTCGGCAGGGAAATCCCGGCCCGCTCATGCCCACGCCTTTCCAGTTCCGCAAATATGGGCAATGCGGCATGGACGTTTCCGAGATCTTCCCGATGATTGCCCAGCACGTGGACGAGATGGCCTTCCTGCGGTCGGTATACGGGAAATCGAACGACCACGTACAGGCCACTTACGAGCTGAATACCGGAAAGATTCAGATGGGGCTGCCCAGTGTCGGGTCGTGGGTCACGTACGGCCTCGGCTCGGAGAACCAGAGCCTGCCGGCATTCGTCGTGATCTACGATCATCGCGGCGGACCGTTGGGAGGCCCATCCAACTGGAGCGCGGGGTACATGCCCGCTGCCTACCAGGCCACCGTGTTCCGCTCTTCTGGCGATCCCATCATCGACCTCAAGCCGCCCGCCGAAGTGACCACCGGGCAGCAGCGCGACCGGCTCGATCTGCTCGCCAAGTTGAACGATCTCGACTTGAAGAAGTATCCCGGCAACACCGAGTTGGCCGCCCGCATTTCCTCCTACGAACTGGCGTTTCGCATGCAAGGCTGCGCGCCCGAAGCGGTCGACGTGAATCGCGAATCGGAAGCCACGCGCCAGCTCTACGGATTGGACGACAAGGTGACCGAGCCGTTCGGCCGGCAGTGCATCATGGCCCGCCGCCTGGTGGAGCGCGGCGTCCGCTTCGTGCAGCTTTACCACGGCGGTCTGGGCCAACAGAACCGGGACACCTGGGACGCGCACGATGACGTCAAGGAAAACCACACGCGCCACGCCGAGGAAGTAGACCGTCCCATCGCGGCGCTGTTGACCGACCTGAAGGCGCGCGGACTGCTCGATTCGACCCTGGTGCTCTGGCACGGCGAATTCGGGCGCATGCCGATTTCGCAGAAGGGCGTGGGGCGCGATCACAATCCCGGAACCATGACGGTGTGGATGGCCGGTGCGAAGATCAAGGGCGGCCAGATCATCGGTTCGAGCGACGAGTTCGGGTACAAGGCGGAGCAGCAGCCCATCGCCGTCCATGACCTTCACGCAACTCTGCTGCACCTCCTCGGCATCGACCACACGCGCCTCACTTATCTCTTCAATGGCCGGAACATGCGCCTCACCGATGTCTACGGTGAGCTGATTCCGCAGATCGTGGCGTGATGTTGTGGGGCAGGTTGTCAACCGGTTGTCAACCTGCGGCCGATTGGCAATCCGCCTTCCGGCGCCTCGGGGGCCTCTTGACGTGGCGCCGCGCTGCAACCCGCCGGTGTCGGGTTCATTGGCTATCAAGGCTCACACCGCGGCGGGCCGCTTGAAAAAGAAGGTGTACTGATCGAATGCCCGGTCATCCACGTCCACGAGCTGTTGATGGCTGACCGAAACCAGTTCCCATCCTTCCTGGCCCAGCGAGTCCAGGGTAGCCTGAATGGTATCGAGGTCTTGATCGGACTGGAATATCGTGTAGATCCACTTCATAAGGAATCATCATGGCAGACGCAGCCAATCCGGGCAACT
>PMTT01000561.1:0-1125 GCA_003167275.1 Bryobacterales bacterium | reverse complement strand
CCCGCCTTCGGCCTCTGCCTGATCACCGGGTGGGGACTCAGACGCCGGGCATCCTGGGCCCGCTGGACCGGCCTGTTTCCCTGCGTCTACCTTCTCTTTGGATTTCCCTGGCTGACCCTCGTGGGAGCCGGAGGACTCTACCTGCTCTGGACACAGCCGGTCGAGAGCGTCCACCGCCCGATCGAGTTTTGGAATCCGCGAAGGCAGTCCATCTGGTTCGCCATCGCCTCCGTCCTCGGCTGGGCCGCGGTGAGGCAGGGAATCACGGTATTTGAGGCGTACGCCGATCGGATCGGCTTGCCGGACCTGGAGATGGATCGAACCCCGTTGCTGGCCTTGTTCCTGCTCGTCTGGCTCCACATCGGAGTCCATGAGTGCGGCCACGCGCTGGCCGCCTGGGCTGTGGGCTTCCGCCTGAAAGCGTTCGGAATCGGGCCGCTGGCTCTTCACAAGGACGAGAAGGGAATCCACTTCCGCTTTGAGTGGCGCCTGCTACTGACTGGCGGATACACGGGGGCGGTTCCGACGTCGGCCGAGGGTATCTGGCGCAAACAGATCGTGGTCGTCGCCGCGGGACCGTTCGCCTCATTCGCCGCCGGGGCGGCTTTCATCGGGCTATTCTTCCTCGCGCCAGAGACTCCGCTGGCGGCGTTGTGGCATGATCTCGCCATCGGCTCCCTGCTGGGGTTCTACATCGGCGCGCTCAACCTGATCCCCATCGGGTACACCGACGGAACCATGCTGCTCCACCTCATCCTGCGCACCCGGCGCGGAGAGGAGTTGATCGCAAAATGCCTGGATTCGCAGATCTGGCAAGCCGCCGACGACCGCAATGCCGCCATCGACTACAAAGGCTGCGCGGCGCTCAAGCGTACAGCGCTGGAACGGCTGTTGGAGCAGGGCGAAGCGGACCCAGCGCGGCTCGCCGAGGAGTATCTGGGACTGGGACGAATGGAAGTAGCTGCCGAGCAATGGCGAGAAGCGGAGCAGCATCTTCGCCAGGCCCTGGACCTCTTGGCCAAAGGCGAACCGAAAGCATCGCGCGAGAGCACCTGCTGGGCTTGTCTGCACCGCATCTACCTTCGACGGCGTGACCTCGCCGGTGCGGAGGAGGCCTACCGGAAG
>PMTT01000348.1:2815-11673 GCA_003167275.1 Bryobacterales bacterium | reverse complement strand
CAAGATAAGAACCGTGTGCGCTAATGAGCGCCCGCACGGGTCCGTGCGGGGGGTATCGTGTAACCGGTATCCCTACCGCGATCCGTGCCTTGATGAGTGGGCAAGCTAAAGCATACCCCACACTGGGGGCAAGCTAAAGCATACCCTACGCTACTCCGCCCGCAATGCTTGAATCGGATTCACGGAGGCGGCGCGGCGGGCGGGTAGGTAGTTGGCCAAGAGGCCGATTACGGCCACACCCAGTACCACCGCGGAATAGGTCACGGCGTCGCGTGTGCTTACTCCGAACAGCATCGTCGCGAGGAAGCGCGCGGTCAGTTGGGAAGCGGCCAGGCCCACGGCGATGCCGATCCCGACCAGCACCATGCCGCTGCCGAGCACGCCTCCGAGCACCTGGGCGGGGCGCGCGCCTAAGGCGATCCGGATCCCGATCTCGCGGGTGCGCTGGCTCACGGCGAAGGAGATCACGCCGTAGATTCCGGCCGCCGCCAGCACCATGGCCACTGCGGCGAACGCCACGAAGAGCCAGGAATAGGCGCGGCGGAGCCACAGGGAACGGTCCACTCGGTCCGCCATTGTCCGGACATTGAACATGGGAAGGTCCGGATCCATTTGGCGGACCGCGTCGCGCGCCGGGGCGACCAGGGCGTGAGGATCGGTGGCGGTCCGCATGACGATGGTGAGACCGTTCGCCGGACCTACGGAAAACGGCACCATTACGGATGGGCGAATCTCGCCGTCCAGACCGTAGTGCATGGTGGTGCGGATGACTCCGACGACGCGAAACCAGGGGCCCGGGTCGGGGGCTGGATAGCGGATCTGCCGTCCGACCACATCCGTGGTTCCCCAATAGTAGCGGGCAAAGGCCTCGTTGACGACCACTACCGGCGGCGCCTTGTCGACCTGGTCGCGCTCGGTAAAGCCCCGCCCTGCCAGAAACGTCATGCCCATGGTTTCGAAGTAGCCGGGCAAGGCCGTGATCCGGAGCACCACGGGATTCTGGTCCTTGGAGGCCTGGGGCAGGCTGTTCTCGGCCTCGAAGAAGTAACCCGAGTGGCCGTCGAGCGGCACGATGCTGGCGGCCGATACCGAGGTCAACCCTGGCAGCACCTTGAGGCGCTCGATTAGTGCCTGAAAGAAGGCCAACCACTGTTCCGGCTTGGGGTACTTGGCGGGCGGCAGACGCAGAGTCCAGGTGAGCACGTCCTGTTGCCGGAATCCGGGATTGACCTGGAGCACTTTGCGGAACGATTGGATCAGGAGGCCGGAGGCAACCAGGAGTGTAAGCGCCAGGGCGATCTCGCAGACCACCAGGACGCCCAGCACACCGCGCTTGCCGCGCGTGAGAGTGGAGCGAGCTACTGCCTGGAGGGCGCCACGCGTGTCGGCGGTGGCGGCCTGGAGCGCCGGGACCAGGCCGAATAGGATTGCGGCGGCTCCGGTCAAGGCAATGCAGAAGACCGCGAACCGGGCGTCGAGATCGAACCGGATCCACTTCGGGACAGCGTCGGGCATCAGGGAAACCAGGGCGCGCAGGCACAGCTTTCCACCCAGCACGCCGAGCGCGCCGCCGACCGCGGCCAGAACCAGGCTCTCGGTCAGAAGTTGGCGGACGATTCGGCCACGGGATGCGCCGACCGCGGTGCGGATGGAGATCTCCCTGGCACGCGCCTCCCCGCGCACCAGCATGAGGCCCGCGATGTTCACGCAGGCAATCAGGATCACGAGGCCTACAGCGCCCAGCAGGATGCGCATCACGACCCGGAAGTCGCCGAGATAGCGGTCGCGGAGGGGCTGCACCACGGGGGAGGTGGTCTCGTTGTGGGGCGGATCAATGGCGCGGTGGATCCGCAACAGATCGGCTCGCGCTTGCTCGATGGTCACGTTGGGCTTCAGCCGGCCCACGGCGGAGAGGTAGTAGGGTCCGGGATGGGAAAGGTCGGCGGCGAGCGGCGTCCAGAGGTCCGCGTCGGGCGGCAATACGGCCTCGCGCGGGATGATTCCGACCACCGTGTAGGATTGCTCGCTCAACTTCACGACACGACCGATCACATTGCGGTCGCCGCTGTATAGCCGCTGCCAGAGGTCGTAGGAGAGCATGACGACCTTGGCTCCGCCGAACCGGTCCTCCTCGGGGAGGAAGTTGCGGCCGGCCACGGGCTTCAAGCCAAGCACGTCGAGCAGTCCGTAGGTCACCTGTCCGGTCTTGATCCGTTGCGCGGTGCCCGAGGAATCGGACAGATTAGCGCCGCCCGTGGTGAAGAACGCGATGCCCTGGAAGGTGGTGTTGCTCTTTTGCCACTCGTAGCCGTCGCGGTTGGAGATGCCGACGTACTTGAGATTCCACTTGGGCGCGGTCTCGTCGAGGTCCACCAGCCGCCCGGCCTCGCGGAAGGGGAGCGGACGGAGGAACAGGCCGTTGAAGATGCTGAAGATGGCGGCGTTGCCCGCGACTCCGAGCGCCAGCATGAAGATCACGGTGGCGCTGAACGCGGGCTTGTGGCGGATCATGCGAAGCGCCACTCTCAAGTCTTGCCAGATGCTTTCCATGATGTTTCCTCCTCCTCCTACCGTTCCGATTCCCAGCGGCTCCGTGGCGACGGGTTGCCGGGTTCTCCGCAGTTCCTGGGCGAGACAGTCGCCGCTCTCCAGTTCTTCGAGGGCCAGGAGCTGTGCTCGGTCTCCTGGTATCCCCTCGGCGAGCAGTTCGCGATAGCGATCGTCCAGGTGGCGCGCCAGTTCTTCGACGATCTCGGATTCGCGGGCGCCTTCGAGGTTCAGTGCACGAAGGCGTTCGCGGATGGCGTCCTCCCACTCAGGCATACTCGGGCCCCGTGATGTTACGGACGGCCTCGACGAAGACGGCCCAGGCGGTCCGGCGTTCCGCGAGGATCTTGCTCCCGGCCGGCATCAGGCGGTAGAAGCGCCGCCGGCGCTGGCCGGCCTTTTCGACCCAATGGCCTTGAATCCAACCGCGCTCTTCGAGGCGGTAGAGGAGCGGGTAGAGCGAGGCCACGCGGAATCGGACCGCGCCGTTGGAGCGGGTTTCGATCAGCTTGGCGATCTCATATCCGTGTCGCGGCTCGGCTTCCACGAGCGACAGGATCAGCAACTCGGCGCTGCCCTTTTTCAGGTCGCGGTCGATAGATTGGTTGGACATAGGTCGTTTAACAATATATTCGGGGAGGACGACGGTGTCAAGGGGAGGGAGCGGAAGGGGAGTTACGCCCTTGTGGGGATTGAGTCGGGGGCCGGGCCGACTTGGGCTACCTTGACCCCCGGGAGACGACATGGGCGAAGAGGGCCGACTGCACCACACTTGGGACCGACAGCCGCTCCGTACAGGCCGACCAGGGGTCGGCCGCGGACCAGGGGGTCCGCCCCACCAAATCGTCGCAGGCTGCAAAGACTTCAAAGGTGTTGTAATGCGGCTCTAGCCGACTTGCAGTTCGCGGCGGGTGGATACGACGGGGGTGCAGACTTGCATGGGCTTGGCGATCCGCTCGGGGGAGTAGCGGAGGCGCTGGCCGGGGCGGCCGCACTCGCAGGGGGTCGACTCCACCTTAAAGCGGTCCCAGGGGATGCGATATCCCAATACCGAATCTTCACTGTCCAGTTGCTGGTCCGAGCTGTCGGCGCAATTGGAGCCGATGTGCAGACCGTCGTGGGCCTCGCACTCGTAACCTACCAGGCGGCCTTCGCCATCCAACAGCAGGGCGAAGACGGGAACCTGGAACATCTCCCATAGAGCATCGCGCTCGCGGTCGCTCAGGAAGTGACTCTCCGGGTAGTGCATGGCAAACACCGCTCGCGAAGGGCGTACGCCGGCAACGGCCGCGCGGGACAGTTCCTGGTAACTTCCGGAGAGCGTGATACAAGCTCCTTTGGCCAGCCTGGTGGGGGTTGCCGCCCAATCCGGGAAGAACGGGTGCCGAAGCGGAAAGCGAATCCTGATTTGCATAACAAAAACTAGTGCCTCCAGTGCTCCTCAACTCTCAAGTTTCTGAAAACATTTGCTCCAGGTTCTCGCCGAGAATCAGGCGAGCATCGGAGCTGCTTATGCCTAAGTCGAGTAGCGCTCGGGTCTGGGTTTCAAAGATATCATAGTTCCAGCCGCGGGGGAAGAACGAGGAATCGGTGCCGAAGAGCAGACGGCCCGCGCCCACCACATCGAGCGCGCGGCGGAAGACGGTCTTCAGGTCGAGACCCTCGAAACGCATCCACGAATTGCTGCTGGAGGTGTCGAGATAGACGTTGGGGCAGAGGTCGGCGAGCATGAGCGCTTCGCGTAGATAGCCTGCCCCAAAATGAGGCAAGATGAACGGNNCGGCGGAAGCCTACGGTGAGCGCTCCGCAGTGGACGAACACGGCGCAGTTTTCGTCAGCGGCCTGGTCGAGCAGCGGTTGCACCTTGGGATCGTGCAGGGAGAAGCGGTGCATGGCCGGGAAGAGGCAGATGGCATCGAGGCCGGGAACCACTGCCGCGTTCTCGGCCAGAGGGTTGACCATGGCGTAGGCCAGGAATCGGGGGTGCGCCGCGCGCGCTGCGAAGACCGAAGCCTCGTCGCCGGGAATGCTCGCGATCATGGCGGCCTGCGACACTCCGTACCCGTCCAACTCCGCTGCCCACCTGGCCGCCAGCTCGTCAGGCTCTTCGGGCGGTAAGTCCCAGGCCAAGGCTACGGCAACGTCCTGAACAGTCTTGCCGCTTTGCGCCGCGAGCGAGTTGAAGAAGCGCCGCGAAAAGAAGTGGGCGTGCGCGTCCGAAACTGTGAAATCACCCCACGGGGTTTGCATCTGGTTTATTCCAATGGGTGATGCCTGCGGCCAGCGCGAGTTGCGTCAGGCCGGCCACATTATTCACCCCAAGCTTCTTCATCATGGTCTTACGGTAACTACGCACCGTCTGGAGGCCCAGGTCGAGCAGGACCGCGATATCCTTACTGGTCTTGCCTTCGGCCACCAGGCGCAGCACCTGGAGCTCGCGAGGGGAGAGCGATTCGAGCGGGCTGCGGTCGTGGGTCTCCAGGTCGCCCCGTTGAATGCGCGAGAGCAGCCGATCAGAAACCTGCGAGCTCAGGTAGGAGCCGCCGCGCGCCACCGTGCGGAGAGCATCCAGCAACTCGCTGGAGGACGCCTTCTTGAGGACGAAGGCGCGGGCGCCGGAGCGGATCGCGCTGACCACCGAATTCTCGTCATCGTACATCGAGAGGATGACCACCTTGACGCCGGGGCAATGGCGCAGCAACTCGGTGGTGGATTCGATGCCATTCATACCCGGCAGTCCGATATCCATGAGGACGAGGTCGGGGCCGGTCTTCTTGCAAAGCGCCACGGCGTCGGTGCCGTTATCCGCTTCACCCACTACTCGAAACTCGGCGCCGCGCTCCAGGATCCCCCTGACTCCGTCGCGCACCAGTTTGTGATCATCGACAAGGACAATGTCGAACGGCATGTGGTTAATCCCCTCAGACTCCCTGGGCCGCCGCGCGTACGGTGGTCCCCGTTTCCCGCGTGCTGACGATGGCCAATTCTAACCCGGCCTGCGCGGCGTAGTGCTCCATGCTCAGCAACCCCAATCCACGGCCCCCTCCCAGAAGGTCGGCCGGATCGAATCCCCTGCCGTTATCGCGCACTTCCAGAAAAGTACCGGCACGTGAGGACTTTACCGCGATTTCAATCATAGAGCAACTGGAATGTTGCACGGCGTTCTCGACAGCCTCCTGGGCGATTTGGTACAGAGCGACGGCGATCTTCTTATCGAGCTTCAAGGAGGGATCGACATTGAGACGGAGAGCGCCGGTGAAGCGATCCCGGAGGCGCACAACCAGGCGGTCCAGGGCGGGGCGCAGGCCGGCCCGTTCCACCGTGGAAGGGTTCAGGGCATAGCTGTATTCGCGCACCTGTTCCATCATCTCTTCGAGGAGCTTTTGGATTTCGGCGATCCGGCCGCAGGTCTCCGGGGAGACGGTTTCCAGGTCCATGCGGATGAGGTCGAGCTGCAGGCCGAGGGCGGTGAGGTTCTGGCCTACCGAGTCATGCAGGAACTTGGAGAGCATGTTGCGCTCGAACTCCTGGGCCTTGAGCGCGCTCAAGACGGTGCGGCGGAGCTCCTGGTCGGCATTGCCCCAGGGGGTGATCTCACGGGCGAGGCCGCCGGCGTAGCGAATCTCACTTTCGAAGCGGATGGGGAAGACGGAGATATTCCAGGTGGCGTCGCCGCAGCGCTCGCGGAGGGCCAGAGTCTCTCCCTTGAGGACGCGGGAGAATCGGTCTTTCCAGGCGGCGGCGAGGTCGGGCTCCAGGGCTTCGGCTACCGGGCGGCCGGCTAATTCGGAGGCGGGCTTGCCGAGCACCTGGGAGGGGTCGCCATAGATTTGCTGGAAGACCTGTTCGGTGTCCACGGTCCAATGGCAGGCCGGGCTCTGAGCCAGGAATGCTTCGGACAGGTTGGGGGGTGGCATGGGCTAGGGGGTGGGGCGGTAGGATTTGAAGACCCCTCCGGAGGGCGGAGGGAGTGGACACGCGACGAGCAGGCACACGACTGTGGGCAAGGTAAAGCATGCCTCACGGAGGGTGGGCAAGCTAAAGCATACCGTACGGATGGTGGGCATAATTAGCGCTTGCGGGCTAGGACTTTGCGGACGGCGGATACGACGTCGCGGGCGATCAGGCCGTATTTGTCGAGTAGCTCGTCGGGCTGGCCGGATTCGGCATAGGTATTGTGAATGCCGATGAACTCCATCGGACAGGGGGCGGTCTCGGCCACTACTTGCGCCACACGGACACCCAGGCCGCCATCCACCAGGTGCTCCTCGGCGACTACGATCGCGCCGGTCTCGGACGCGGCGCGGTGGATTGCGTCCCGGTCGAGGGGCTTGGCGGTGTGCATGTCGATCACTCGGACCGAGATGCCTTCGGCGTCCAGGATGTCGGATGCCAGGATGGCCTGCGCCACTAACAGGCCGCTGGCGATGACGGTGACGTCGGAGCCTTCCACTAGCTCGACGGCCTTGCCGATCTCAAACTTCTGGCCGGGCTGGTAGACGATGGCGCACTTGGGACGTCCGGTACGAATGAATACCGGGCCGACGTGAGCCGCGGCGGCGCGGACCAGCGCTTT
Organism: Bryobacterales bacterium; assembly: GCA_003167275.1. Taxonomy (GTDB): domain Bacteria; phylum Acidobacteriota; class Terriglobia; order Bryobacterales; family Bryobacteraceae; genus JAIQFL01. Next base: position 4,550 of record PMTT01000348.1, on the reverse strand, counting down.
GGTCGAGACCTCGTCAGCCGGCGCGATGACCACGAATCCGGCCAGCGAGCAGGCCAGCCCGATCTCCTCGATGCTCATCTGGGAGGGCCCGTCTTCGCCGATCGAAATGCCGCTGTGAGTGCCGACCACCTTGAGATTGACATTGGGATAGGCGACGCAGCAGCGAAGCTGTTCGAAGCCTTTGTTCATGGCGAAGGCCGAGAAGCTGGAGACAAACGGGATCTTGCCCGCGAGCGCCAGACCGGCGCCGATGGCCGTCATGTTGGCCTCCGCGATACCGCAGGAGATAAAGCGGTCGGGGAACTCCTTGGCGAAATAGGTGGTCATGGTGGAGTGGGAGAGATCCGCGTCGCAGACCACGATGTCGCGGTTCTCGCGGCCCAATTCCACCAGCGCGCGCCCGAAGGCCTCGCGGGTGGCAGGTCCCAGTTTGATTTCGAATTTGGTCTTGGCAGGCATGGTTTATTGGAGCTCCTGTAGGGCCAGCTTGACTTCGTCGGGGGTGGGGGCGGTGCCGTGGAACTTGGGGTTGTTTTCCATGAAGGAAACGCCCTTGCCCTTTATGGTGTGGGCCACGATGCAGGTAGGCTTCCCTTTGGTGGCCTCGGCCTCGGCGAGGGCCTGCTGGATGGCCGGGAAACTGTGGCCATCGATTTCCAAAGTGTGCCAGCCGAAGGCCCGCCACTTGTCGGCGAGCGGGGCGACCTCCATGATGTCCTTGACGAAACCATCGAGCTGGATTCCGTTGTAGTCCACGAGGGCGACGATGTTATCGATCTTGTGGAACGCGGCGGACATGGCGGCTTCCCAGATCTGCCCTTCCTGAATTTCGCCATCGCCGAACATGGCGTAGGTGCGGTAGCCGCGCCCATCGAGGCGCGCCGCGAGGCCCATGCCGATGGCCAGCGAGAGGCCTTCGCCGAGCGATCCGGTGGAGGCTTCCAGGCTGGGGATGAAGCGCATGTCCGGGTGGCCCTGGTAGATGGAGCCGAGCTTGCGGAGGGTGTTCAACTGGTCGATCGGAGTGTACCCGGCTTCCGCCATGGCGGCGTAGAGTACGGGGCAGGCGTGGCCTTTGGAGAGAATGAAGCGGTCCCGGTCGGGCCACTTGGGGTTGTGCGGGTCGATGTGCATGTGGTTGAAGTAGAGCTCCACCACCATTTCGACGGCCGAGAGCGAGCCGCCGGGGTGCCCGGATTTGGCCGCGCCGATCATGACGACGATCTCGCGGCGGATTCGCTTAGCGAGATCCTGCAATTCCTCTAGAGATTTAGCCATTGGAAACTCCTTATTCTATACCCATTTGGGGGGAATCCGCGAGTCGGAAAGGAGGGCGGCGGGTATTTGACAGTACCAGAGCTTCGGGTCTTGGCGGATTGCGTCATACTTGGGCTTCGTCGGGTGGATAGCAGCGCGGGCACTGCGGGTGGAACTTGCGGTCGTTGGGCAAAAAGTAGCAGTTGCTGCCGGGCTTATGGTAGGGGAGCGGCTTTTGGCTGGGCTTTCCGGAGGGGGAAAGGGGCATGGGAGAAGTTGACGGAACGAACACTTTGGGCGGGATAACAGGTTCGGGTTCAGTGGGGTGGGGGGGAACTGGGTTGGGCGAGGGGGGCTTCGGCGGGGGAGGCGGAACGAGGGCAATTTCGGGGGCGGGAGGGGGATCGAAGTTGATGGGGAGGGACTGGAGGCGTTCGAGCTCGTGGAGGGCGTCACGGATGTTGCGCTGGGTGGAATT
>PMTT01000348.1:0-2791 GCA_003167275.1 Bryobacterales bacterium | reverse complement strand
TGGGCTTCGGCGACGGCGAGGCGGCGGAGGGTCCAGGTGGAACGGACCAGGATATCGACCTGGTCGCGCTGTTCGGGAAAAGCCGGGCAGTAGCGCTGGAAATACTCCTCGGTGAGGGCGTCGAGTTGGGCTTGCTGTTCGCCGGGGATGATGAGGGACTTGGAATAGATGCCGGATTTCAGGGCATTCATGGAGGAACGGGCCTTGCCCTCTGGTGAGCGGGGGCCTGTGGAGGCGTTGGGAGTCATATTGGTTTCCGAAATAGAAAAGGCCGGACTCAGTGAGTACGGCCTGGTGGGTGTGGATTACCACCTGGCTTGATGGTGGCACAGGGGAATGGGGATAATCGGGGTTTAAGGCGGTAAAATCTTGAAAAGAAGGAGACGATTTATTTTCTCGGGCTGTGACTCGGGTTTACTGGCCAATCGGAAAAGATTCGAGGCTGTACCGAAATGGGATTTTGACGCGGAGACGCGGAGAAGAAAAGACAAGAGAGAAAAACGCAAGAAAGAGAGAACGGAGGAAGAGAGAGCGGAGAAAGCAGTTATGTTATGGGAGGGCAGGCGGATGCTGGCTTGCGCGCGGTAGTCATTCTTCCAGCCGTCATTAGCTTGGCTCGCGCGGTTAGGCTGGCCGACAATGGATCAACTGGCCTTCCGGAGCACCTCTTCGACGACTTCCGGGTGCTTCGCGATAACGGCCAGCAGGACACGCGTGGGCGCATCGGGGTGTGACCGGCCCTGTTCCCAGTTTCTCAGCGTGGCGGGTGGGAGGCCGAACCTGGTTGCGAATTGCGCCTGGCTGAGCCCCATCTTCAGCCGGACTTCGCGCACATCTACCTCAGGCACATCGACCAGGGTGACTCGCACGTTGTCGTTCTCTCCCTTTGTCCATGCGATCGCCTCCTGCAATCCTTGGATAATGCTCTCGCCAACGGTCTGAGACTTTCGTCCGCGCGTCGTCTTCTTCGCGGCCGGCTTAGGTGTCTTTTTCGTAGTCATATCGGACTTTCTATGCTTTTCTTGGGTACCCGGCCACCAGTTTCGGGACCAGGCGTTTCATGGCGTTCCGCTCGGCCTTACTGAGGTTCGCCTTCCGGTTCTTCGGGTATGCGGATAGCAGGAACACGGGCAAGCGATCATTGTGATAGTAGTAGATCACTCGTGCGCCGCCCCGCTTGCCCTTTCCCTTAAGCGCCCAACGGATCTTCCGAACACCGCCGGTGTCCGGGGTTTTCTTCACTCGCGTCCGGATTTGCTCCCACGAACGCCACCAAGTCCGATCTCTCTGAATCCGACAGTAACGGCTTCGCGTGCTTCAAGAACTCTCCGGTTTCCACGACGGTCATAGGAACGTCTAGCACGTGCTTCCACTATACGCAATCTGCGTATGGACAGCAAGCGCCGAGTGTTGTGCTGGGGGGCGCTGTGGACTTCGGCGGGATTGCCACACCGCTCCCTCAGCTCACGGTCGCGGCTCGGTAACTCACGCTGAATCAGCAACAATCGCAACCGAGCCGCGACCGTCAGAAGACGAGAAAAAAACATTAGCCACCGATGAACACTGATGAACACGGACGAGAAAACAAAAGAGTTATCGGTGTTCATCGGTCTTATCGGTGGGCAAACCGTGTTTCCTTCACAGCTTCTCAGCAAGCGGTCGCCCGCTTGAACCGCGAAATCCCCAAAGCGGTTACGCACCCGGATGAAAGAAGCTCTCGCACACGCTCCACAAGGCGTGCTACACTCCACTGGGTTCAAGTCAAGGGAGGCTGGAAGCACATGCCGACGAACGTTTCTTTGATTCTGAAGTCCCTGGTGCTCGCAACTCTGCTCGCACAGACGGCAGCGGCCCAGAAGGCGGCGGCCCCGCCGGTGACGCCGCCCCGCGGTCCGTTTACCTGCACCGAACTGATTGGTCTTTACTCCAGCGGCGAGTGGTGGGATGGAGGTTTTTACGATGGTCTTGGCGATCTCAAGACCAGATGGCAGGGGCGATTTTCCCACTACGGCTACACGTACGAATACGCAAAACCCGACAGCTATACGTGGAGCCCGACCAACGTCGGCGGGGTGAATAATGTCCGGCTGACGGTCCCTTGCGCCCAAAACGGCGACGCTCCGGACAGGGTAGTCTATCAGGCATGGTCCTGGGAGTTGACCTCCGAGAAGGCCTGGGTCGATAGTCTGGAGGCCGCGCTGGCAACCATTCGCGCCAAACGTCCCAGCGTAAAGCGAGTCGACATCATGACCATCATTCGTTGTCCGAGGAACGGATGGTGCCATTCCGACAAACCGCCGCTTGGTCCCGACACCGACCACGATGCTAAAAAGCAGGACTGTCATGTTCCGGAGTATGTGGACTCGGCTCTGGCCAAAGTGGCGGCGAACCATCCGGATCTGGTCTCCGTGACGCCGAAGTTCGAAGCCGTGAGTTGCGCGGCGAAGATCGACGGGATCCACTTGCACGAACAGAACGGAGCGGCGGCCGCCTTCATTGCGGCGTACTTCAGGGGCAAGCCCTGACCGGGAACTCTGCGCCCCATGGCCGCGACAGACTGCCAGAACGCGGTTGCACCCGTCATGGCAGTCGCATAGAATTGTGGCGATTACGAGAAGGAGATCGTTATGACCCGCTTGCTTCACGTCTCTGTTATTTTCCTGGCTTTGACAGGCCGCGCACTTACCCAGGTTCCGCCCCCCACGTCAGCCAACGCTCCCGGCACACCACAAGGTCCGGGCCGCGCAGGTTTTACGCCCATCGTGATCGGCCAACCGGCTCCTGTCCCGCC
>PMTT01000930.1 GCA_003167275.1 Bryobacterales bacterium | reverse complement strand
CTCCTGATCCTGGCCCAGATGCTGGCGGAGAACTCCGAACGCACGCTGACTCCGAAACAGGTGAAGTACTCCGAGACCATTCACTCTTCCGGAACGGACCTGCTGGCCCTGATCAACGACATCCTGGACCTGAGCAAGATCGAGTCCGGCAAGATGGAGGTGCAGGTGGGCAGCGTGCGCTTCACCGAACTGCGCGACTTCTGCCTGCGGGCGTTCCGTCATGTAGCCGACGGCAAGGGACTCGATTTTACGGTGGAGATCGGCGAGAGCCTGATGGCGGATTCCATTGTCACCGATGCCAAGCGGCTCCAGCAGGTGCTCAAGAACCTGCTCTCCAACGCGCTGAAGTTTACCGAGCATGGGTCGGTGCACCTGCGCCTCGAGAAGGCCAACGCCGGATGGAGCGCGCAACACTCGGTACTCAACCGCGTGAGGTCGGTGATCGCCTTCTCGGTGGTGGATACCGGCATCGGCATCCCGCAGGATAAGCAGAAGATCATCTTCGAAGCGTTCCAGCAGGCCGATGGCACCACCAGCCGCAAGTACGGGGGCACCGGTCTGGGTCTTTCGATCAGCCGCGAGCTGACCCGCCTGCTGGGCGGCGCCATCCGCCTGCAGAGCGCCCCGGGCGCGGGCAGCACTTTCACCCTGTACCTCCCGCAGACCTATGTGCCAGTGGTATCTTCCGTCAGGAGCGAAATGCCCAGGCCGGCTCTGCTGCTACCCGATGGAGCAATCCAATCCGTGGATGAGAAACTGGACATCATTCTGCCTGCGCCGGTGATGGAGCCCTCGGCAATGGTGGGCGAAATCGAAGTGGACGACGACCGGAACCTGATTCAGCCAGGCGATGCGGTAATGCTGATCGTGGAGGACGACGTCACGTTTGCGCGCATTCTGATGGATATGGCGCACGACCGGGGGATCCGGGTGCTGGTGGCGCAACGCGGCGCCACCGCCCTTCCGCTGGCTCGCGAATTCCGGCCCGCGGTCATCACGCTCGATATCGGACTGCCCGACATGGCGGGTTGGACGATTCTCGACCAGCTCAAGCACGATCCGGCCACGCGGCATATCCCCGTCCACGTCATCACGGGCGATGAACATCGGGGCCGGGGCCTGGCACTGGGCGCCATGACGTATCTCGACAAATCCATCACGAGAGACAACTTAAACTCCGCGTTCGACGGGATTCGTGTTGCCCTTCAGACGCGCGTCAGGAAGTTGCTGATCGTCTCGGCCCAGGAGTCCCGCCGCACTGCCTGGCAGGATGCCCTGGGCGGTCCGGATGTCAGGATCTCCCTGGCCGCCAACACGGGCGAGGCCCTGGCTGCGGTAAGACGCCAGCGCCTGGACGGAATCGTGCTCGATCTGGCACTGTCCGAAATTCCGGTGGCCCAGTTGGTGGAGGCCATCCAGACCGAGACCGCTCCTCACACGCCCCCCATCGTTCTTCATGGCAGACACGGCGTGGGCTTCGAGGTGGAGGCTGAAATCATGCGCCTCGCGCGTGTAAGCGCGATCCGCTTCGTGGACTCCGCCGAGCGCCTCCTGGAGGAGACCGTGCTGCTGCTGCATCGCGCGGATGCGGACCTTTCCGAATCGCAGCTCGAGATCCTGACCCAACTCCGCCAAAGCGATGCCACTCTGGCCGGCAAGAAGGTGCTGGTGGTGGATGACGACGTCCGCAACATCTTTGCGCTGACCAGCGTCCTGGAGGAGCATGACCTGCAAGTGGTTCACGCGGAAAACGGCCGCGCGGGAATCGAGATGCTGCTCAAGACTCCCGGCGTCGACGGCGTTCTCATGGACATCATGATGCCGGAAATGGACGGGTACGAAACCACGCGGGCGATCCGGCAGATTCCGGAGTTCCGCACGCTTCCCATCATNNGTGTGGCTGGTAACCGGCCAGGAAGGCTCGCCGGTAAGTATGACGGCGGCGGGGTAAACTATTATGTCGGCGACGGCCAGCCGTCTCGAACCCGAGGAGCCCACCGTGGAACGGCGCGCCAAGATTCTGCTGGTGGACGATACGGCGGATAATCTCGTCTCTCTGGAAGCGGCGCTTTCCAGTTTGGGCGAGGACTTGGTATTGGCGAGTTCCGGAAAGGAAGCGCTCCGCCACCTTCTGACCGAGGATTTCGCGGCGATTCTGCTGGACGTCCGAATGCCCGAGATGGACGGCTTCGAAACCGCTGAGTTGATCCGGAGCCGCCCGCGGTCGCGGCAGACCCCCATCCTTTTCCTAACCGGATACAAGAACGAAGAGCATCTGTTTCGAGGGTACGATCTGGGGGCTGTCGATTTTCTGTTCAAGCCCATCGTGCCGGAAGTGCTGCGCTCCAAAGTCGCCGTGTTCGTGGAACTCAGCCGCAGCAACTGGAAGTTGAAGGACCAGGCCAACGAGTTGCGCAGGCAGGCGGAGGTTCTGCGGAAGGCCGAGCGGGGTTTCCGCTCTTTGCTGGAGGCGGCGCCGGATGCCATGGTGATGTGCCGCGAAAATGGCGAAATCACCATGGTCAATTCGCAGACGGAAGTGCTCTTCCATTGCGGCCGCGACTTGCTGATCTCGAAGAATATCCGCACGCTGGTGCCGGACTGGTCGTTCCCGCACGAATCCTCATGGGACACATTGGAAACTCCCGATCCTCATGCGCTGAAGTTGCTGAAGTTCGGGAGGGAACTGCAGGCTGTTGGCAGAGACGGGTCGACGTTCCCCGTGGAGATCAGCTTCAGCCCGCTACAAACCGACGAAGGACTGGTGATCACCAGCGCCATCCGCGACATCAGCCAGCGCAAGAGGAATGAGGAAGAGATCCACCAACTGAACGCCAACCTGGAAGCCCGGGTGCTGGAGCGAACCGAGGCATTGATGCGCTCCAACGAGGAGTTGCAGCAATTCGCGTATGTGGCGAGCCATGACTTGCAGGAGCCTTTGCGCACCGTTTCCATCTACGCCCAGCTTCTGGCGAAGCGTTACACCGGACAGCTCCAGGGAGATGCGGACCAGTTCATCGGCTTCATCGTGGACAGTTCGCGGCGCATGGAGCAACTCATTCACGACCTGCTCGATTTCTCCCGCGTGGACGCCCGGGGCACCGACTTTTTCGTGAGGACGAGCTGTGAGGAGGCCTTGCATGACGCGGTCTCGAACCTCCGCTCGTTGATCGACGAAAACGAGGCGCTGGTGACGCACAACCATCTGCCCACCGTGGTGGGCGATCCCGTGCAGTTAGTGCGTCTCTTCCAGAATCTGCTGGTGAATTCCGTCCGCTATTGCGGTGAAGATCCGCCCCGCATCCGGATCGCGGCTGAGTCCCGGGACGCCGAGTGGCTGTTTTCGGTGCGTGACAATGGGATCGGGATCGAGCCTCAGTATGCCGAGAAGGTGTTCGGGATTTTCAAGTGTCTCAACCCGCGCGACAAATATCCGGGAAGCGGCATGGGGTTAGCGATTTGCCGGAAGATCGTGAGCCGCCACGAAGGCCGCATCTGGGTGGAGCCAACCCAGGGCCCGGGCGCGACATTCTGCTTCACCCTTCCGCGCGCGCAGTAGGACAGACGATCGTCTTTGGTCGTCTGTCTCCCGTTGCCGGCCAGGATCAAGGGTCAATCGTTCATCAGCCTGGCCGGCGCGACTAATTACCTGTAGATTAGTCAGCTCCCTTGGGGGGCATGACAATCTTCGAGACGGTGATCGTGTCGCCGTTCATCTCGCCAGTCAGTTGCACTGTGTGGCCAGCGTGCACCTNNACGCAGGCCAGGGTACAGTCGCGGTCGGACATCTGCTTGGCGCCATGCTCGGCCGTAGTGTTGTGCTTCGCGCCGCACATGCTGTCGCTGATATTCCCGGTCCATGTCTGGTCAGCGGCGGAAGCCGACATTACTCCCAACATACTCGCAAGAACTGCTATACATAAGTGTTTCATCGATTCCCCTTATTTTCGTTAACTTGGCGATAGGACAACAAAGGCAGTCCTCACTTTGGCGTCGGACGTCGGTCAGCGCGCCGCGTGTTCAATATTGCTCACCAGAACCTTTGCCGGCCAAAGGCGAGGGTTCTCGGTGGTCCAATGAGGGCCGGCTATCGGGTAGAGAATGGTTGTCGCTCTGATGAGAGGTTGGTCCGGCTGTCCTGTGCCCCGCCTGACGCTGCTCTTCTTTGGCGCGGCCAAGGATGTTCCGGAAGCAGCAAAAACGGGCACCGCCGGGACAGCCATCCTACATCTCACAAAGCAAGTCAACAGCCAAACATAATTCTGGTTTCAAGCCGCGCTACGGCTCCTCATGAAGTGCATCACCAGAGAAATCACCGCTATGATCAGCAGAAGGTGTATCAGCCCGCCGGCAACGTGGAATGCGAAAAGTCCTAGCAGCCACAGTACAAGCAAGATAACAAAGATCGTCAGAAACATGGACATCTCCTCCGTACGGTCAGGGCTTCCCGCAAGTCTAAGTGTGACCGGCATCTGGTGGCTTCGGCAGCCTTCCCGTTTCCTTCATAAGAGCACGAGGCACGCCAACGTCTTCTTTTATCCGGATGGCTGGAGGGAGTGGGGGGTGCGAGCGACCATCTATTGGTTAGCGAGGAGTGGGCGGCACTCTGGAACACACTCCGAGGCCCGGCGGGGCTGGTCTTCGGGCTCAGGGGCACTCCGATGTGCAGGATCTGCCGAAAGTGGACGCCTCAGACCGGCAAAAACAGCTTGGTAGAGCGTTTCGCAAGTACGGTGGCGTGTTTTTCCGAAGGCGAAACGCGTCGAGACGAGTCTCGACGCGGCAGACACGAGTGTCCGCGCCACGTGGCGCAAGCAGAGGGGTTGCGTGCGTCCCCTACGGCACCAGCATTACGGGCGCTTGCCAGAACGCGGCCTTCTGGCCGGCCGGATCTACCACGCTCACCTGGCAATCATACTGGCCGGCTTGCAGCTTGTCCAGGGCAATCGCGAAGCGCAGCGGCACCGCCTTCGATTTGGGGTCCAGTCCCTCTGTCACCGGGAGCGGCGGCGTTTCGAAGGCCTTCGTCTGTCCACGGTAGAAGGTGACGAACGCCACTAGCGGCTGGGTGGTCGTGGCGTTCCGCTCGTAGGCCTGGAGGTAGATGTACATGTCCTTGGTCTTGCTGAACACGCGTGTCACACTGGGAATCAACTTCAACCCATCCTGCACCAGCGGGTTGACGGCCTCCACTTTGTCCTTACTGGCAGTGTACAGCGCATCCCTCATGTCCATGCGCTGGCTGCCCAGGACCACGGAACTGATGGGAACCCGCTTCTCCTCTTTGAGCAGATTCGGGATCACAAACTTGTTCATGAAGGTTCCGATTCTGCCGGTCTCATCGTCGCGGGCGAGCACCTTGATGGAGTAAGTTCCCGGCAGAAGCGTGTAGCCCGTGACGTATTGGATCGGGACCTTGGCCCATTGAGCAGCGGTGGCGCCGCTCAGCTTCGTGTCCACTTTGTCACGGATGTTCTGCACCGTGGCTCCGTACTCGTCTTTGATCTCGCCAATGAAATCGATCACCGTTCGCTCGGCGCCGCCCTTGCGGGCCAGGGCCAGCTCACGGCCGGGGATCTTCATCACCAGGGGGACGTAGTATTCCGCGCGGTTCAACTGGAAGTAATTCACCTCCATCTGAATGGTCAGATCGGTGATCGGGTCGCCCATCATCAGGGCGTCTTCCAACTGCCTTTCCTTGTCGGCGGTGGTGAACTTGCCGAACACTTTAGGTCCGAAATAGCCCGCACGATAGTCCAGCTTGGCGGTGATCTCTTTGAGCGAGATGTTGATCTTGCGGAACTTGCCATCGGGATTGGAGTTCGTGCTGTAATACCCGATGATGTAGTAGCTGCTGTTGGCCTTCTGCGCGTTCACAATGCCCAGCGAAAGGTCGTTTACGTCGAACAGCGCCTTTCCGCCGGTGTCCGCGGCCAGCGAATACATGGTGTCCTGCGACCGCTGGAATCGGGTTTGCATAGCCAGCGCTCCCCCGCCGGAGTACATGCCGATTCCACCAGGGTTCGGCTGATTGGCGTTGCCCAGAGGCGCTGACGCCACTAAGCCCCGCGCATCGATGGGGTAGAGAGAGACATTAGCCTTGGTTGCGGCGTTGGTAGCTGAGCGCATCTGCGCCTGGTTGTCCACGCCCTGGAGCGTCAGTCCGCTGGCGAAATAGATCAGCGACTTCTTCTCATTCAGCGATGCCAACATACCGACGGCTGTCTGCAGCGCCGCCAACTGGCGGTCGGTGTTGAAGATATTGAACTCGCTATCGTCCTGGCCGAAGGCCGCGCCGGTGTCGGCGGAGGCGGCATCGTTGGGATCGCCAGTGAGGCCCTGGTCCTCACCCACGATCAAGGTTTCGATCTGCTGATTCAACTGATCCTTGTCATCGGTGAAATCCTGCAGCACCTTTACGGAGCCGCTGGAGTACTCCATCATGGCCAGTAGATCTGTCTTGGTCATCTGGGTCATGATGAACTTCCGCGCGGCCGCCAGCGCGCGTAACTGGTCGGGAATCGGCATCGCGCTCATGTCGAAATACAACACCAGCAGGCGGCGGTTTTTATAGCGAACGTCTCCGGGCTTCTCGGCGGAAATCTGATTCTTGGTTACCGACTCGATGGGGGCCGACTTCAGTTCAGGCACCGAGGGCTTCACGGCCCCTGCGACCGGCACCACTGGATCCGACTCGGTGATCTCGTCGAACTTCTGGAAGTAACAGAAACTGATGGTCTGCGGTTTGCCGTCCTCAGTCACTACGAAATCCTTCGCGGTCAGGCCTTCAATGACTTTCCCTTCTTTGTCCTTGACGCTGACCATCTCCTCCACCAACTGGGCCAAGCTCGTAAACTTGACTGGCTCATTTGCGGCCGCCGGCTGATTCTGCGGCGTAGGGTTGGGACGAGGCGGCTGGTTCTGCCCAGACGCCATGATCGAAATCAGCAAAACGATGATAATCGGTCGCATATCTTTAGAACCTCAATCGCACATTGGCCCGGATCACGCGCATCTGATTGGCAGTGCCCGGCAGCCCGAACTGTGGGCTGAGGATGTTGGTATTCCAACTCGGAAACGTGACATGGTTGAGTATGTTGGTCGCGTCAAACCGCACGTCGATGCTGTGGCGATCGCCCACAGTGAACGAGCGTCCCATGGAAGCGATCATGGAGAACTGGCTCGGCCCGATAATAGAGTCTCTCCCCGCATTCCCCCACTGGCCAGGGGTGGGCGGTCCAAAGGCCGCCAGGTTCAGGAACAGGCCGGGAGGAGCATTGTAAACGGAGGCGCCCGTATAGTTCGGCCGGAACCCGGTGAATGCCGTCCCGGGGATCCCAACCGGATAGACGGGCGTCAGTGGCAGGCCGCTTGCGAGAGTGATCTGGTCGACGAAGGTCCACTCCTTGATGAGCAGTCCCCTCCAACCGCTGAGAAGGGCGCCCCCGCGAACTCCCACGCCCGTGCTGTACTGCACCTGGAAGCTCGCGCTGTGGTGCGGGTCGAAGCTTGAAAGTCCCCGTTCGCCGCTCAGGTTCAGCCAGTTCTGTGCGATCACCGTGGTTCCCCCGGCCCGGGTGCCGCCGCCTAACCCGGAATCGTCAATGGCCTTAGACAAGGTGTACTGAATAGTGGACGTGAATCCGTTATGGAGCCGGCGGCGCAACTGAATAGTGCCCGCCTCGCGTGTCGAATTCCCGTTGGAGGCCACATATTTATATCCCGGGAGGCAGATTGGACAAGGATTCAAGACGCCGGTGGGGTACGTATTGGGGTAGAACTGCTCCTGACCGCGAGTGCCTTTGATGCCGAGATAAGTGGCGGTCACAATCAGGGCGGCGGGAAGGTCACGGTATACCGAGACCTGCCAGTTCTGCGAATATCCAACCCGGAAGTTGGGATCGATGGCGAAGTTGTTGGTGGTGATGTTGGGAGCGGCGTTGAACCCACTGGCGAGAGTCAGCGGGTTGTTGATCGGGTCGTTCTGCACGCTCAAACTCTTGGACAGCGGCGACTGCTGATACATCTGCTGTGCAATCGTCTGATAGATCGACGTGTCATAGTACAGGCCATAGCCTGCGCGGATGGTCAACGACGACGCCAGGAAGGGATGCCAGGCGATGGCCACGCGCGGCTGGAACTCATGCTTGTCCGGATGGACCAGCGAATCGGGATAGTGCAGGCCAGTCAGTGAGCCGATTGGACTGTTGGCAACCACGGGGGCTACCGGCCCAAAGCCCGGAGCAATGTCCAGGTTGACCAGGCGGCCATAGAGTTCCGTGATCGGAGCGCTGTAATCCCAGCGCAAACCCAGGTTCAAGGTGAATCCGGCGCGAACCCGCCAGTCATCCGTGATGTAGCCGTCGTAGGTTTGGGATCGCAGGTACTTGTCGGCGTTACCGTAGGCGATGGAACTCTTGTCGGGGATTCCCAGCAGGAAGCCGGCAAAGTCGGATCCCGTGCCCGACACCGGCTGGCCGTTCACCACCTGCTGTGTGGACAGGCCGTTGAAGCTAAATGAGCCGCGCGGGTTGCTCTGCGACAGGTAGTCGAATTGCTGGCGCCGGTAATCACCTCCGAAGTTGATATTGTGGGACCGCCGATTCCAGTAAGCATTGATCGACATTCCGGTTGTCTGATTGCGGTTATTTGTCAGCACCCCGTCGTAGAGTGAGGAAATGCCACTCGAGAAACCCAGGCTGGGGGGGCCCCAGTTCTGCGGATCCTGGTTGTTTCCCGT
>PMTT01000818.1 GCA_003167275.1 Bryobacterales bacterium | reverse complement strand
TGGCGGTCAGTGGCGCATCGGTGGCCACGACGATCATGCACGAACCATCTCCCGGCGACGCGTAGGGGTACTTGCCGAGTTCACGGCCGACGGGCACTCCACCCATGGTGAGCACCCCTCCGAAATTCGTTTGCACCAGCACGCCTACCGTGTAGCCGCCATATGGTGGACCGGCTTTGCGCGAGGACGTTCCGATGCCACCCTTCCAGCCATAACAGATGGTGCCGGCGCCTGCGCCCACCGCGCCTTCGGCCACGGGACCGCCCTGGGCGCCCCGGATGGCTTCCAGCACGTGCTCCCGGCGGACGTGCATGCCGCGGATATCGTTCAATCCGCTATCGTTGGTCTCGCCCACCACGGCGTTGACCGACACTACCCGTTCATTGCCGGGCTGGGCCAGCGTGTGGGCGATCACCGCCTCCATGGCCGTGCCGACGTTGAGCGTATTGGTCAGAACGATGGGGGTCTCGATGGTGCCCAGTTCCTCGACCTGCGTGGATCCGGCGAGTTTGCCAAAGGCATTGCCGACGAAGACCGCACCGGGCACCTTATCCTGAAACAGGTTGCCCGGTCCGGGAAGAATCGCCGTGACGCCAGTCCGAACACTGTCGCCTTCCGTCAGCGTGACGTGGCCCACCAGGACTCCGGCCACATCGGTGATGGCGTTGAGCGCGCCGGGAGGAAAGACGCCCGGTGCAAGACCCAGATCGCGAGCGCGCGGCCGGTCGGTCTGCGCCTGGAGCAACGCGGCCAGGACAAGTGCCGACAGTAAGGTCAGGGTGGAGGTTGATCGCTTCACTTCCTGCCATGCTACCTCAGTTGCGTTCGGAAAGCTGCGATCAAGATCGTGAAACCGGGGCCGCGGCGAGGGATCGAGGCGCTCTATCGCCCAATCGCGTGGCTATTCGATCGACGGACTGCTTCCCGATAGAAGTTGACGGCAGCGTGGAGTTGCATGTTGTCTTCATGAAGCCGCTCAATTTCCTGAGTCATCGCTTTCACCAGATCGACCAGCCGCTGGTGTTTGTCGAACGACCGCAGTACTTCCCGGACATGTGAAGGCGGAACATGAGCTTGGTGCATTTTGTTTTCCCCCTCTGCGAAGATTTGCCGGACCCACCGGCGAGTACACTTATCCCTTCTCGCTATGTCAAAACCAACACAGGCAAGAATGCCCGTGCTACACGTCTATGGTTAAAGCATGCCCCCTCAGGCACACTGATCGTATTGGCGGAAGACTTCCAGGCTGTATGCAGTTTCACCGGGCGCCCAGCAGACGGCCAAGGTGTGGCCTTCCATTAGCGTCACTCCCAGCGGTTCAATGCGTTCGACGTGGGCCCCGGCATTGGTGTACAGCGCTCTTCCCGAAGCGCATTTCCACCGCACGGTGTGCTCCCCCCCATTTCCGGTGGCCAGGCAGCGGGATGCCATCAGGGCTGCGAGCCAGATCGGAACCGGTTCGGAGATGGCCTCCATCAGACCCGAGGATACGATTGCCTTGCGGACCGGGTCTTCGCCGTCAAAGGGCGCCAGATGGACGACCATCTCGGTTCGGGCGGTTGGCCGCGCAGGAACGCAGTGGGCCTGGGCCGCGGCGCGCTTCGGTCCGGCCATCCTCGGCGCGGCGCCTCTCGCGGTGGCACGGTGGTTGCCAGATGTCCTCCGATAGTTGTTGTTCTGTTTTTCCGGCGACATAATCCCAGATCCCCGTTTTTCTTGAACCCTCAAAGCGCTCTAAAGTTACTCCACCGGCGGCAAGACCGCCGGCGCTACTGCCATGGCCACCACGGTGTGGGCGTGGGCGTCTGCCCGCGCACAGCCTGACACGCCTGGACCAAATCCAACTGTCCCGCTCCCAATCCCTGGCCGATGGAAATGGCGTTCGAAAGTGCCTGCACCGCCTGGGTCTCGGTGATACTGGAGTTGATATCCACCAGCAGCGCCGCAGCTCCCGATACCAGGGGTGTGCTGAAAGACGTTCCCCATCCGGCTGCGTAGTGGTTGAAGGGATAGGTGGTGATCAGTCCTTCTCCCGGAGCCGCCAGAGTGATTACCGAACCGAAATTCGAGAACGAGCTTCTGACATCCTGATTGTTGGTGGACCCTATGCCCATTACCTGGCTGTAACCCGCGGGGTAGAGCACCAGAGCCTGTCCGTTGTTCCCTGCCGAAGCGACCATGATCACGCGCTGGGAATTGGCATAGTTGATCGCATTGGTCAGCTCCTGCGAGGTGCCCGCGAAACTGAAGCTCATGTTGATCACCTTGGCGCCATGATCCACTGCGTAGTAGATTCCGGCGATGACCAGGGATAGCGAAGAAGTGCCATCGCTGCTGAACACTTTAACCGGCATAAGCTTGGCTGTCGGGGCCACCAGGTGGATCAAACCGGCCACCATCGTGCCGTGGCCGTAGGCATGCGGCGCCTTGTAGCCATCCAGAATCGGCGTGGTCGACTGACTCAGAACGATGCTGTTGTCGTCGTCCAGAATCGGCGTTGTCGACTGATCCAGCACGATGGAGTCATCCAGGATCGGCGTTGTCGATTGGTCCAGAATCGGCGTGGTGGATTGGTCGTTCAGAGTGGGGACCAGGTCCGGAGCGTCGGAGCCGCCCGTCCAGTTGCGCGTGAAGTCATAGCCCATGACCAGGGAGGAGAACAGTACCGGGTGAGTGAAATCCACCCCGGTATCGAGAATGGCGACGATGCCCTGGCCTGTGGCCAACTGGTGAGAACCGGAAGTGTGGATGAGGGAAGCCGCCGGCTGGTTGACATAAGCGCCCCAGGCAAAGGTCCCGAAATAGTAGACCATGTTCTGGAAGTCGGTCAGGGGAAGATGCCCGGAGTGGCTCCGGAGCTGTGGGCCGTTGGCGACAGCTTCGGGTACGGCGAGCGCCGCGTCGTGCTCCACCCATTGTACCCGGGGGTCCGACTTCAGGCCCTGCACAAGTTGCGCCGCATTATAGACGTTGGGCACACTCACTACATGGAGGCCTTGACCGGAACCGCTCAGAGATCTGACGAGCGTCAGGCCATGCTGGCTAGCGATTTGACCGATCGCCGAGACAGGTGCGCGAACCAGATAATGATCCTGGGCAAATGCCCTCAGGAACAAGAGCGAGGTCAGAAGAGTAATCCGCAAAGTGTGTCGCATCATGAGAGATCCCCAGCGCATTTCCCCACCTACTTGCCAACCGATCCGGACCGCGTCGGCCCCGCGGGCGCCCCCAGATTCGCCCGGCCCGTGACCGAGCGTTTATCGGGCACCAACCTCTTGATGGGTACCTGAATACGTTTGGACCCTCCCTCGATATCGATGCAGAGCTGGATCCGGCTCTGCTGATCATATTCCATCTGAAACTCACCGAAACGGTTGCTACGCGCCTCCGCCACGACGAGTTTCCCCTGCTTGAGGTACACCGGAAGATCGGCCATCTCCACTTCCGGTTGGATGTGGTTGGATATCTGGCCGATGACGGCGGCCCGCGAAGAACCGAGTTCCGGTTCGATGCGAAGATCCACCGAGCAATCCCCTGCGCGGTAGAGCGCTTGCCAACCGACCTGCCAGGTGGCGCGCAGGCCGACGGGGGAAGGCACCAGGAAGCTGTCAAAAATCAACTCCGCCGCTATGCGCACCACGCGCTTTGGCTTTAACTGCGCCTGAGTAGGGAAGATTGCACGCGCCAATCGGACTGCGGACTCCGGGACCTCGTATCCAGCCATTTCCCGGCCCGCCGCAGCCACTTTGTCGCAGAAATCTACAACTTCCCGGCACTCCGAACAGCCGCTGGCCAAATGCTCCTGCATTGCGGCCCGATCTGTTTCGGGCGCCAAGGCCCGCGCGAAATCCACCCACTGCGCGATCCCGTAATGCTTCATTGGCATCTCCCGAGGATTCCGTCTTGGCTTTGAGACATTTGTACTCTCTTCAGTAGGAAAGGGTGTGCGTGGGCCGGATTGGATATAGGTTTGTGCGATTTTTCCCGGATTGCCGGCAGAATAGTACTAGTACTCAAGTTCCGGGCATTTAATGCGTTGGCTTTTTCGACAGGGCCACGAGAGGAATCTCGCTGCTCATCTCACCCCCAGGTGAATGCGCCAGTAATCGGTCAGGAACACGTCATTCGGATCCAGCCTCTGCCGCAGATTCATGAAATCGTTCCAATGCGGATAGCGGGCGGGGAGAAACGCCGCAGAGTCTTTGGGCAGATACTTGCCCCAGTGCAGCCGGTAATCCAAGTCCTTGAGTAAGTTCCAGAATTGCGGATAGTAACTCTCCGACGGATCCCCGGCGCTATGCATAAACCAGAAGTGATCGATCTTCACGACGTCTCGATCGAATGCCGGGCTCATCCAAAATCGGCTCTGCTTCGTGGCGTAGATTTCGCAGGAGTACGGACCAGTCGCCGGAAACCCAACGCGGGCGTAGTGATCGCGCAACCGCGACATGACCTCCGGCGTCTTCTCGATCGGAAACCACATTTCGGTGAATCGTGTCGGCAGGAGTTTGTCGCTCGCCGCGTTGTCCATCGGCAGCGCGTTGAGCCACGCGTCCCAAAAGCGCTGCGGCCCTTGCGGACCATCGTCGCTCACGAACAGCTTCAGAAACGGGGTCAAAGTGAGGTGCAGCGATGCCCGTGTCAGCTCGCCGAGCGGCCCGGGATCGTTCCAGTAGCGGATCAGATCGAAAAATGCTCCAGCCAATGCCTCCGCCGGGTCGGGCTTGCCCAGAATCAGCGGAAACTCCTGGTATGGCTTCGCTTTCAGGTGGCCCTGCGGTCCGGTCTCGTTGTTGTAATCGCCGGGCTGCATGGTGCGCCCTTGCCATACCACCATGCGCTCGACGCCGTGTTGCGGCCACCACAGCAGTCGTACATGTTCGGTTTCGCGCAGGAACTGCGCCAACGAGAGCTTGCCCAACGAACCATTCCCAAATAAGTCGACCGGCGTATCGACGACCTGTTTCGTCGACTCCTGCCCGATGATGTCGAAACGCGGGACGCACTGAAAAGTCACCGCTGTGATGATGCCAAGCAGCCCCATCGATACGCCTGCCGCACAAAACAGGTCGTGGTCCTGCGCTTCGGTAACCTCATGAGCCTCGCCCAGTCCGTCAATAAATCGGATCGAGACGATCTGATCTCCCACCGAATGTTGCAGCGATCCGCCTGACGATCCCGTCGAAAGAAAGCCGGCCACGGTCTGATGCGTTATTCCGCCCGTATCGGGGAATGCCCATCCGCGCTGGTCCAGTTGATGGAATAGGCTGTTCTCCAGCGTCGAAACGCCGGTTGGATCGAATGGATCGAGCCCAAGGTGGCAGCCCCCCTGCACGGTCACCTGCATCTTGGCATCGTCAAAGAATACGGCGGCCATCTGATCGAGGATCACATCGATCCCCTCACCGGGGCCGTTGTCTGACCTGAAACCGTCGGTGTAAATCGCGGCCGTGGTGGAATGGCCCGCTCCACGGACGCGGATGCGCTTCCCTTCGCGCTGCGCTTGGAGAATCAAATCCCGAACGTCATTTTCGTTCTTCGGATGGTAGAAATTATCGCGCCCTTTTTCCATTCCTAAACCTCCGGCGCTGGTTTTTCGGCGCCCCAGTACCCCAGTAGCCTTAGCGCATTTTTATTGAAGATCTGATCCGCGATGTCCCGGCTGTTGTAATGCGTCGTCAGGAAATCGTAGACGTTGTTGAATCCCTTCGGGAACTCGAGGCCCACGAGTGGCGGCTTGATGAAACCATCCAGATCCGACCCGATCGCGATGTGGCGATAGTCGTTCGTGAACCCGGCGATCTTATCGATGTGCCTGGTCAGAACCTGCATGCTTTCGTCGAACGTTGTAGTCTTGCCGCGAATTCCATCGGTCATCCAGTGGTCGCAAGCGATCAGCCCGATGACCCCGTCGCGCTCGATGATCCGGGAGATGTGTTCATCGGTCAAGTTGTACTCTGCCTTGCCGAAGCGGTAGGCAGCATGGGTCGCCACCACCGGCGCCGTTTTTTGCGTATCGATCTGGTCCATCAGATCCAGGGTGGCCGTGATCGATGCCTCGCTCATGTGCGTGAGATCAATCAGGATATGGTTGTCCATCATGGCGCCGACCGCCGTTTCTCCGAGTTTCGTGAGCGCCCCCGATTGCGGGAACAGCAAGTGATAAATCCAGTCGGAAAGAAATGGAATCGCCGGAGCGTTGGTCGCGATCTGCCGGAAGAACAGATGCGCGACTGTTACATATCCGACTCCCAATCCCGCAAGGTTTTGGACATTCTGGCGAATGCGATCCTCCTGGTCGCCCAGTTGGAACCCGCCTTCGATGGCATGAATGAGTGCGACCTTATTAGCCGCCATTGCGTCCGCGAGTTCCTTTTGGTTGTGCACAACGGCGGCGTCCGCGTCGTATTTCGTCTTGACCTCCTCCTCCACCGCGCGCAACTGGTTAGCGATGTCTTCGAAGTACTGCTCCTCGGGTGGCGCCCCATACTCCTTAGTGAGATCCATCTCATCGAACGGCGCGTAGAGCACCGATAGGACCACGCCGACATTCCCTTCTTTGAGATTCGGTATCGTGACTGCCGGTTCATTAGGCGCCGGGAAATTGTCTTGATCGTCGAGTTCCTTTAGCAGCCAGGCTCGAAATTTATCCCAGGGGCTCTGCCGGTCGGTATTGGTCATCCAATACCGGGCGCCGGGCGGTTGGCCCATCGGAATATGCATGGGATAATGCGCGTGTAGATCAACAAGCATATTAACCTCCCCACTTTTCCACAAGGATTTCTACGGTCCGTGATTTCTCCTGAATAGTGTCAAAGATGATATCAAAGTAACTTCGGGCATTCAACACCGCCAACTTGCACACCACTTGCAGGCACTTCTTGCTGTCAGCCTTTGCGGCTTGGCTAACGGGAGGGCAAACCAACACAGGCAAAAATGCCCGTGTTACGTGTACTTGCCTACCAGGACGAAGGGGGCCCAGAAAAACGGGTGGGAATAGGTTCGGCGGATCTCTTCCATGGCGAACTGGATGGCTTGGGCCTTGTTCGGGTTGCTCTGTAGGCGCTCGTAGAAGAGCTTCATGAACTCCGCGGTGCTCCGGTCGTTGACATCCCAGAGTGTCAGAAGTGCGGCTTGTGCGCCGGCGTACAGTAGTCCGCGCTTCAGTCCTATCAGTTCGTCGCCTCCGACGACTACGTTGAGGCCCGTCCCGCAACCGCTGAGCGTCACCAGTTCGGCCTGAAGGTCGAGTTGGTAAAGGTCGAACAGGCTCAACTGCGCGTTCCCCAGGCTGATGCAGGAAAACATGGGGTTGTCCTGGCGGAACGAGCCGTGGGTGGCGATGTGGACAAACCGCTTGCGGGAACCCACATCCCGAAGCATTTCATAGGTAGCGTCAGGACCGACATACACCTCCGCGTTGGGAAGGGCGGAAGCGACGGCATGTACCTCGGTGAGGATGTAAGGCGCACAGGGGTCGGGAACTCCCAGGACCAGCGCCCCGTCGGACGATCCCACATTCTTGACCGAACACAGGTAGTACACGCTGGCGCTGGGAGTGTAGGAGATCGAGAAGCGGCTATTCAGGTACTGCCGGCCGTCGAAGAGGGCATGGAACGGCAGGTAGTGCAGGAACCCATGCGGGGCCACGATCAGATGGGCCGCATGCAAATGCTTTTCGATGGGAGCGATCAACTGCCGGTAAAACTCCTGCAGGTGCGCGTTAGTGGCCTGGAGCAGTTGATGTTGGAAGGTACGCACATAGTCCGGACCCAGGCGGAACTTGGACAACTGGAAGCGCAGCAACTGGAGTTCGCGCCTAAGGTCTGCGGCATGCCCTAAGGGCTCCATTTTCAGGCTGCTGCGGGTCAGGAGGCTGGCGTAGAAGATGTCGCCCACCCGGTAGTATTGGAGCAGCATGGCATCGGCGGGAATCGCCGACCGGATGGCGTCCAGGTCAATGGAGGCGCCGGCCTGGAGGTTGGCGTACTCCTGGTCCTCCACGCGCAGCCGGGTCATGACTTCGGCCAGTTGCCGCTCGCAATTCCGCGCTGACCGCCTGAGCTTCTCCAGGTGTGGGTCCCGAAGATTCGCGGCGCGGGCTTCCTGAAGCTGAATGGTGCGAGTGTACCAGTTGAGCTCCTCGCGGAGGGCGTTGAGCTCCTGGACCAGCTTGTGGTGGGTGGGAGTCGAGGCCGGAAGGCCGTGCGCACGGAAGGCGATCAGATCGGCAAGGCTTCGCGATTTCGCCTGCTCCATGTAGACAAACGCGATCTCCTGGCGATCCGGGGACGGGTCGCGGCTCAGGCACATCCGGACCATGGACTCGTATATAGCCAGTTTGTCCTCGAGGAATGCGATCTTCATCTCCTCACCCTTGAGGTGGCTGCGGAGATTCTCCATGTGCTGGTGGGCGCTTCGATAGGCGTGGTAAGCCGCGTCCGGGGATCCGAGGGCCTCTTCGATGGTTCCGAGGACAAAAAACGCCTGCCAGGTCAACGCTGGTGTTTCCGCCTGCTCCAGGCGCTGGAGGGCCAGCAGGCAGATGGCCTTGGCCTCCGCGGCACGCCCGGAATCCAGGTGAATGCGCGCCAGCAAGAGTTGACACAAGGCGGCTTTGCCGGTGAGGGGCGAAGGAGCAAAGAATGCCAGGGCCCTTTCAGCGAGCAACTGGGCCACACTCAGCCGCCGGTCCTGATAAAACACCAAGGCCTGGTAGAGATCGATGATGGCGGTCCAGGACGGATTGTGTTCCTTGGTGAAGAGATCCCTGGCGGTGCGAAACTGATCCAGCGCGTGGGCGTAGTCTCCGTGGTGGCTGGAGGCGATCGCCAGGTTGGTCATGGCCTTGGCCATTTCGTAACCCATGCCGAGCTGGCGGAAGGTATCGAGGGCACGGCGGGCCAGGTGGGCGCCCTCTTCGCTCAAATTGAGTTCCAGATACATTTCCGCCTGGTCGAGATCGCAGAGCCCCTGGTGATACAGGTCTCCGAGCGTGTGGCAGTGCTCGCGGGTGACGCGGTAGAGGTCGATGGCCCGGGTGTACTCGCCGCGCAGGTAGTACAAATAGGCGATGTTATAGTCGGCTTCGGCCGCCAGCAGCGGCATCTGGTGGTCGGCGCAATAGGCGCGAGCCTGATGGTAAGTCTCGAGCGCCTGACGGAAATCGTTCAGGCTGATCTGGCAGGTGGCCATGTTTTTCAGCGCGATCGCCACGTCCAGCGGATTTCCCAACTTGACCAGCTCGGCGTGGGCCCGCCGGTAGTTTTCCAGGGCCTCCTCAAAGCGGTCCTGACGATAGTAGAGGTTGCCGAGATTTGTGTCCAGGCGGGCCAGGTGGAGGAGTTCGCCTTGGGTGGAGAAGATCTGGCGGGCGCGGCCGGCGCTTTCCAGGGCTTCCTCGTAGCGGCCGAGATAGATCAGGGTCTGGAGGGAGCCGCTCAAGGTGCGGCCGACTTCGAGGTCGCGGCCCAGGCCCTCGTAGATCGAAACGGCCTCCTGGTAGTGTACCCGGGCGGGTTCGTACTTGCGCCGCAGGTACAGGAGGTGTCCCTGGGCCCGCAACCCGACGGCGCGGGATGCCGGGTCCTCCAATTGCCGGGCCAGCCAGGCGGCGGATCGGGCCAATCGATCGGCCTGCTGTACGTCCACGTGGATCCGGCGAACTACTTCGTCGTAAAAGCGCGTGACGGTTTCGGGCTGCCACCATTCCCGGCCGGCCAGAAGGAGTTGCCGGCGCCGCAACGGGCGGGCTTCCGAGGCTAGTTGCTCCACCAGGATTTCGAGACTCATCCCACCGCCGACCAAACCGGCCATCAGATGCCCTTCTCCTCGAGAATTCGCTTCAATCGTTTCAAGCAGCGTCCGCGAATGAAGCCGATGGAGCCGCGGGCCAACGAAAGCCGCTCGGCGACTTCGTTGTAAGGCAGGGGAGGATGCTCAAAGAAGAGCAGCTCGATCATCTGCTTACACCGCGGGGGGAGAGAGGCAATGGCTTCCCGAATCATCTGTTCGCGCTCCAGGCCGACTAACCAATCGGGTGGAATGGGCGCATCCCCGGAGATCGTCTCCATCTGGTCATCGTCCCAGTCGCTGGCCTGGGCGTTTTGCCGGCGCTTCCAGTGGTAACATTTGTTGGTAGTGACCCGAATCAGCCAACCCTGTAAGGCCTCGACATTGCGCAGTCGCGGAAGCTCGTTGAACAGGTCGATACACACGGTTTGAAAGATATCGGCCGCATCCTGGGGCTTCGCGCCGTAGCGGATGGGGATGGAGTAGATCAGGTTCTTGTACCGATCGACGAGCGCGTGCCACGCCTGCTCGTTGCCACGGAGGCATTCCTCCACGAGGCGCGTGTTGGTCCAGTCGTTGGCGAAGGACGGGCTCATTTACGAGCCCCGGCGGCGGGCCCTAACCAATAAAGCTCCTCAATATTCCAAAGAGTGTAATGGTCCAGCAGGGCGGGCCGAAAGTTTCCGAGGCCCTTCTTGGCGCCGGCCAGAACGTTGGGGCTCACCAGGGGAACCAGGGGCAGGTACTGCATGAGGATTTCTTGAACGCGGTCGTACATGCGCTTGCGATCGGCGTACTTCCGGGTCACGATCTGCCGGCGCATGAGGCCGTCGATCTCGGCTTCCCAAGGGGTCGCGGGGGAAGTCTGTTCGGGATGCCACAGGTGGCTACCACCGCTCGAGAGCCAGACGTTCATGTCCACGTTGGGATCGGCGTCGGAACTGGCCAACGAGAGGATGGCGGTGTCATACTCGTGGGTCCTCTGCACACGGTCGAGCAGGCTGCGGGTTTCGAGCGGTACGAGGTCGACCCGGATGCCGATCTGCTGGAGGTCGGCCTGGATGAAGGTGGCGGCCTGGACACGTTCCGGGTTGCCCGAACTGGCCAGGATGGAGAACTCGACTCTCTTGCCTTGGGGGTCCATGAGGGCGCCATCCGGCGACCAGTGGAAGCCGTCCGCGGCGAGCAGTTCCCGAGCCCGAGCCGGGGAGCGGACCAGGTGGGGAAGGCTGGTGTCGAGCCAGAGCTTGTTGCCGGGGGGAACCGGACCCGATAGGGGAGTCGCGTATCCCAGATAGACCAGGCGAACCAAGGCCTCGCGGTCTATGGCGGCCGACACCGCCTGGCGGAAACCCGGGCGGCGAAACCAGGACTGGTGTGAAGCTATCTGGGGCGGAGCGTTGCCCGGCAAATCGTTGAGATTGAAAAAGAGGAAATTGTACTCAAATCCCGCGCCCACATTCCGCAGGACATATCCCTTTTGTTCGCTCTGCTTTTCGAGAGCGGCATAGTTCTTGGCGCTGGGACGGCTGATGACATCCGATTCGCCGGCCTGGAAGCGCAGCACCTGCAGGTCATCGGTTCCGGCGATAACGAAGTCCACCTCGTCGAGGTAAGGCAGACGGTTACCCGCCGGATCGGTCTTCCAATAGTACGGATTTCGCTCCAGGACCACGCGTTGGCCGGGAAGGTACTCCTTCAAGCGGAACGGCCCAAGCCCGGCGATCGCGGAAGGGGACGTGCGGAGGCCCCACGCCTCGGTCAGTTTGCCATCGCGATAAGGCTGCTCCAGCAGGTGACGAGGGAGGATTGCGATGCCGTCGAACAGCCGCTCCGCCACCGCGTTGAGGCTGGGCAACTCGAAGGCCACGTGCAGGGCATCCAGCTTTCGCACCACGATGGGCTTTCCATCGAAGGTCAGCAGATCGCGTTCACCGGAATGTACCTTTTCATCCAGGTGAACCTGGTAGGTGAAGACGACGTCGTCCGCATCGCACGGGTGGCCGTCGGAGAAGCGCAGGCCGTGGCGCAGTTCCAGGACGTAGCGGAGACCGCTGGACGAGACGGTCCATGACTTCGCGATGGCTGGCTCGGTGCGATAGGAGGCGCGGTTGATGTGGATCAGGTCCGCATCCATCCGGTTGATGACCTCGCGCGAGGCGGCGTCCACGGCCGTCACGGGATTGAGGGTCTTGGGTTCGGTACGGGTGGCGAACACCAGTCTTCCGCCGGGATGTCCGGTTAATCCCGGAACGACGAGAAGATCGTCGGAGGCTCCGAAAAGACAGCGGCAAAACAGGAGTATGGCTATAGCCGGAATCGAACGTGGTTCCCGTCTCTGAGCCCCCATCGCGGTTTAGTTTAACTGATTGCAGAGAAGATGGATATTTACCAATGGCCAACCGTACTAGGAAGTCGGGTCTACGGGCGCGGCTTGAGGGGCGGACGGGGGAAAAACCAACACAGCAACGATGCCCGTGTTACGGTAACAAAGCATCGGCAAGCAGCAGGTACGCGAACAGAAGGGGGATGGCGGCCAGGCCGGGGGCCAGCATCCAAGGGTGGGACACCAGGGTGTAGTACTGGCGCGCATCGGCCAGCATGTTTCCCCAGCTCGGGACGGGTTCGCCCACCCCCAATCCCAGGAACGAGAGCGTGACTTCCGCCAGAATGTACTGCGGAATTAAGACGGTGGCCTGGGTGAGGACCACTCCCCTGGTGAGCGGCAGGATGTGGCGGCGCATCAGATAGGCGTCGGATGCGCCGAACCCCCGGGCCGCCAGGACGAAGGGGCGCTCCCTGCCGCTCAGCACGACGCCGCGGACCAGGCGCGCGGGACGGACCCAGCCGATTCCTCCAATCACGGCGATCAACAGAAAGAAGGACTGAAGCGTGGAGATGTGAAGCGGGAGGAAGGCGCGCACCGCCAGCAGCAGGTACAGCCACGGCAGCGCCAGGAACAATTCGCCCGAACGCATCAGAAGCTGGTCGAGCCAGCCGCCGAAGTAGCCTGCGACAGTCCCCAGGATCAGGCCCAAGCCGAGGGACAGGAAAGCCGCCATGAGACCCGTCAGCAGCGAGACCTGTCCGCCATACAACAGCCGGGAGAAGACATCGCGGCCATAGCCATCGGAGCCCAGAACAAACAGGACGGCGGGCTCCCGAACGCCGAAGAGCCGTCCGCCCACGCAGAACTCGACCGGAAACGGTCGGGTGGTGTCCTCGCGGTATAGTCCCGGGCTGGAGTCGGGCGAAAGGGCATAGACGAAGGGGCGTGGATGGAAGCGGCCGGCGGTGTCGAAGAAGTGAAGACGGGTGGGGGGGGCGTAGGGGAAATCGCGGTGCTGCTCGGCGAAGGGGTAGGGGGCCAGGAAGGCGGCAAGGAGAACGATGGCGTGGAGGGCGGCCAGGAGCACGAGGGCCAGCCTAATTCGGTGGCTATTTCGGTGGCAGTCACCGNNGTCACCGTAACCCCCGAATTCGCTATTCCGGTGACGACCGCTAATTCGGTGGCAGTCACCATAACCCCCAATTGTGAATTCGGGAGTTACGGTGACTGCCACCGAATTAGCGGTCGTCACCGGAATAGCGAATTCGGGGGTTACGGTGACTGCCACCGAATTAGGCGCCACCGAAATAGGCGTCAATTCGGGGGTTACGGTGGCTGCCACCGGAATAGCGACAGGAATAGCGCCCGGAATAGCGGCGGTCGATTCAGGCGTCGGCGGATTGGGGGGCGCGGGATTGGACGGCATCGTCATGTCGTCCGAATCCGCGGGTCCAGGCGGTACAGCAGAAGATCCGCGACCAGGTTGGCTGCCACCAGGAATGTCGCGGAGAACATCACTACCGCGAGCACCAGGGCGAAGTCGCGGGCCACGATGGCTTCCAGAAAGAGCGGCCCCAGTCCGGGCCATCCCATCACCACCTCAACCAGGAGCGAGGCGCTGAGCAGGGTGCCGAGCGAGAAACCGAATAAGGAAATCAGCGGGTTCAGGGCCGCGGGGAGCAGGTGCCGGAAAAGCAGGCGGCGGCGCGGAATGCCCTGGGCCCTGGCGCTTAAAGCGAATGGAGAATCGATGGCCTCCAGCATGCTTGCGCGGACGTGCCGGACCAACACCGGCAACATGCCGAGCACCAGCACAGCAACGGGGAGCGCCAGATGCCAGGCAAGGTCGCGCACCTGGGCCCAATTGCCCAGGTCGGCAAAGCCTGAAGAGCCCATTCCGCCGGCGGGGAACCATCCGCTTTGGGCCGCCAGGACAAGCAAGACAATGGCCAGCAGGAGCTCGGGAATGGTCAGCAGCAAGGAGAGAATCACGTTCGACAGGTGGTCGCGCCAGGTTCCGCGCCCGGTGGCGTTCCAAANNAGAGTGCCGCGAATCCGCTGCCAAAGCAGAGGCGCCACGGGGCTGTTGTAGGCCAGCGAATAGCCGAAATCGCCGCGGAAGACGGACCGAACCCAGGCAGCGTACCTGACGGGAAATGGGCGGTTGAGGCCCGCTTGCGCGCGAAGGCCTGCGACGGTCTCGGCGGAGATGCGGGGATCGGCGCGGAGTTCCGAGAAGTAGTCGCCGGGAGCCAGTTGGGCGAAGGCGAACGACAGCAGAGACAGGGCTAGGAGCAGGAACAGGCTGTCGGCCAGGCGGCGCCCTACGTATTTCATCCAAGCACCCCACCCAGGCTGAGTGCCAGGCTGGCCTCCACCAACTCCCTGGTGCGCGGGTGCCGCGGATTGGCGAGCAGGGCGGCGGTGGGGGCGTGTTCCACGATGCGGCCAGCGTCCATGACGGCGATCTCACCGGCGAGGCTCGCGACGGCGGCGAGATCGTGGGAGATCAGGATGTAGGTCAATCCGCGCCTCGTCTGCAGGTCCGTCAGGAGGTTCGCGACCTGCGTCTGGATCGAAAGGTCCAGCCCGGAGAAGGATTCGTCCAGGATCAACAGCTTGGGTTCGAGCGCGAGGGCCCTGGCGATCGCGAGGCGCTGGCGTTCGCCACCGCTGAACTGGAGTGCGGGTTTGCCGATGGCTTGTGGGGGCAAGCCTACTGTTTCCATCAGTTCAGAGGCCTTCTTACGGCGCGTTGCGGTGGTTCCCCATCTTTGGATGACGAGGGGTTCTTCCACGATTTGCTCAGCGGTGAATCGGGGATTGAGGCTGGCGGCGGGCTCCTGGAAGATGAGTTGGATTTGGGCGCGCAGGGAGCGGCGCTCCGGGCGGCTGGAGGTCCACAGATTCCGGCCTTCCAAGTGGATGGTGCCGTGCGTGGGAGGCTCGAAGAATGTCAGGCAGCGGGCTAAGGTGGATTTGCCGGAGCCGGAGGGGCCTACCAACCCGAGTGTGCGGCCCTTCTCCAGGTTGAAGGAGACATCATGGAGGGCAGGGGTGGTGTGGCGGATGCGTCCCCACCAGCGGCGGTCGGCATAGGTCTTGCCGAGGACCCGAACGGTTAGAAAGGCTGCCCTATCCTCAGACTCCATGGACATCTCCCCGCTGTACAGCGCCGGTGAGATTCCGGAAGACCTGCTGCGGAGTTCCCCGGTCCACGATCGTCCCGGACCGCATCATCAAGACCTGATCCGCGATCCTCGCCAGAATTCCGGGACTGTGGCTGATCACCAGGAACGAGGCTCCGAGTTTCTCCTTCAGGCGGCGGAAGAGAGACAGCAGTTCGACCACTTTGGTGGCGTCGAGAGCGGTAAAGGGTTCGTCGGCGATCACGATGCGGGGCCGGCAAGCCAGCGCCTGGGCGATCGCCACTCTTTGCCGCTCGCCGCCGCTCAACTGATGGGGATAGGCGTTCAGGATACGCGCGGAAGGTGGGAGGCCCACGAGGGTGAGTAGCTCGGCAGGGGACGTCCCCGTAATCTTGTGAGCCCGGAGCACCTCTGCCACCTGATCCTTCACGCGCATGACCGGATTGAGCGACAGCAGCGGATCCTGGAAGACCATCGAGATTTCGGCGCCGCGGATGCTCTCCAGTTCCCTCTCGGTGAGGGCGAGGATCTCGCGGTCTCCCACGCGGACGGAGCCGCGAACACTGTAGCGGGTGGGCGGGAGGAGTTTGAGTAAAGCCAGGGCAAGGGTGGTTTTGCCGCAGCCCGATTCGCCGAACAGCCCGACGATGGCGCCGGGGTCGACCTGGAAAGAGACACTGGAAACGATCGGGATTTGCTGGGGTCTCCTGTCCGCCGCGGATGTGCGGGGCAGCGTCAGTTCGATGCTGAGGTTCTCGACGGATAATGTCCCGAGCGACATCCCTCCCATTCTGGCGCATATTGGGGCGTCGAGGCGTGAGGGCGGCGACCTTTCTATCTATCGCCCCAGGCGAACTACTGTCTCCACGTGGAAGGTCTGCGGGAACAAGTCTACCAGGGTCATCTGCTCGATTCGATAGCCGGCCGCCAACAGGGCTGCCAAGTCCCGCGCCAGGGTCGCGGGATCGCACGACACGATGGCGATCTGTCGCGGCTGGAGTTCGCTCAACTTTCGGACTACGGCCTTCCCCAAGCCGGCGCGCGGCGGATCGGCCAACACGAAGTCTGGCACATGTTCCAACGAAGCCAGGTACTCCTCCGCCATGCGCTGCTCCGCCCGCACGTTCGCCAACCCGGCGCGGCCGGCATTGAATTCCAGGTCTCGCACCGCCGCGGAACCCGACTCCACGGCCGTCACTTCGTGGAATTTCCCGCCCAGCGCCAGCGAAAACAGTCCGGCGCCGGCATACAGGTCGAGCGCCGTCTCGCCCTCGGCTCCAGCCAGCGCGGTTTCCACCAAACGATCCAACAGGTACCGATTCACCTGGAAGAAGGACTTGGAGCTCACCCGGAAACGGTCGTGATAGTCCAAAGGCCCGCCCACCAGGCCCGGGATGCTCTCCGCGCACCAGTCGAAGAACCGGCGGGCCACCGGGCGGTCCGTCTCCAGGATGTTCAACTGCATCTGCCGCTCGTCCGTGAAGATTTCGAGAGACCGGATAAACCGCGGCCACCGAGGATCGTGGAGCATCCTGTTCAGCGTGGCGATGACTTCATTCAGTTTCGGAGAGGCGATGGGACAGCTCTCGATCCCACACAGCTTGTGCGAGCGCGATTCCCAATACCCGATGCGCCCGCGATCCACGTGCAACTGCGCGCGATTGCGGTATCCCCAGGGCTCACCCGACACAATCGGGATCTCCTCGGGGGGCTCGATCTTGCCGAGGCGGCGCAACTCCTCGACCAGGATGGTCCGCTTGGCCGCCAGTTGGTACTCATATCCCGCGTGCTGGTAGTGGCAGCCGCCACAGCGCGCAAAATACGGGCACGGCGCTGCCACGCGCTCAGCGGCTGGGGCCAGCACTTCGAGCGCCCGCGCGCGCACCAGGCCGGGCTTCTCGCGCTCGGCCTGCGCGCGGATCCGCTCTCCGGGAAGCACGTAGGGAGCGAAGATCACGCGCCCGTCCAGGCGCGCCAGTCCGTCGCCGCCGTAGATCAGCTTCTCCACCGTGACTTCGAAATTGCTTACGATAGGATTTACTCCCATTCTCCACAGTACGCGATAATGGAGCCAGGAAAGTATGCCGCAAGAGTACGTCGAGCAGCGTGAGGGAGCATTTTTCGTGGCAGGCACGCGGATATCGCTGGATTCCATCGTGTACGCGTTCCGTGAAGGCGAATCTCCGGAGACAATCCTACAGAACTTCGACACCCTCAGGGCGGCGCAGGTATACGGGGCAATTGCGTTCTACCTGGAGAACCAACCATCCATAGACGCCTACCTCATCGAACAGCAACGGCGCGTCGATGAAATGAGGCGCAAGGCCGCACCGTTGCCTGCGGGTCTCCGCGGGCGCCTGGAAGCCGCACGCGAACAGCTTCATGCGGTCCGCTCCGAGTGAAGGTACGCTACCAGGCCGATAACGACTTGAAGAAGCCAATCCTTCAGGGCGTACTCCGTCATGAGCCGGCTATCGATTTTCGTAGCGCTCAATCGGCCAACCTGGACTCGGTTCGGGATGTTGAGGTCTGGCGCCGCGCGGCCGTCGATGGTCGAATTCTCGTCTCTCATGATGTGAGCACGATGCCACGCTCATTCGAAGAGTTCATCGCCTCGGGTGGCGGATCTCCCGGCCTCTTCCTGGTTCCACAAGGCAAGCGGGTCAGTGCGGTAATCGAAACTTTGGTGATGGTCTGGCTGGCGTCAGAGGCGTCGGAGTGGGACAACCGGCTCGTCTGGCTGCCTTTCTGAATGGTGCCCACGCGCCCGTCCAGGCGCGCCAGCCCGTCGCCTCCGTAGATCAGCTTCTCCACCGTGACTTCGAAATTGCTTACGATAGGATTTACTCCCATTCTCTTACCATGAAAACACGAGTCTTTTCCGGCATGCAGCCGTCCGGAAATCTTCACATCGGAAACTACCTGGGGGCGCTCAAGAATTGGGTGCGCATCCAGCACGACTACGAATGCATCTTCTGCATCGTGGACCTGCATGCTATCACGCTTTACCAGGACCCCGCCGAACTGCGCGCCAAAATCGAGGAGATCGCCGCGCTCTACATCGCCGCCGGAATCGATCCCAAGGTCTGCTCCATCATGGTGCAGTCGGCCGTTCCGGCGCATGCGGAGCTGGCCTGGATGCTCACCTGCGTCACGCCGGTGGGCTGGCTGGAGCGCATGACGCAATACAAGATGAAAGCTGCCAAACAGGAATCCGTGGGCGACGGCATCCTGCAATATCCGGTCCTGATGGCGGCGGATATCCTGCTCTACCAGGCCGGAATCGTTCCAGTGGGCGAGGACCAGGCGCAGCATCTGGAGCTGACGCGCGATATCGCCCAGCGCTTCAATTCCCTGTACGGCGATACCTTCGTGGTCCCAGGCACCAGCCTGCCGGCGGTGGGGGCGCGGATCATGGGGCTCGACGACCCTACGCAGAAGATGAGCAAGTCCGCCACGGGGGCCAATCATTCGGTCGCGCTGCTCGATCCGATCGATAAGATCCGCAAGACCATCATGCGGGCCACTACCGATTCGCACCCCGCCGTGGATGTGGAGACTGCCGGCGCGGGCGTTCTCAACCTGCTCTCGATTTACCAGGCGTTCTCGAACGCCAGCGACGAAGAGTTGAAGCAGCGCTTCACCGGCATGCGCTACGGCGACTTCAAGAAGCAGGTGGCCGAGATGGTGATTTCGCACATCGAGCCCTTTCAGCGGCGCTACCGCGAGATCACCGCGGAGCCGGGCTACCTGGCGGGTGTCCTCCGGGAAGGCGCGGAGCGCGTGGCTCCCATTGCCAACGCTACGGTCCGCACGGTCAAAGATCGCATGGGACTTTACACGTAGCACAGGTACTCGACCTGCGCTGAGTTCCCGATGCTCGCCTCTTACCTAGCCCTGCTGCGGACCAACCGGAACTACCGGCTCCTGTGGATGGCGCAGGTGGTGAGCGAACTGGGTGACTGGTTCTACTCGCTGTCGGTCTTCAACCTGCTCCTGGAGCTCACGCACAACAAGGCCCAATCCGTTGGGCTCGCGGTGGTATTGCAGGTTCTGCCCCACACGTTCGCGGCCCCCACCGCGGGCGTCATTAACGACCGCATCAGCCGGAGAGCCATCATGATCGGCGCGGACATCGCGCGCTTCTTCATCGTGCTGGGCATGTTGGGCGTGCGGACTCCGGGGATGGTCTGGCTGGTCTACCCGCTGTTGCTGCTCGAAACGGTCGGCGCGGCATTCTTCGAGCCGGCCCACAGCGCCGTGATCCCGAACATTGTCCCGGAATCCGAGGTGCTTGCGGCGAATGCGCTGGCTTCGGTGACGTGGTCCTTCTGCCTGGCCGCCGGGGCGGCCCTGGGCGGGGTGGCCGCGGTACTGTTTGGCCGGGACGCGGTTTTCCTGCTGAACGCCTTCTCCTTCCTGGGCTCGGCGTGGCTGATTCGCCGGATGAAGTTCCACGAGCCGCATACCGCCGGTCTGCCTCCCCTACGCGCGCGCGACCTGGTGGATTTCACGCCCATCGTGGAGGGCGCGCGTTACATCAAGGCCGATCCCCGGCTCTTCGCCACGGTATTTGTGAAGGCGGGCGGCGGCCTGCTGGGCGCCAACAATGTAGTGCTTCCGATTCTGGGCGAACACATCTTCCCGGCGCAGTTCCACGGCCTGGACCGCAGCCGCGTCGCGATGCTTGGGATGAGCCTGCTGATGGGCGCGCGAGGCGTGGGCGCGCTGGTCGGTCCGCTGGTGGCCGGTCGATGGGCGGGCAATCGGCACGCGCGCCTGCGAACCGGCATTCTCGTGGGCTTCCTGCTGGCGGGGAGCGGCTATATCCTGTTGGGGAAAACCACCTCGATCGCGATCGCGGTATTGACGGTGATGCTGGCGCATTCCGGATCGTCCACCAACTGGGTTTTCTCCACCACGATGCTGCAGGTGTACACTACGGATCGATTTCGCGGGCGCGTGTTCGCGGCGGAATACGGGCTTTGCATGCTTGCCATCTCGGCGAGCAGTTACTTCGCCGGCGTAGCCATCGATCTGGGGGTGCCCGCCCGCACGTTCGCCGTGATCATCGGCCTGGTGATGCTGATCCCCGCGGCGGCATGGGCGATGACGCTGGCCGCGGCCCGGCGCGCGAAGTATTGAAAGGACAACATGGACGACCGGCCGTTTTCAACCGAAACCACGGTCTTTGTGACCACCATCGGAGACCAGGCGAATTTTGACGATTGCCTGGCCCACCTGGAGTGCCAGACTCTGGGCTGCCGTATCGAAGTGATCGATCACGTGGCGCCGATGTCCGCGGCCTTTCAGCAAATGTACGAGCGGTGCCAGACGCCTTTCTACATCCAGGTGGATGAGGACATGATCTTATTTCCGGAGGCGGTCCAGGAACTGGAAGAGAAGATCCGGCAAGCGCCTCCCGAGGTGGTCCTGATTTGCGCGCCGCTATGGGACTGCGATGTCGAGCACACCATCCAGGGTCTGAAGATCTACCGCCACTCCATTGTGAAGCAGTTCCCATACGAAGATGCGGTGGGCTTCGAAGTCGCTCAGGTGGAGCGCCTGCGAGCCGCGGGCTACAGCGCACGGATGCTGCCGATGGACCGGGCCAACTGCCTGGGCGAACACGGTAAGCATTACACCCCACGGACGATCTTCCTCCGCTGGCAGAAGTGTCTCCAAAAGCATTTGGCAAAGCGGCCCCTGCCGTGGGTGGAATCCTACCCGCAGTGGCTCCTGAAGCGATACCTGGAGAGCCGCGATCCGCTGCATCTCTATGCGCTGCTGGGCGCCGTGGCGGGAATCGCGGACCCGGCAGCCGCGCAGACAGGGAAGGACTGGCGTGTCCCGAACGAAGCGTTGGAGCGCATGCTGCGGTACTTCCCTGTGACGCCGGAATCGAAAGTTCCAGGCAAGGTAGAAGAACCCAAGACGATTGAGCCACGAATGAACACGAAT
>PMTT01000481.1 GCA_003167275.1 Bryobacterales bacterium | reverse complement strand
TTTTGTTCGGCGCGTAGGATCGCTTGCACGTTGGTATTTGGAAGACCGAGCGCAGCCGGGATTCCACCCTCCAGGAGTTGCACCACCGGAAAACCGTTCGGCCCGACCTCGGCGCTCGGCATCGCCGAAAAACCTGCCGGTAGTGTCCGGCCGCCGGGCGCGCCACCGCGGGCACTCTGACCGGTACCAGCGCCACGGCCCGCAGGCGGCCTGGTCGACTGCGTGACCTGGCCGGTGCCGCCAATCAATGGCAATAGATCCTGCCGCGTGCGGCGCTTGTAGTAGGTCAGGTCTCCATCGTCGTTGTTCGGGATAATCACGCGGGTGGTGAAATCGGCCAGAATGGCGCCCTTGGTGCCTTCAAAGATCGCGCCGTTCGCGATTCGGGCAACATCCAGGTAGTTCTTCGGCGGATTAGGCTTCAAGCCACCCTGATACCAAACCACGGTGACGGGCCCGCGCCACTGGTTGGCGGGATGCTCAAAACTCACCTTCAACTTCACTGGCGTGATGTTGGGATCGTACTTGTCACTGACCTCCTGGTCCACCTCGATGGCCGAGGGAGCGCCGGCATCGATCGCGTTCCAGAGAAGGTCCATGGTATGGGCGCCCATATCGCCCATCTGACCGACCCCGAAGTCGCGGTACATATTCCAGAACAGGCAGTTCAAGCCGGAGGAACCGCCGAAATACTGCGGACTATAGGGATGGTAGGGCGACGGCCCGATCCACTGCTCGTAGTGCAGAAACGAGGGCGCCGCGCCTTCCGCCGCGGGATAGCCAGGCCGGGGGAGTTGGCGGGCGTCCCACCCGTGGATCGTCTTCAGGTCGCCGATCGCCCCGTCCAGGATCAGTTCCCGCACGCGCTCGAAATTCGGGTAGGCATGGCGTTGGGTACCGTGCTGGGTGGCCAGTTTGGCCTTCTTGCCGAGATAATTCGCGCGCACGGTGCGGATCTCTTCCACCGTAATGCCGAGGGGCTTTTCGCAATAGACATGCATGCCGCGATTGAGCGCCCAGTTGGCGATGAAGGCGTGGTGGTGATCCGCGGTGCAGATCATTACGGCTTCCACGTCCTTCTGATCGAGACAGCGGCGCCAGTCCCAATAGGTCTTGGCTTTGGGGAAGATTTCGAGCGCTTCTTTGGTGCGGTTGTCGTTGACGTCGCACAGGGCNNCCGCTATTGAGGATCATCCATCCGGTCCCGGTAGCGACCGCGGATTTGAGCAAATCACGTCGTTGCATAGGGTGGTTCTCCTACTCTCCCTATAGTAGCGGACCTGCAGGTCTGTTTCTATGTTTATGGCCCGCTGGCGGAATCAGCTACGGTAGCCTGGTGATGCCGCGAGCTTCGTCTACCGAGATCCGTTGGTCCGCGGTCACGCTACCTAAGGGTTGCTTCGCGCCGCCCGGCCAATCTACTTCGACGGTGGCCGAGGTGTCCTTGCCCAAGCCGAACGTCACGGCCAGGTCGCTCTGCGAGCAGTAGCTCGAACCGCTGCGAACCATCGCCCATTGTTTTCCGGAAGCGCTCTCGATCCGCACCACGCCGCCGATGCCATCGCGGTTCGATTTCGTTCCCACCAGCCTCACCGACAGCCAGTGGTTCCGATTGCCGCCATCGTTCCGGAACAGATACGCCGGACCGTTGTTGGTCGAAATCAGGACGTCGAGGTCGCCATCGTGGTCGAAATCGGCGTAGGCGGCGCCGCGCGCTACGATCGGGCGATGGAAGGCGCCACCTGCGGCCTCGCTAGCGTTTTCGAATTTGCGATTGCCCTGATTGTGAAACAGCAGAGGCACCTCGCGGTAGCTCACCTTGGGCTGCACGCGGCCGATCTCGTCATCGATATGTCCATTGGCCGCGAAGATATCGGGGTAGCCGTCCAGATCGTAATCGAAAAAGAAGACGCCAAAGGCCAGCGTGAGCAGGCTGGCGCGGCCCACGGTCGAGGACGGCGCTTCATCCACGAACAGGCCGTTGCCCTCGTTGTGGTAGAGCCCCAACATCTGGTTGGAGAAGTTGCCTACCAGCAGGTGAGGGCGCCCGCTGCGGTCGTAGTCGGCGGCGTCCGCGCCCATCGCGCCGCGCGCTACGCCGTCCTCCCCGTAGGCCACGCCGGCGGTCATGCCCTCCTCCTTGAAGGTGCCGTTCTGCTGGTTGCGATAGAGCTTGTTGGGCTGGGTGTCGTTGGCGACGAAGAGGTCGGGCCAGCCATCGCCGTTGTAGTCGAGCACGGTTACGCCCAGAGACTTGCTGGTGGGGTCGCCGACACCAGCGCGCTCGGCAACCTCCTCGAAACGCCCTCCGCCCAGGTTGTGGTAGAGCCGCGAGCGCGTGCCTTTGTAGGATTCCGGCGTGCAATACGACTTGGTGGACCCGTCGAGCGAACACCAGAGGTCGTTCTCCGGCTTCCACTGCACATAGTTGGCGACGAAGAGGTCGACCTTGCCGTCGCGGTCGTAGTCGAGCCAGGCGGCGCTGGTTCCGAAGTTGGCGTTCTGGATACCGGCGGCCTTGGTGACGTCTTTGAATTTGCCGTTGCCCTCGTTGTGAAAGAGGCGGTCGCCCTCCAGGGCGGTGATGTAGACGTCTTCCCGGCCATCGTTATCGTAATCGGCGATGGCCACACCCATGCCGTACATCTCTACGTCGAGGCCGCTGCCGGCGGTGATGTCGGTGAACGTGCCGTTGTGGTTGTTGCGATAGAGAGCGGGAAGGGAGCGCTTGCCGCCGGGCGTCCAGTTCTTGCCGTTGATGAGGAGGATGTCCTGCCAGCCGTCGCCATCGGCGTCGAAGAATGCGCATCCAGAGCCGAGAGTTTCGGGGAGGTAGCGCTTCCCTGCCCTGCCGGCGTTGTGGACGAAGTGGATGCCGGCCTGGGCAGTGATGTCGGTAAAGGTGATAGCGGGCGGAGCGGCCAGGGCGACGGCCACCATCGCCACTGCTGCTGTAACCGACGCTGCCGTGACCGCTGGTGGTGTCACCCACGTGGCGCGGACACTCGTGTCTGCCGTGCCGAGACTCGTCTCGGCACATTTGATTTTAAGGGCGGAAGGTCGCGTACCACCAGTCAAACGCGTCGAGACGAGTCTCGACGCGGCAGACACGAGTGTCCGCGCCACGTCGCGCCACATCATCGTGCACCTCCACTTACTGCGCTCTCGTGATCGTGGATCGGCTGGCGCTCATTGTTGTCTTCGGGGCTGATCATCCTGCGGCGTTCCGTAATTGCCTGCGAGGATTCGTCCGCTTTGAAACGGCGGAACAACGCCTCCTCGCGCGCGGCTCCGGCCTCATCCCCCAGGCCGCGATAGCACAGCATCAGCGTGTAGTGCATCTGCACATCCTCCGGATCCACCCCACCTACCTGCTTCAACGCCTCGACCGCCGCCGCATACTTCCGCTGGAGGAACAGAATTCGCGCGATCTGGTTCAGCACTACGCGGTCGCGGGGATACTTCGACCTCGCGACTTCCAGCGACTTCAACGCGCCATCGTAATCGCCATCCGCCTTCTGGATGGCCGCCTGGAAGAACCAGGTGCGGCCCAACTCGCGATTGAGATCGAGCGCCTTGGCGATGAATGGCTTGGCGGCATCCGTCTCGCCTTCCTGGATGAGAGCGCGCGCCACATTGAGCCAACCATCGGCGTACTCGGGCTCGGCTTCAGTCACGCGGCGGAATGCATACTCGGCGCCCTTGAGATCGCCTTGCAGCAGCAGCCCGATGCCCCAATCGTTCCAGCGCTCGCGGTCCTGTTTCCGAACCACCGGAGACCAGGCGGGCTGTCCCAGCGGCACGGTGGCGGTCGCCTGGGCAAGCGTGACGATGGGAATATCGGGGATGCGGTCGCGAATGGTTCCCGAGACATTCGCCGGGATGGATGCGCGCAGGAACTGGTATTCGAGCCCGTTGTGGTCCAGGCCCAACAGCGACGGGTCCTGACCGGGCTTGGGCTGTCCGGCATAGACGAATTGCGTGTAATACCACGAAAACTTGCGGTAATTCAGCTTGGCGGTGAAGTTGATGGGGCCGCGGGCATTGGCCGGCACCTTCACGCGGTAGTGCGCGA
Organism: Bryobacterales bacterium; assembly: GCA_003167275.1. Lineage (GTDB taxonomy): Bacteria > Acidobacteriota > Terriglobia > Bryobacterales > Bryobacteraceae > JAIQFL01. Next base: position 15,911 of record PMTT01000481.1, on the reverse strand, counting down.
CATCGGCCGCGCCGGGCGGGATCAACCGGACATACAACGTGCTCCGCGCCTGCCACGCGTTGCGTTTGTTGATGGGGTTGGCTTCGGCGTCCAGTTGATAGGAGCGGTAGAAGTGAGCTCCGGGTTCCACGGGGCCGTTGTCGGTGACGTTGCCGCTCCAAAAGATCACCCGTCCGTCGGCGTCTTTGGCTTGCAATTCGAGCCAGACGTCGAAAGAGTCGACTGTCCCGCCGGGGAAGAAGTGCCCGATCTTGCGCGTACGCACGACGACATCGACGCGCGCGGTGCTTCCGGGCTCCAGTGCGGTGGCCGCGACGCCGAGCGGCGCCGAAAGCTTGCCGACTTCGCGGATGAGAGCTGGGCCAGTCTGCTCGGCTTCTTCGCCTACGGCGAAAGTGGTGTTGGCCTGGACAGAGTCGCTACGGCGGCGCATGGGAGTGGGGCGGACCCCCTGGTCCGCGCGGGTCCCCCCGGACCCGCGTTCGGCCTTTGCCTCGGCATCCCGCCCGATGCCACCAAGCCGACGAGGGCGTCGGCCGCGGACCAGGGGGTCCGCCCCACCGTCATTCGCATCGTCCAATGGCGACACGGCGAAAATATCCACCGTAATGAATCCGGACTTCAGGAACTCTTCGGTGGCCTTTAGTTGCGACTGGTCTTGATTGGCATACGCCACGGCGGTATTCGCCGCGGGAAAGCGATGCGAATGGACCTTGCCATCGCGATTTCCGGGGTCGCGGGAATCGACGAGCGGCATGTGGCAATCGGCGCAGGCCTGGGTCTTCTGCGGATAGTAGAACGAGCGCGCGCCCTGTCCGGAAACTCCACTGGCCTGCCAGTTGTCGTAATCGTTGAACCCGCGCACCCAGCGGTAGTGGTTCACCGGGACGTCGAGATGCACCTTGTGGCAGGACGCGCAGAATTCGGCCGACGCCATGTACGGCTTCAGAAAAGTCTGTTTGTGGGGCTTGGGATTGAGGTAAGTCAGGAAATAATCGATCGCCCGGATGTACCGGTTGTGGCTGTTGGCCAGTTCGTGCAGCGGGGGGTATTCCACCGTGAAATCCGCGTTCCCCATGCTGCTGCCCACGTGGACGATCGCGTGACACGACATGCATCCAAGGCCGGCCTGCGCTTCGGGTGTATCGATCTGTTCGCGGATGGGCCGGTCGAAGCGGCCATTGAAGAAGACGGCGTGGTCATGGCATCCCGCGCACCACTTGCTGGGACGCGTGCCGGCAACGTCCTGCATGTACTCGATGGACTTCCGGTAGAACTGGTTGTTGAACGAGGCGAAGTGGTGCATGGAGCTCTTCCACTGCTCGTAGATGTCCTTGTGGCACTGGCCGCAGGATTCGGAATCCATGAAGAAGTTGGAGGGAATGACCTGGCCGGTGTTGGTTTGCGCGGACGAGGGCGCGAACGGAGAGCGCGCGCCGGCGCCTTCTTCGTCCATGGAGACGGGAACGACCGCGGGGTTCACGATTCGTTCAGCGGAGGGCCGCGGATAAGCGGCGGCGATGAGGATGACGACGGCGGCCAGTAGGAGCGGCGGCCGGAAACGGGTGCTGTGAAACGCGATCAAGACGACGGCTATGACCGCCAGGCCAATGTGGAGCCACAAGATCCACTGGTGCGGCATCGTGTTGCCGCGAACGGCGAGGTACAGCGCCGGCACTCCCGCTGCCAGAAATGCCCCTGTGACACGGGCATTCTTGCCTGTGTTCTTCCCAGCCACAAGATACACGCAAACAATCATGCCCACAACACCCAGTGCCAGGTGCAGCAGGACATTGGCCATGTAGAAGACGGTGGGGCGCGGGAATGCGGCGATGTAAGCGCTGTTGACCAGCAGGAATGCAAAGGCGATAGTGGGGATGCGGCGCATGGCTTTACTCCGGGAGTTTCCGGGACGGAGCGTTCGAAGCGCCATGCCCCGGAGCGGCAGCATCGAAGGCGTCCCCGTGCGCCGGATCTCGTGAATATGCCAAACGCGTCGAGACGAGTCTCGACGCTGCAGGCACGAGTGCCCGCGCCACGTCGAGTCCACGAATCAGGCGCAGGGCGGGGCGCGTGTTGTACTCCCTCAAATAATTCGAGTGTTCGGGATCGTCGGGGAACTTCTCCCCCGCCGGATACGGATAGCGGCTCATTGCATGGAAAGGCAACGGCAATACTGTCTGCGAAAACGCGGTGTTGGCGTCCGCGTCCTTCGCCCAGCCGTCTACTAATAGCAGGAAGTCGCGCTTCCATCCCACTGGCAACTCCGGCAGCCCGACAGCATCGAACAGGAGGCCCAACTCGTCGCCCGAACCCATAATCACCATGCGATCGTCAGGGTCCGCCAGCAACTCCGCCACCGGGCCATAGCGTGTATAGTTCCCGCCAGTGGGATTCCACATCGAGGTGAAGCTCACAGCCTGATAGTCGAACTTCTCCGGCTGCTTCCGTTCGGGATGGATCGTGGCTTTCGAGAAGCCTCGAAAATGCAGGTCGGCGGAGACATTCGGTACGGTCGTCATGCGGGAAGGCGGCGCGGCATTGTCCTCCACCAGGAAGATCTCATCCCAATACACGCAGAGGTTGGTCACGATCCGCACCTCGCGCGAGGCCGACAGGAACTTGCCGGTCAGGTCCACCGCCATGGTCTTGGGCTTGCCCGAGGGAATGCCCATGTCTTCGACCACGGTCTTCCAGTTTCCGGCCGCATCCTTCACCTGGATGTAGGGAAAGGTCAGGTCCTTGTGCGCCTGCATGGCGGCGAGGAAGGTGCTGCCATCGGCCCAATCCACCCAGCCGCTGAGCACCAGTACCGCGCGATTCGCGGGCGCGGCACTTCCGAAATTCAGATCCAGGCGATGCAACTCTGCGACCCCGGCATGGTCACGCGCGAAGGCATCCGGATAGACCTGGTCGCGGCGGCGGATGGCGGGCAGCACGTCGTGGCCCTGGTCATCGACGGCCGTCACCGGATAGATCCGGCGGTCCACTCCGAACAGGCGGAACTCCGGGAATGGCGGCGACTTGAACTTCTCGTTGGTGACGATATCGATCGCCGCAGGATGATCCAGCGCGATCAGCTTGATCTGGTCGATGTAGGAGACTTCGCGCAGTTCCTCCGTGACGCGGATCTCGTACTGGCCGTTGCGAGCCTTCAGCCGCTCGCCGGGGATCGAGACGTACTCATCGTGGTCCACGGGGAAGTATTGGCCATCGCCTGAGCTGGCGCCGAGCGGGGCCACGCCCAACACGTCGGTGATGAAATCGAATCGCTCGCCGTTCCAAGTGAAGATCATGGGGCACGAGCCGGACAGGCGCGGGGCCTCTTTGATGGTGGTCACCCGGTTGATGGCCTGCCCGGTTTCGTTCTGGATCAGACCGTTGGGCCACGTGATGCGGATGGTGTCGACTTGGGTTCGCGCGCCCAGCCGGAAAACGACCGGCACGCCTCGGTAGATGACCTTCTCATAGAAGGTTCCGGCTTTGACCTCGATTTTGGCGTCCAGCGCCGTCTTGGCGTTCTTCACGCCGGTGAGCGCGATCTCGACCCAGTTACCGTAATTGGGCGTGACGTCGTGGCGCAGGGTGAGAGCGCCGTCCTTTGACAGGACCACGCTATCCAAACGGCCGTTGCCCGAGAAATCGGCCATCGCGGCGGGTTCGACGGCCGCCAGCGCCACCTGACTCTCGGAGGCTTCGTAGATGCCGGACAGCCTGTCACGGTACAGAACGGTCCGGCCGCCTTCGTAGTTCACCAGGAAGTCGAAGCCGGGCGTGTCGGGCTCCAGCTCGAAACGTCCGACCTCCCTGGCGTGGGCCGCCACAAAAGGAAAGCGGCGTGTTTCGTCGCTGAAGCCCGCCTCACCGTTGTTGCGCAGGAGCCTGGAGTCGTCGCCCAACAGGAACAGGTCTGGGTCGTAGTCGTGGTCGTAGTCCAACCAGAGAGCCGTACGGAACGAACCCGCGGCTAGATCGGCATGCTTCTGGAATTTGCCGTTCACGTTCCGATAGAGCGCCGCGCCCTTGGTGGTGACGACGCAGAGATCCAGAAGGCCGTCGTTGTCGAAATCGCCGGGAGCGATGAAGACCACGTCGCGCAGGCTCTCCAGGCCGGAGTTGGGAACCAGGGTGCTGCCGTTGCGGTAGACCGCCACGCGCTCCCGCGACCACGCGATCAAGCTGAGGCGCGCGCCATCGAGCGACGTCACCGTGACTCCCTCGAAGCCCGTTCCGAGCCTCTCATCGCGATATACAGAAGGATCGGGCGGCGGCAAGCGGGGGGCATCCAGGGGGTCGTAGATCTCGGAGTAGAAGCTCCAGTCCATGTCCTCCGGAACGGCTGCGCCCTCCTGCTGCTTCTTCACTTCCTGGAAGAGGCGAAGCTCGGCGGCGGCGTCCTGCGGGCGCTCCGACTGGCGATAGAGTCCGTAGAGCTGGAAGTGCGGGGCTGCCAGGCGGGGGTTCAAGTCGCGCGCGGTTTCGAACTCTTTGATGGCGGCGGCGGTGTCGCCCTTCAACTTGTGAAGCGCCCCGAGGTGGTAGTGGGATACGGGCTCCTTAGCGACCAGGCGCACCATCTCCTGAAACTGCGGAAAGGCGCGGTCGAATTCGCCCTGCTTCTGAAAGGTGACGCCCAGGTTGAACCAGGTGTGCGGGAGTGCCGGCGCGAGTTTCTGGACTTTCTCCAACTGCGCGATGCCGGCTTCGAGGTCTCCGGCGCGCAGGAGCGCGATCCCGTAGTTCAACTGTTCGCGAGGGGAATTGGGCGCCAGCGCGAGGGCCTGGCGAAACTCCTCCACCGCCTGCTTCTGGGTGGTGGGGTTCTCGTAGAAAGCCTTTCCGAGGTTGCGATAGTGCCACAGGCGCGCTTCGGCGGCGCCGGTCAACTGGGCGTGGAGCATCAGCCAGAATCCACAAGCGGCGGTGATAAGGAGGGAGAGGAAAAGGCGCTTCATAGGATCACTGTGGCACAGGCTGCGAGTGTGGGGCGGACCCCCTGGTCCGCGCGGGTCCCCCCGGGCCCGCTGTCGCCCCTGGAATCAGAATCCGGCGCGATGCCAACAGGCCGACGGGGCGGACCAGGGGGTCCGCCCCACTGGGGCCGGCACCGGCACCCGTGCTAACGGACATAACCGTGAGCGGCGGTGCGCTTGCCGCCCTGGCGGTGGGCCTCCTCGGAGAGCGCGTGCACTCCCGAGGCGTCCACCCAGCGGTTGTAAAAGTTGAACAGCGCGCACACCGTGATGGCGAAAAAGACGGCATCATCGTCCCACCCGGCCTCGTAGAGCGGCTGCATGTCCTCGGCGGTAATCCGCGGCGAATCGTGATTCACCTTGTCGACGAAGCGGAACAGCGCCTTGTGCTTCTGATCGAGGGCAGAGCTCTCCAGGTCGTGGAGTACGCCCCACACCAGCTCTTCGTCCCCTAGCAGTTCCGCCGCAACTGCGGCGTGCGATTTCAGTCAGAACGGGCATTCGTTTCGGTACGACGTGAACGCCGCAATCAGCTCGCGCATCCCCGGACTGAGCGGGGCCGGACCGCGCAGAATCTCCTGCGTGAACCGCGCCAGATGCTCGGTAGCCTGCGGCAGGTAGGCGAACAGGTGCCAGATCTGCGGGTATTCCGCGTTGGCAGACTGCATCATCTCGATGAAATTACGGTACCCGCTGGGCTTGGGATTCTGCTCCACGCCAGGGAGAAACATCGGCTTCACGTTTGGGCGCCCCTCCAAGTGACCGGTAGGATACTATTGCCGCAACGTGAACCGCAATAATGGAAAGATACTACGCGGCTTGACAATGAAGATTGATTAGTACTAATTTATCAGTACATGATTGCCAGAAACCACCCAAACCCTTACCCGAACCGGTGGCTGCGCCTCGTCGGAATCCTGGCGATTGCGCCAATCTTGGTTGTCCTGATACACGCGCCGCAGAGTCGCGCCCAGTCGCAGGCCGGCGCCGCCGCTGGGCCGGCATTCGACGTCGCCTCCCTCAAGCCCAGCCCACCCCCTCCGGGCGATACCTACAACGCCAACCTCGGCTCCATCCGCAATGGCGAAGTCGCGCTGACCAACGCCACCCTGGTCGACTGCATCAAGTTTGCGTACGGCCTGGTCAGCGACGAGCAGATGGACGGCCCTGAATGGGCCAAGTCCAAGAGGGTCCGTTTCGATGTACTTGCGAAGGCGCCGCCCTCCACCCCGCGAGACCAACTGCTCCTCATGCTGCGCACGCTGCTGACCGAGCGCTTCCATCTCGCCATGCACGCCGAGCGGCGAGCCTTCCCTCACTACGCATTGTCAATCGGCAAGAATGGCCCCAAGTTGCACGAAGTGCCGAGCGATCCGGCGACCTCCCACATGGTTTACCGTATGGGGAGCCTCACCCACAACCAGATCTCCATGCAGATCCTGGCGCTCCTCCTATCCCGACAGACAGGCGAGATGGTCCTAGATGAGACCGGCCTCAAAGGTGTGTATGAGCTGAAATTGGAGTGGACCCCCGAACCCAGGCCAGGCATTCCCGAGCCGCCGGAGAACGGGCCCTCCCTCTTCACCGCGGTGCAGGAGCAACTGGGCCTCAGGCTCGAAGCCCGCAAGGACGCCGTCGAGGTGATGGTGATCGACCACGCCGACCAAGTGCCGGTCGAGAATTGAGCCCCAAATTCGACAGGAAAAGTTCGCTCACCTGGCCAGAATTGATTGCGCCGACAAAGCTCCCAGCAAGCTTCTGAGATAATCGTTGGGAGCACGGAGAATAGCGGCCGGGGGAAACGGAAGATCCTGATATGGCAAAGCAGCCTTCAGCAAAGGCAGTTGAATCGATGGCATCCCGGGCAGTAGCGAAGGCTGGAAAGCAAACCGCCGCTACAGGGGGCTCGCCGGAGATTGCGAATCCGCTGGATCTCAATGATCCCTGGCTGTATCTGAACCGCGAATTGTCTCTCCTGGCGTTTCAACGCCGCGTCCTGGAAGAGGCCGTGGATGAAAGGAATCCGCTCCTGGAGCGACTGAAGTTTCTAGCGATCCTGGCATCGAATCTGGACGAATTCTTCATGGTGCGGGTGGCTGGTCTATTCGCCCAGGTGGATGCCGGGACCCTGGACGCGGCACAGGACGGCATGAGCCCGCGGGCCCAACTGATCGGTATCCGGCGCGAAGTCAAACGACTGGTGAAGGAAGGCCACAAGTGCCTCCAGGCCCTGATGCCAGCGCTGCAGGAACATGGCATCTTCATTCACAACCATGGGGATCTGGACGACGCTCAGCTTCGCACCGCCAAGAGATACTTCGATGAGACGGTTTTTCCGGTCCTGACGCCCCTGGCTTTCGATCCGGGACGCCCGTTCCCCCATATTTCCAACCTGAGCCTGAACCTGGCGGTGCTGATACAGGACCATCAGGGGCAGCAGCATTTTGCGCGCGTGAAGGTCCCGGATTCGTTGCCTCAACTGGTTCCGCTGAGGAAGTTGTCCAAGAAGCCGGGAAAGTCGGGGCCCAGGCGGATCGATCTGGTGTGGCTGGAGCAACTGGTCGCGGCGCATCTGACAACGCTGTTCCCCGGAATGCAGGTGCTGGAGGCGCACCCCTTTCACGTGACGCGGGACGCGGACATCTCGATCAAGGAACTGGAGGCCGAGGATCTGCTGGAGACCATAGAGGAGGGGGTGCGGCAGCGACGGTTCGGCAGCGTCGTACGCCTGATGGTGACGCAGGAAATGCCGCCCCGCATCCTCGCGATTCTCATGAACAATCTGGAGCTGGATGCGAGCGACGTTTACAGCGTGGCTGGACCGCTCTCGCTCAAGCGATTGATGGATGTCTACCAGTTGGACCGGCCGGAGCTCAAAGACCCGCCGTTCGTCCCCGCGATACCCCAGGCGTTGGTGGAGACCGCCGACGACGACATATTCGCGAAGATCCGGACCCAGGGCATCCTGCTGCATCATCCGTTCGATTCTTTCCAGCCGGTGATCGAGTTTCTGCGGAAGGCCGCGCGCGACCCGGCGGTTCTGGCGATCAAGGCCTGCCTGTATCGTGTGGGAAGAAACTCCCCGATCGTCGAAGGGTTGCTGGACGCGATCGAAGAAGATAAGCAGGTGGCAGTGTTGGTGGAACTCAAGGCGCGCTTCGACGAGGAGAGTAACATTGAATGGGCGCGAGCGATGGAAAAGGCCGGCGTGCATGTGGTCTATGGGCTGGTCGGTTTGAAGATCCATTCCAAGATCGCGCTGGTGGTGCGGCGCGAGAGCGGCAGGATGGTCCGCTATGTCCACCTTTCCACGGGCAACTACAATGCGGTCACGGCGCACCTCTACACCGACATCGGGATGTTTACCTGCGATGAAGAGATCGCCGACGACGCCACCAATCTGTTCAATTACCTGACTGGTTATTCCGCTAAGGCCGATTACAGGAAATTGCTGGTGGCGCCGCTGAATCTGAGGGCCCGCTTCGCGGCCATGATTGAGCGGGAGATCGACCATGCGCGGGCAGGCGAAAAAGGGCATCTCATTTTCAAGATGAATGCGCTGGTGGACGTGCCACTGATTCGTGCGCTCTATCGCGCCTCGCAGGCCGGGGTAAACATTCAACTCCTGGTGCGGGGAATCTGCTGTCTGCGTCCGGGGGTTCCGGGGATCAGCGATCACATCGAAGTCATCAGTATCGTTGGGCGTTTTTTAGAACACAGCCGGGTTTACTACTTTCGCAATGGCGGCGAGGAAGAGATCTATATCGGCAGCGCGGATTTGATGCCCCGCAACATCGACCATCGCGTGGAGGTTCTTTTCCCGCTCGACGACCCGGCCCTGGTGCGACGGGTCCGAGACCAGATCCTGGCAGTCTACCTGGCCGACAATGTGAAGGCGCGGCGGATGGATTCCAACGGCGCGTATGTAGCGAAGGCGTCGGCCGAGGGTGGCAAGCAGGTGAACAGCCAGGAATTTTTGCTGGCGCAGCGCAAGACGGCGCCGCATCGAGGGAAGAACGGGCGCTCCAAGTCAGGTTCGTAAGGGAAGAAGGGCCTTGGGAAAGCTCGTCTACCTCTAGCCGCACTCTGTGTCCGGATGGTGAGTCGTTGACCAGTCAGGGGCGCGCGTCGAATGGTAGCCTACTGATAGCCGCTTCGAAGACTCTTCGAGCGTTCTCGAGTGCCTCGGCCAGTTCATCCTGCCCTAGCTGAGGAGGTCCGCCAGGATATCGGAACTTCCAGGCATACTCGCTGAGCGGCACGGCCTGATCGATGACTGTCCGCAACGATGGATCGATGCCCAGGCACTGCCTGCCAATCTCTTCCAAGCTGTGGGTCTTCCGGAACGTTGAGCCATTCGCTGTGAGGAACCCCTTGAGCGCTTTTTCTGCGGCCTGCTGGCAGTGGAATACGGCCTCGTCAAATAACGGTGGGGATGTAGCCATCAGTGCCTCAGCGGCGCGGAGGTCGTTACACGCCTTGGCAAACCATGCGCGAGTCTCGGCGATCAGCTCGGGATCAACCGCCATAAAGCAGCACCCCCTCCCGCGATACGGTGGCGGGTAGCGACGCGGCAACGCGGGCGCGGCGCTCGAAGCTTGACCGGGGCCAGACCACGACGTCGGCTGCTGTCCCGGTTCCCAGCAAGGCCCGATATGCCATCCGGCTTCCTAACCGTTCAGGAGATGCGTCATCCGGCACGATTAACATGATGTCATAGTCGCTATCCGGACCGGCTTCCCCTCTGGCGACAGAACCGAAGAGGTAGATGCGCTCCGGACTGTATGCCGCGATTAGACGACGAACAAGCTCGGCCAGGACCGGATCGTGGGATGGCGGCATCCTCAACTTGATTGCGTGGTCGGCTACCATGGTTCCACCTTCATTTTGACACAATGGCCAGCGCTACTCGGCTGGTAGATAGTCTTCAGCGGAGGCCACTTACTGGAATCCCACTCCAATCAGCACCATCCCCAAGTCGCGGACGTCGGGGGGAGCGGTGAAGGTGCGGTCGACTCGGATCTCGACCGTCGCCGCCGGTCCCACCGGCTTGAGTGGGCCGCTTGAGGTGACATCGTACTTCCCAGGGACGGCGAACGTCTGGGACGCAACCTCCTGCCCATCGAGCAGGAGCCACACGTGACGGGCCGGAGCATTGTCGGGGATGTAAAATGTGGCGCTCAGGAGCATGGGAGCAGCAGGGCTTTTCAGCACCACGATGCCGCTGCGCGACATCCAATGGTCGTCGAGCGAGATGCCGGCCACCACGTGCTCCCGGGTCGCAGGGTCCGTCATCTTGATGTATTCGAGAGTAGGATGCCACTCGCCGACTTCGACCACGCGCACGCGGTCGATGGGGCCGGACGAGATCCCAAATGGCCACCCCCCTTTCGACCCGTCGGAGTATCCGGAGTGCCCGTCCAATCCAATCAGGCGTAGCGGGATAACGGACCGGATCTCGATGGTTCGCATCACCGGCAGGACCGGCGCGTTGACCTCCACCTGGTGGCTCAGCTCACTCGACACGACGATGTCGCCCACGCGCAGGCGCTGGGTCTTGGTCAAGGGCAGGGCGCCTTCGGATTGCATATAGTGGCGCAGGCCCCACTCGTCATCCACCCAAACCCTTTGGCGTTCGGTCCGCTCGCGCAACTCGGCGGCGACTTTGCGGTAGCCGTCCCAATGCTGATAGTTGGCCACCGCGAGGCCGAGGCCCAAGACCATCTGCGCCGCGAAGCCGATCGCCAGCCACTTGGGCTTCAGCCGGGACGCCAGCAGCGCCACGGGAGCCGCGATGGGCAGCAGGTATCGCGCCGAACCCGCGAAGAAGACGGCCAGAATGCCCGAGAAGAAGATGCCGATCCACGCCAAGAGAAAGAGCGTATCGCGCTCCCGCCGCTTCGGCCAGGCGATGGCGAAGGCACCGGGCAACAGGGCCGGGAATACGAGAAAGCAGAAGTGCATCAGCAGCGCCAGCCTCGCCTTGGGGTTCCAGAGATCGAAGCGCGTGAGGTAGCCGGTCAGCACGCCTGCGGGCAGGGAGCCGGTGGACAGCCGCTCGAAGATCTGCCACGCCACCAGCGTGACCGGGGGAACAAAGATAGCGAGCCACGCGGCGCGGTCATGCCGGCGATAGAGCCACACCCAGACGCCCAGAATCGGAGTGAGCAGGAAAGCCTGGGGGACTGAGGCGGTCATCGCGGCCAACGCCAGGAAGATGCAAGCCAGGGGCCTGTGCCATTGGAACAACGCCACGGCCGCCATCCAGAAGGCCAGGAACGGCAGGTCCGTTTCCAGAGAATTTCCGTTCACCACGAACACTGGGACCGCGATGAAGGTTAAGGTGGCCCACAGCGGATTGGGCGAGAATCTTCGGGCGAGCGACCACATCGCCCACGCGGCGATCAACGAGAAGACTGTGTAGGCGGCGTGGAAGGGGATCTCCTTCACTTCCCCGAAGACGGCCAGCAATCCCGCCAGGACCCAGGCATCCATGGGGCCGTGCGGATGGCCGCGCAAGTCCACCAGGGCGCCCTGGAAGACGTATTGCGTATTGTCAGGATGCAGCGGCTCGACTAGGGCATGTGCCGCCTCATGCAGGTAGATCGTGTCGTCGCCCTGAATGGCCTGGTTCCAGAAAGGAATGCGGATGAGGAGCACCAGGGCGAAGATCAGCCAAAGGCCGCGGGTGGTTGGGTCAGGCATGGTGGCCACCCGGCGAGATTAGTGGAAATGCGGAACGCGCCGAGACGAGTCTCGGCGCGGCAGGCACGAGTGCCCGCGCCACGTGAGAGTTTACCCCTTCCATCGGAGGATGGGCTTGCGCGCGGCGGTCACTTCATCCACCTTGCTGGTCCGGGTGCCGTACGGCGCATTCTTCACCATCTGCGGATCGGTCTCCACCTCATGGGCGATGGAGATCATCGCGTCGATGAACTGGTCCAGTTCCATCTTCCCTTCGGTCTCGGTCGGCTCAATCATCATCGCGCCGTGTACGATCAGGGGGAAGCTTACGGTGTACGGATGGAATCCATAATCGATCAAGCGCTTGGCGATCTCTCCGGTACGCACGCCGAGTTTCGCCTGCCGCTCGTCGCTGAACACTACCTCGTGCATGTTCGGCGAGGCGTAGGGTAAATCGAAGAACGGCTCCAGCTTTTTGCGGATATACACGGCGTTGAGCACCGCGTCGACGGTGGCGTTGCGCAGGCCCGGACCGCCGTGCGCCAGGATGTACGCCAGCGCGCGCACGAGGACTCCGAAGTTGCCGTAGAAGGCCTTCACGCGGCCGATGGAGTGCTCGCGGTCATAGTCGTAGGCCCACTTCTCGCCGGAGCGCTTCAGGCGCGGCGCTGGCAGGAATGGTTCCAGCACCTTCTTCACGGCCACTGGACCGGCGCCCGGACCGCCGCCGCCGTGCGGCGTCGAGAAGGTCTTGTGCAGGTTGAGATGCATCACGTCCACGCCGAAATCGCCGGGGCGCGCGATGCCTACCAGCGCGTTCATGTTGGCGCCGTCCATGTAGAGCATCGCGCCTTTGGCGTGCAGGATCTCGGCGACGCGGTTAATGTTCTCTTCGAACACTCCCAGCGTGTTGGGGTTGGTTACCATCAGCGCCGCGACGTCGTCGGTGACGAGGCGCTCCAGCGCGCTCACATCCAGCACGCCGGTCTCGCTCGACTTGATGTTCTCGATGGCATATCCGGCGATGGCGGCGGTAGCAGGGTTGGTGCCGTGGGCCGAATCGGGGATGAGGATTTTCTTGCGCGGATTGCCGCGCTGCTGGAGAAGAGCGCGTACCAGCAGGATGCCGGTCAATTCTCCATGCGCCCCGGCGGCGGGTTGGAGCGTGACCGCGTCCATGCCGGTGATCTCGGCGAGGGCCGACTCAACGCGCGCCATCACCTCCATGGAGCCTTGCGCCAGCGCTTCCGGTTGGTATGGATGGGCCCACGCCAAGCCTTCGATGCGCGCCACCAGTTCGTTGATCCGTGGGTTGTACTTCATGGTGCAGGAACCCAGCGGATACATGCCGTAATCGATCGCGTAGTTCCAGGTGGAAAGGCGCGTGAAGTGACGGATGGCTTCCACTTCGCTGACCTCTGGGAAGCCTTCGATCTCCGCGCGCACATTCTCCGCGCCGAGCGCTTCGGCGGCGTCGACGGGCGGCACGTCGAGGTCGGGGAGCTGGTAGGCTTTCTTGCCCGGCGAGCTGCGCTCGAACAGCAGCGACTCGTTGGGGGAGAGGTGATTGCGAACTTTCGTGATCATGCGGTCACCTCGTTGGGCAGGTTCTCGATCTGTTTAGCAGGCAGGTCAAGGACCTGCGCTACGGTATCCATATCCGCCCGCCGCGACATCTCGGTAGCGCACAGCAACATCGAATCGGCCAGCTCGGGATAGAAACGGCCCAGCGGCAACCCGCCAATGATCTTCTTCTGGAGCAGAGCATCGTTGAATTCGGCGGGCGACTCACCTTCCATCTTCACTACGAATTCGTTGAAGAACTTACCGGAGAAGCGGGGCTTCAGCATGCCGGCCAAATAGTGCGCCTTGGCGAGATTCTGTTCCGCCAACTCGCGCAGGCCCTCTTTGCCATAGACGGTCATGAATACCGTGGCCATCAGCGCGATCAGTGCCTGGTTGGTGCAGATGTTGGAGGTGGCTTTCTCGCGGCGGATGTGCTGCTCGCGCGTCGAGAGCGTCAGGCAAAATGCGCGATTGCCGCGCGAATCGGTGGTCTGCCCCACCAACCGCCCCGGCATCTGACGGATCAGCTTGTCCTTGGTCGCGATGATCCCGGCGAACGGCCCGCCGTAACAAGGCGAAATGGCGAACGATTGCAGCTCGCCCGCCACGATATCGGCCTCAGCCGGCGGCTCCAGAATTCCCAGCGATACCGCCTCGGTAAAGATCACCACCAGCAACGCCCCGCGACGATGCGCGATCTCACCGGCCGCCTTTACCTGATCCACAATGCCAAAGAAATTCGGCGATTGGACGATCACCGCGCCGGTGAGGTCGTCCATCTTCCGGTCCAGGTCTTCGAGGTCGATGGTTCCGGCTTCGGGCACATAGCCGAACTCCTCCACCGGCATTCCCTGGTGCTTGGCGTACGTGCGCAACACGTCGCGATACTCGGGATGCACCGACCTCGCGATCAGCGCCCGGCCCTTGCCGGTTGCCCGTGCCGCCATCATGGCGGCTTCTGGCACCGCAGTGGAACCGTCGTACATGGAAGCATTGGCCACGTCCATGCCCGTAAGCTGGCAGATCATGGTCTGGAATTCGAAGATCGTGGTGAGGGTGCCCTGCGCGATCTCGGCCTGGTACGGTGTGTACGAGGTGAGGAACTCACCGCGCGAGACCACCGTATCCACCAGAACCGGGCGGTAGTGATTGTAGACGCCCGCGCCCAGGAAGGAGGCGTACCCGTTGGCGTTTTCCGCCGCACGGTCGCGAAAATAATCTACGATTTCGTATTCGGAGATCCCCGGCGCCAGCGCCAGCGGCCGCTTGAGCCGGACCGCTTCGGGCAGGTGGGCAAACAACTCCTCGGGCGAACTCACGCCGCAGGCATCCAGCATCTGGCGGCGTTCAGATTCGGACTTCGGAAGATAGCGCAACTACTTTTCGGCTCCTACGTAAGTTTGATACTCGGAGGCTGACATAAGATTCTGAACCTCTTCGGGCGCGCTCAGCTTGATCTTCACCAGCCAGGCCGCACCGTGCGGATCTTCGTTCAACTTCTCGGGAGCGTCCGCCAGCAGGGCGTTGGCTTCGGTCACCTCCCCGCTCACAGGCGAGTAGACGTCGGAGACCGCCTTGACCGACTCTACCGAGCCGAGCGACTTGCCTTGCTCCACGCGGGATCCCACCTTGGGCAGATCGACATAGACGATGTCGCCCAGTTCCTCCTGTGCGTGGTCGGTGATCCCGACGGTAGCGGTGTCCCCTTCCGCGAGGACCCATTCGTGTTCCTTGGTGTAGCGAAAGTTTTCTGGATACATTCTATTTGGCTCGTTTGTAAAACGGAGTTTCCACGGTGACCGCATCCACAGGCTGGTTGCGGATCATGATTTGAATCGGCTGGCCGGGATGCGCGTGGGCGACCGGCAGATAGCAGAGCCCGATGTTCTTACCCAACGTTGGCGAGGGCGACCCGCTGGTCACCCATCCTGCCGGCGTGCCATCGATCGACACTTCGTAGCCATCGCGGCCGATCCCCCGGCCGCGCATTTCGAAGCCCACCAGTTTGCGCGTGAGGCCGCTCTCCTTCTGGCGCAGCAGCGCGTTGCGGCCGACGAATTCCCCCTTGTCGAGCTTTACGATCCAGCCGAGGTCGGCCTCCAGGGGCGAAATCGAAGCGTCGATCTCATGGCCGTAGAGCGCCATCTTGGCTTCCAGACGCAGGGTGTTGCGCGCGCCCAGGCCGCACGGCTTGATCCCGAACTCAGCGCCGGCTTCCAGCACCAGGCCCCAGATGCGATGCGCCTCGCTGGGCGGAATGTAGATTTCGAATCCGGCCTCACCGGTATAACCCGTGTGCGCGATCCGGGCGGGAGTGCCGGCCACCTCGCCGTCCGTGAACCAGTAATAGCGGATGGTGCTCAGGTCGACGGGCGTCAACTTCTGCAAGGTGGCCAGGGCCTTGGGCCCCTGGATGGCGAGTTGGGCATACCGGCCGCTGGCGAATTCCACCTCGGCCTCGAAGTGGTTCGCGGCGCGGATGTGCTCGAAATCCTTCTCCTGGTTGGAGGCGTTCACGCAGAGGAAATAATGGTCGTCCGCGACTTTGTGGACCAGGATGTCATCCACGAACCCACCCGTGTCATAGAGCAGCCCGGAGTAATGGGCCTGTCCGGTCTTGAGTTTCGCGACGCTGTTGGTGGTGACGAAATCGGTAAGCCGGGCGGCTTCCGGACCGCGGATTTCGAT
>PMTT01000498.1 GCA_003167275.1 Bryobacterales bacterium | reverse complement strand
TAGCGGCGCATGGCCTCGGTCATGTAGTGAACCACCGAGGCGGAACCCGCGCCACCCTTTTCGTAGCCGGTGCCCTCCAGCACTCCGAGCATCTGAAGAATGCCCACACCGCCGGAGCTGGGCGGCGGGGATGTGACGATAGTGTAACCCCGATAGGTGCCGGTCATGGGCTTGCGCTCGATGGCGGCGTATTGCTTCAGATCGTCCAGGGTGATGAGGCCGCCGTGCTCCTTCATATCCTGCGCCAGGAGGCGGGCGGTTTCGCCTTCGTAGAAGTCCTTGGCGCCGAGTTTGGCGATCCGATCCAGCGTGCGGCCCAGGTCGGCCTGCACCAGGAGATCGCCCGGTTCGTAGAATTTGCCGTCCCGCAGGAAGATCCGGTTGGATTCGGGGAAGCGGCTCAAGCCGCGCCCGCCGGACCGCAGTCCGTTGGCTTGCGCATAGGAGAGAGGAAAGCCCTTGGAGGCCAGCTCGGCGGCGGGACGGACCAGGTCGGCCCACGGTTTCTTGCCGTACTTCTGGGAGGCGTACTCCAGGCCGCGAACGGTGCCCGGCACGCCCGAGGCACGGTACCCGAGGGTGCTGTCCTGGGTGGCTTTGCCGGAGGCGTCCAGATACATGTTGCGCGAGGCTGCGCCCGGAGCTCGCTCGCGGAAGTCGATGAAGGTGGTCCGGCCATCGGCCAGGCGCACCAGCATGAAGCCGCCGCCTCCGATATTTCCTGCCGAGGAGTGCGTCACGGCCAAGGCGAAGCCCACCGCGACGGCGGCGTCAATGGCATTGCCTCCGGACTGGAGGACCTTCAGGCCCACCTCAGTGGCGTGGCGTTCGCGGGAGACCACCATGCCATGGCGCGCCCGCACGGGCTGCGCGGCCGTCAAAGGCAGGGCGGCCGCGATGAGCAGGAAAGCTAGAGTGCGGCGCATACACTCGATTCTACTATGCGGCTGAGGGAAGGACCGGACCTAAGATCCGGGCGCCCTGGCGGGACCGGGTTCGGGAGGGACGCTTGTTTGGCTGGGTCGAGATGAAAAACTATCGATAGGTAAGTGGGTTGTTTGCTGTTGGTTGCAGCATACGCCAGAGAATGGGAGGCGCATCTGAGGCTGTTTTCTCCAAAGATGCACCTCCCGGGTCCTGGTGGTGTAGGGTTGCAAAGAGCGGGCACGATTTTCCTCCCGGTTCTTATTGCAGCATGACGGCAGCCGGGAATCGGGGGCCGAAAGTCCGGAAATGTCTCGTAAGATCTTGATTCCTTTGGGCACAGGCGCGCCAAGGATAAAGGTGGAAAGCCTGTGACTGGCGTGCGGCGAAAGCGAGGAATTCCGGTTCCTGGCAGTCTGGCACGCAACCAAGGGCCACCTGTAGGGCGGCCGGTTGTCTGCGCCTCGCGCTCGTGCGAACTCCTTTCCGATTCGGCGTGAGACCCCTGGCGGTCCGCTATACTACCCACAGAGAGGAAAGATCCGGCTTGCCGGAAGTCCCGGCTGGATCAACAATTAAGTGTTATGTCGATTGTGAGAATCCAACGAAAAGGCCAGATGACGCTTCCCACCGGCGTGCGCGCGGCGGTGGGCTTGGCTCATGGCGATCTGGTAGACGTGAAGGTCGCTGGCCGCAGAATCGTGATTACGCCCACGCCGGCGATTGACCGTTCCAAGGCGCCCACCGCCGAAGACGAATATACGCCCGAGCAGCGCCGCTTGATCGACGCCCGTTTGGACAAGGCTGAGAAAGGTCCGTTCTTTGGTCCGTTCAAGAACGGAGCGGAAGTTGCCGCTTTCCTCAAAACCAGGCAGCGAAGCGCCAAGCCCACCAAATCCAAGAAGTCTCGATGAACGTCCACCTCTCTCAGGGCGCCATCGAAGCGCTGGCGAGTGCTCCCCTGCCGGTCCAAAAAGCCTTCATTAAACAACTCAACTTCCTGGTCCGCAACCTGAACCATCCAAGCCTGCATGCCAAGAAGTACGACGAAGCCAACGACCGTTGGCAAGCTCGCATCAACGATGACTGGCGGTTCTATTTCAAAATCAGCGGTGACACCTACCGTATCACCGAAGTAATTCCCCACCCCTAAAACCGGAGTGCTGAAAAGGTCGATCAGATCGTCGAGTAGAGGCTCACAACGTAAATGAGGACTACACCATCGCAGATTTTGAGCACGAGCGGAAGCTCTGAAAAGGTGATAAACTTTACTCCGGATCACACCATGAGCCCGTGGAATAAGCGTCTGGCATCGCGGACACAAACAAACTGGTACAACAACCAAGGTTTCCCTTGGAGCAAGTATGACTGACATTCATGACGCGGCCCGAAGAGGTGACGTCGAAGTGGTCGCAGCGCTGCTCAAAGACAATCCTGATCAAGTTTTCAGCAAAAACAGCGACGGTGATACGCCGTTGCACAAAGCGTTGGCCGCCCGTCCACTCGCAGCGGACGGCAACAAGGACGTGGTGGAATTGCTGCTGGCCAACAAGGCGGATGTCAATGCCAAGAACGTGTTCGGCTAAACCCCTCTGCACAATGCGGCTGGTGGTGGTCACGCGGGGGCAGTGAAATTGCTGCTGGCCAACAGGGCCGATGTCAATGCCAAGTCGAACGGAGGCGTCACGCCTTTGAACATAGCGGCGACCAAGGGCTACGACGTGGTGGAGTTGCTGCTGGCCAACAAGGCCGATGTCAATGCCAAGGACTGGGCCGGCTTAACGCCATTGCACTATGCGACGGACAAGGGCTACAAGGACGTGGTGGAATTGCTGCTGGCCAACAGGGCCGATGTTAATGCCAAGTCGAAGGGCGGCGATACGCCTGTAAGCATAGCGGCGACCAAGGGCTACAAGGACGTGGTGGAACTGCTACTGGCCAGCACGGCCCGAGAAAACACAGATAGCAAGTCCGACTACTGGAAGTGCCCAAGATGCGGAGTCCTCCTTCGGAAGGGTTTTGGAGCGCTGCTTGCCGGGGCTGAGGTCAGAGGGCTTGCTACATGCGGCAGATGTGGGGCCGAGTTCAGTCAATCCGATGTATATGCCGGCAAATATGATGTTCAAGAAAGGGCGGTGGACGATCCTGCCTAACACCATTGAAGATTTTGAGCGCGAACGGGAAGCTCTGAAAGGCTTGGGGTTCTGAAACGGTGCGGCTTGTTATCGCGGACACCGGCCCGCTGAATTATCTTTCCCCTCACGATGTATTGGCTACGCCACCCGGGGGCCAAGTCTCGGAAGCGGCGATATTGCAATACATACCGTGGGTTAAGCTGTAGAGGAAACATGAACACAAAGTTGGTGGCTGGCTTCGGTATGATGTTGGGCGTCGCCGTTGCTCAATCAGGATTGGCCGACCCGCGTGGCTATTTCGGAGTCATGGATATCGAGTCCGGACCGAGCTCGCCCGTGACGAACGTTTTAACGGCGTTACCGGACTTCATGATCGGCTTGCGCCGTGGGCTCTTGTCCGCTGCTTTTCTTTCGGGGGCAGACCGGAGCGTGGGCCGGCCTTCGGCCGGAGACAGACCGGAGGTCTGTCCTACTTTTTGCGGCGGCGTGAGCTGATTACGGCGGTGTTCATGCCGATGGTGTTCAGGCCGCCGAAGAAACGGGCGTGCTCGATCTTCATGCAACGGTCCATCACTACCTCCAGGCCGGCGCGCTGAGCTTTTTCGGCGGCCTCCTCGTGAATCACTCCGAGTTGCATCCAGATTACTTTGGCGCCGATGGCGATCGCCTCGTCGACAATCGCCGGTACCGCCGCGGGCTCGCGGAAAATGTCCACCACCTCGACCTGTCCGGGGATGGCGGTGAGAGACGGGTAGGACGTGCGCCCGAGCACCTGGGACTCCCGCGGGTTCACGGGGACCACGTCGTAGCCCTCGGAGAGCAGGTAAATGGCGGCGAAATGGCTGGGGCGGAAAGGATTCGACGACAGCCCCACCATGGCGATGCGCCGGTAACGCTCCAGGATGCGGAGCCGGTCGAACGAAGAGTTCGCGAAGCGGCTGCGGTTCACGGGCGAGTTGCCGCCCACGCCATCGGCGGCAAGGTCGGCGAAGGAGACCGCACACCGGCGGCCGTTCGGTTCGAGAGTGCTTTCGGGGTTCATGCGCTGGCCCTCAATGCCTGATCGAGATCCCATAGAATGTCGTCGATTTCTTCCAGCCCTACGGACAGGCGGATCAGATCGTCGCCGATGCCGCCGGCGAGTTTCTCTTCCGTGCTCAATTGCTGATGCGTGGTGGACGCGGGGTGGATCACCAGGCTCTTGGCGTCGCCCACATTCGCGAGGTGCGAGAAGACGTGCAGCGACTCGATGAAGCGGCGGCCGGCGTCGAGGCCGCCATGGATGCCGAAGGTGAGGATCCCGCCACTGCCGCGCGGCAGGTAGCGCCGGGTGAGCGCCTGATAGGGGCTGGACGGCAGTCCGGGATAGTTGACCCAGGCCACGCGGTCGTGACCCTGGAGGAACTGCGCCACGGCCATGGCGTTGGCGGAATGGCACTCCATGCGGAGCTTGAGAGTTTCCAGACCTTGCAGGAAGAGGAACGAGTTGAAGGGGCTGAGCGCCGGCCCCAGGTCGCGCAAGCCTTCCACGCGCGCTTTCATGATGTAGGCGAAGTCGCCGAAGGTTTCGTAGAAGCGGATGCCGTGGTAGCCCTTGCTGGGTTCCAGGAGCTGGGGGAAGCGGCCTTTGTCCCAGGGGAATCGGCCGCTATCCACGATGACTCCGCCGATGGAAGTTCCGTGGCCGCCGATGAACTTGGTGGCCGAATGCACCACGATATCGGCGCCGTGCTCGATGGGGCGGCAGAGGTAGGGCGACGCGAAGGTGTTATCGATCATTAGCGGCAGGTTGTTCTCATGGGCGATGGCGGCGACCGCGGCGATATCGAGCACGTTCATCCGCGGGTTGCCGATGGTCTCGCCGTACAAGACGCGGGTGCGCGGCGTGATGGCGTCGCGGAAGTTTTCGGGATCGTCGGGATCGACGAAGGTGGTGTGGATGCCGAAACGGCGGAACGTGACATCGAACTGGGTGTAGGTGCCGCCGTAGAGGGTCTTGGCGGCGACGATCTCATCGCCGGCTTCGAGCAGGCTAGCGAGCGCGATGAACTGGGCGGCCTGTCCGCTCCCGACTGCGAGGGCGCCCACGCCGCGTTCCAAGGTCGCCATGCGCTCCTCAAAGACGGCCGTGGTGGGGTTCATGATGCGCGTATAGATGTTGCCGAAGCGCTGGAGGTTGAACAGGGCGGCGGCGTGCGCGGTGTCATCGAAGACGTAGGAAGTGGTCTGGTAGATGGGCACGGCGCGGGAACCGGTCTCGGCGTCGGGGCGTTGTCCGGCGTGGAGCGCGCGGGTGGCGAAGCCGAAAGTCCGGTCGGGAGTGGATGCCATCTTTTCAAGGTAGCGTAGCACGGGGACTTGCGGGTGCTCTCCCATCCCAGCGCTCGACCGTCGAGATTGATCGGGCCACGAGCAAAATTCACGCCAGCAACACAGGATCAGAGCTTTTCTCGCCAAGCAAGAACAAGTACCGCCAAGAACACCAAGAACACCAAGAACACCGAGAACACCAGGGGAGGATGCCTGCGATCGGGTCCTTCGTCTTCTTGTTCTTGGCGTTCTTGGCGGTACTTGTGCTTGCTTGGCGAGAAAGCGTTTTCCGCGGTCAGCGGAGGAACTCGATGCGGAGGCGCCCCGTTTGTCTCAGACTTTTGCCAACTTCACGATGTCCTTCACTTCCAGGATTTGTTTCGGATAGCCCTTGGTGACGGCGTTGATCATCGCCAGGCCCACTTCCTGCAAGGTGCAAAAGCCCGCGGGGTAGAGCATCCTTCCAATGGGATAGAGCCAGGCGAAAAACTTGTAGTAACTTTTTACATTTTTCTGGCCCGGTGTGGCCTTCACAAAGCCGGGGCGGAACATGTAGGCATGCTGGAACAGCCGCATCAAGGCGTTCTCCGTAGCGCCTTTCACGCGCGCCCAGGCGCTTCGTCCCTGCTCGCTGCTGTCGGTGCCCAAACCCGTTACGTAGCAAAAGGTCAGGCCCGGATTCCGTTTCGCCAGGAGCTGCGCCAGGCTCAGGGTGAGGTCGTAGGTAAGGTGCCGATATTCCTCTTTGCCGATGCCGACGGACGATACACCCAGACAAAAAAAGCACGCATGGAATCCGGCGAGGTCTCGCTCTATGGGCGCCAGGTTGAAAAAATCGCTATGAATAATCTCATTCAGTTTCGCGTGCGACACTCCTCCCGGCCTTCGATTGATCACCAGGACCTGTTCTACATCGGGATGGTTTAGGCACTCCAGCAGGACGCCTTCCCCGACCATCCCCTTTGCTCCGGTTATGATTGCTTTGATTTTCATAAAGTCCGTGGTTGCCGGGTGGCTCGCCATTCAGGATATCTCAGCTCCGGGGACCAAACCGGACGGGCACCTTGAGGGGATATAATGAATCCCGAGAATTCTATGCACCACCATCCCCACTCCCACACGCCGCATAGCCATTCGCACGGCTTCACCCGGAGGCGGTTGTTCTCCGCGGTGATCCCCGGCGCGATTCTGGCGCCCTATGCGTTTCCGCAGAATACCGCGGATATGGCAGAGCGCTTCAAAAAGATGTCGGAAGATAACGAGCGCCGTGGGCTCGCCGATCCCTTCAAGGGGATCACCGCCAATGGAACCGTGGAGACCGGACTGTTTGGCATCCACTCCACGGGCGTCTCCACGGCACCGGTGCGCACCGCGGCCGAGCGCTTCCTCGCCAGCCTGTCGCAGGCGCAGCGCGACCGCACCATGTTCGCGGTGGACGACCCGGAGTGGCGCAAGTGGATGAACCAGCATTTCTACGTGCGCCAGGGCGTCAGTTTCCAGGAGATGAGCGATGCGCAACGAACCGCGGCGTTCGGCCTGCTGGAGGCCGCTCTGAGCCCGCGCGGCTTGAAGCTGACCCGCGACATCATGAAGCTGAATGAGACCCTGGCCGAGTTGACCAACGACCACCAGTTCCTGGGCGAGTGGCGCTATTTCCTGACCGTGATGGGGAAGCCGTCCGCCACCGACCCGTGGGGTTTCCAGCTCGACGGACACCACGCCATCATCAATTACTTCGTGCTGGGCGACCAGGTGGTGGCGACGCCCTATTTCACCGGCTCGGAGCCCGTGATTGCGACCTCCGGCAAGTACCAGGGCGTCTCGATTCTGCAGGAGGAGCAGAATCGGGGACTCGCCATGCTGCTGGCGCTGGACGATCCGCGGCGCTCGAAGGCGGTCCTCAAATCCAGCAAGACCGACAATTACAATCTGACGGAAGCCTTCAAGGACAATGTGGTTCTGGACTACGCGGGCGCCCGCGCCGCGGACTTTCGGGCGCCCGAGCGCAAGCAGCTTCTAGACTTGGTGGAGCTGTATGTCGGCAACATGGACGAAGGCCATGCGCGCGTGCGAATGGACGAAGTGAAGCGGCACCTCGACAACACCTGGTTCGCCTGGGTGGGCGGCGCGGATTCGTCGAGCGTCTATTACTATCGCATCCACAGCCCGGTGATTCTGATTGAGTTCGACCACCAGCGGCCCGCGAACCTCGCGTCCATGGCTAAGGATCGCAATCAGCCCACACGCCAGCACATCCACTGCGTGGTGCGCACGCCCAACGGTAACGACTACGGGAAGGATCTTCTGCGCCAGCATTACCAGGCCCACCCTCACGCCTGAGTATACAGTTCCGCAGGTGCGCTCTCGTGTCGCGACGTGGCGCGGACACCTTGAAGCCCCGTGGCAGGCATTCTTGCCTGTGTTGATTTTCAGGGCAAGAAAAAACAACACAGGCAAGAATGCCCGTGCCACGGGGGATTCAGGCCTTTCGGGCTGCGGGGGCTGT
>PMTT01000610.1 GCA_003167275.1 Bryobacterales bacterium | reverse complement strand
GGCAAAGCCGGAGGCTTTGCGGTTGCTGGCCCCTCAAAGGGGCCTGATCGCAACCGGCCAAAACAAGAGCCCGCGCGCGAAGCTGAGTTGCAGCTCGAAGCGAACGGCTGCTGCCGCGAATCGCTCTCTCATCTCACTGGAACGCGACGCGGCGCGAACCCCAGATTCCCGGAATTGTCAAACTTCTACTGCCTCCCCGGCAGAGCCGGGGGGTCTCTCATCGGACTAGGTCAACCAGCCTTGGGAATTCATCGCGCCGTATCCGAGGTATCGAACTTGTTCTAGTTGCCGAGTGCGATGATCTCGTCCTTTGCGGTGGCCTCGCACCGGAACCGCTTTAGCGCATCCGTGTACTTCGCGTCGTGGGTGTAGCCGACGGCGGCGTAGAGCGCGGGACAGACTGAGTCTTCGCGGTTCTTTTCGATCTGCTCATGCGGCCACGGATGCTCGGGGTCGTAGGGCAAGAGTGCATTGACGGCCGTGAGAATGCCGGGGGCACCAGGTTTGGAGGGCTGGTAGAGGTCGATGCCCAGCGGTTGCGCGACAGTAGCCATGGTCGAGAGAGCATAGAGATTTAGAGCGCTGTACGAGAAGGATTTGGTTCGCACCATTTCATATTTCTGCAGGCCTTTCGCATCGATCTGCTCGGGAATGCGGGTATCGCGGACATAAGAAAGGATCTTGCGCGCATCGTCCGTTTTACCGAGATAAAGGGCAATAACTGCAACCTGAGCCTGCCACCACGAGCCGTGGTTGTTGGGACGACCGGCCTGCTCCTGGCCGGCCTCCGACGTGGTGAGCCAGATGTAGTAGCGAGCGAACCACTGCTTGATGCCAGCGTCATCGGCGGCTGTCCAATTCTTGGAGCCTGCGAGCAAGCCAACTGCGTCGATTGCCTCCGGCATCCGGCGGGCGGAGACGATGCCTGCGGGGCGGCCGGTGTTCTTGTTCGGAACGAACTGGGCGAAGTTGAGGTTGGGATTCATGGCCTGTGCGAGAAACCAGGTGCGGAGCAGCAGTGCGGCGTGTGCGGCGTAACGCTCGTTGCCGGTGAGGTAGTAGGCCAGGGCCAACGTGTCCGCTGCGCGCACGGTGCGGTGGAAGTTGGACTCGTCACTGAAATCGTCCTTCTCGGGATTCCGTACGCCATCGTGGCGAACATAGGGGGCCCGTCGGGTTCGCGGGGTCCGGCCACCAGTAGCCGGCCTGTGTGTACCAGTCGTGCTTGTCGCCGCTGGGCGGGTCTGCTTTTTCTCGGTTACGGAGTGCGGTTCGGTCTTCAACGCCTTCTCGGCGTCCTGGATGGCATGCTGAATGATGCCTTTGTCGGACCTCGCCTTCACCTTGGCGAGGGTAGCGGCATCGATCTCAAGGACACGGGGAGCGGCCATCGCAGGGTCTTGGGCAGTGAGTTTGCCGGGGCTATTGAGCACGACGAAGGCGGCGTAGGCGATGAGTCTGGAGCGCATCATAAGAGTCAAGTGATCGTTAACCCTTCATGAGTACCATATGTTGGTAGAACGCGAGGATAACCTTGGTGGCGCCGCCGCATAGACCGGCGCACTCCAACTGCAGGATCCCGGTTCCACGGGCCTCCAGGCGTTCACTCTGGATAACACCATAGTCGAAGAGAATGGGCTAGACAGTTGGCCAGCAGTATCTCCAATCCCGCGGGTAACTTCAACTTCGGCATGGTCCGCGACCGATCGCACATTTGAATCAGCGGACTCAACTCCCTGGCCCTCTGCTTCAGTACATCGCCGATGTTCTCGCCCGCATGCCCGGTGAAGTACAGCACGATCTTCTGGCCCTGCACGGTTGACACGATGCCGCTGGTGAACACACCCCTGCGCTGATCGCCCGGCTCTCGACCCAGCCTCAGCTCCTTCATGCTGGTGTCGTCGTTGTGTATCACCTGCCTTGGGCAGCCTGCAGGAATAACTCATCGCGCACCGGTTGGATCACCTCCGCAGCTTCCTCCACGATCTGCCATTGGGTAGCCGCCGGCAGAGGAATCCGCATCTGAGCTTCCAGTTTTTTCAATCGGTGGAACGGGGTTCACGGCCGCACTTGAGTTGCGCGATCATCGCCGCCGCCGTTTCGTCGTACTTTTCCGGCTCCACTCCTTCCAGTTCTTGTGCCGTGGACACCTGCCCGCAAGAACCCGCAGCGCAACCGCTCCCGCGCGGAAACCGTGGGCGCCAGCGGTGCCTGTCCCACAATCCGGACCAGCACCTTCGGCTCCTGCTCTCCTGATATGTTCCTTTTTTCCATACCAAACCAACGGGCAGTGGGTCCCCGTGCTTCAGATTCTGGTGTGCAATGTCGACCTTCCGTGCGCTGCCAAACACCTCGGCGCCATTGCGTCCGTGTCCAGGCGACGGGGGGCTTGGTATCCGCCTGAGTTCCGGTCCCTGTCTCCCCCGGTCTTCTCCGTATTGCGCGGCCGCACCAGCATTGCCGCCAAGGCATGTGGTCACTTGAGTCAAATGGATGCCCATTCAGTGATGTTCAATTCTTGAGATCATTAAGGCAGTCGAGGTTCTCGATCGCTGCCCAATGGCGGCCATACATCTGCTGAGAATCGCGGGAGGCGGAGCGATGAAACAACGCAAGGAGGTGCGGAACTTGGCTTGGGGCGAGTACATCGTTCCGGACCAGGACCAGAACTCTCAAATCGCAGGGGCGCGCTGGAAGCTCATGGAAGTGGTCCGGGAGGTTTTACCGCGCTTCTTCGAGCAACTGCGGGAACAGGTCTATCCGACATATGCTCGTCTGGCCGAAGATAAGCCGGGCTACTGGGAGACGGGATGGACCTTCGAAACGTGGCAACTGCAGTCGGATCGCGATCGGCAGGTTGACGCCCTGCTTGGTGGCGTGGGCGAAAGCTTTCCATGCGCAGGGGGAAACCTGGATTCTCGAAGGCGCGCTGCAGACGCTGTGGTGGTGGCATCAAGATCCGGAGTCGCGAAGGTCCCTCGATATCGGCCGCTTCCACTCCTCTTGCTGTGCCGACAGTCTTAGTAGTGATGAGGAACAGATGTTTACGCTGGAGCATGCCGGTTGGTCTCCTCAGACCCAGACGTGGCCGCGTTTCCACAGCTCCATTCAATAAGAGTTCAAACGCCAGTTGGACGCTTACGAGCAGCGGCTGCGTTCTCTGTTGGAGTCTCGCGGGGCGGTACGCGCTCGCCACCGATACAGCGTGAGGCACTTCGAGTGGTTTGCCTTATGGCAATTGGGCGGACTGTCCACAACTAAACTCCTGAAGCAGTATGGGGGCAAGGGCGATGAGTCCACCATCCTGAAGGGTCTGAAGAAGGCGGCCGATCTAGTGCAGTGGACCAACATCCGCAACAGCCCGAAGAGGAAATCTGGTAATTGACGGCCGGCTCACGCTATGAGGAGGCCGCTTCCGTCGTGGACACCCGCCACGAACTGCTGTGTTTGAGCGGTCAAAACTGTCTGCGCGGTCCGAGAGAAGAGGCAAACTCCAGAAGTTCAATGTGTCCGCTTCCTCTCGACGTAGGAATCCCTATTTACCGAATAATGGTGATCGCCGCGCCCTATGATGCAAAAGCCCTGCAATCCGGAAATCTGATTTTTGGCCGACCTTCCTAACGCCGGCTGGTTCTTCGGTCTTAACTTGGAGATACAGGTTGAGCCCGCATACGATCGGTGCTCGACAGCAAGAGCGAACGCACATTCTAAGAGCAAGGATAAATCATGGAAATCACAGACGCGGCAAGCCGTTCCAAGGCCGGCAACCAATTCGGTTCAGACCAGAAGAAAGAGCCAGGGGCGCCGACTACAGGGGAACCGGAGGCTGCCCGGAAGAACCGCGCAATCCGGGCTCGGGAGCAGATCATCGAAGGTCTCCAGCGGCAGGGAATTCCGTATCGCGACTGGCCCGATGTCGTCCGGGCATTCTACACGAACCCGCAGGAGCGCCAAGGATACTCTGCGTCAATTTCGCCGCTTCGATTCGATCCGCCGCCTTTCGATCGTCTGAACGAAACCCCAGAGGAGTGGGCGAAACGGGCCGACGAGGCTTGGCGAAAGCATCGCGACGATTTCTTAAAATGGATCAACACCTTCGTCGCCCTCGGCGTGGATGAGAAAATCCCTCCCAGAAAACGGACGCGCGGCTCTCGTCGGAAAGAGCGCAATGCGCCTCCTGACCAACGTGCGAATTGGGCCGCTCGCCGGTTGATGGGAACACCATGGAAAGAGATTGCGGACGATCGCTTCCACGAAGACCAAGTCAGGAAAGCCGCAACAGATCTCTTGAAGCTGGCAGGCTGGCTCGCTAGCGTCAAGCCAACCGCCAGCGCGCCGCCTCCAGGCCCCCCATCTCCGATAGCACGAAGCGGACATAAGGTCAGGCCCTTATTTCCGTTTTTTTCCATGGATGTACGGGTCTGTTTAACCGATGATTAATCTAGCGACTCTGATCGTCACTAGTCGTGACGTTCGAGTGCGGGCCGAGCGGGCTCTCTCTATCCGCTCGGTGGCTGACGCCTTGAGCCCAACGCTGCCCACTCGTGCGAACCGGAGCAGACAGACACTATTGCCGAGCCCGTCTTGGCGCCCGCCAGAACCCAGATTCGCCGTAGGGCTCCAGAATCCAGTCCTGTAGATTTTCCGGACGCAGGGCATTAAGGAAAGAAGACGATGACGAAAGAAGACCAACGCGTGATTCTCAGGACCGCGCAACCTCAGAGCATCCGGCCGTCAACCCGGCAAGTAACGCATTCACTCGCCATCGACGAATTAGCCGCGGATATCCGATCGTTCCATTCAGACCCTCTCGGATTCGTCATGTACGCTTACCCGTGGGGCGAGCGCGGAACGGAACTGGCACACGAGCAGGGCCCCGACGATCTGCAGAAGGGTTTTCTGATCGATCTCGGCAAGTTGGTGGTGGACCGCGCCTTCAACGGCACCGACCCCGTGATGCCAATTCAGATGACCGAGACGTCGGGCCACGGCACGGACAAGTCGGTCATGGGTGCCTGGATCGCAGACTGGATCCTTTCCACCCGGCCGGACTCCATCGGCACGGTCACCGCCGGCACGTTCGCCCAGTTGGAATCGCGCACCTGGTCCGCGATCCAGCACTGGACGAAGCTGTGCATCACCGGCCACTGGTTCAAGATCCAGGCGCGCGGCGTGTATCATAAGCGGCGGCCCAAAACCTGGAAGATTGTCGCGCAAACCTGCAAGGAACAGAACGCGCAGGCCTTCGCCGGCCAGCACGCACGCACCTCGACAAGCTGGCACCTCCTCGATGAAGCGAGTCTCATCCCTGACAAGGTGTGGACCGTAGCACAGGGCGGACTCACTGACGGCGGGCCCATGATTTTCGCCTGGGGCCAGCCCGAGAAGAACAGTGGCCGGTTCTACGAGATCAATTTCGGCAATCAGGCGCATCTTTGGAACCACCGCACGGTGGATAGCCGCCAATCGCGGCTCACCAACAAGGAACTGATCGCGCGGGACATCGCGGAGTACGGCATCGACTCCGATTATGTCCGCGTCCGCATCAGGGGGCTTTCACCGGTCGCCAGCGAATTGCAGTTCGTCGATCGGGCGCGCATCCTTGCCGCGCAACAGCGACAGGTCGCGACCTTCGCCGATGATCCTCTCATCGCCGGCTTCGACGCCTCCGGAGGCGGATCCGCCTGGAACGTAGTGCGATTCCGCCGCGGCATGGACGCCCGGTCCATCCCGCCACTGCGCGTTCCGGGCGAGCATTCGCGCGACCGCACCATGCTGCTCGGCAAGCTGGCCGAGATCATGCGGGACGAGCGGCCCGAGTATAAGGTTGCGGTGATGTTTGTCGATTCGGCCTTTGGGGCGCCGTACGTCGAGCGACTGCACACCCTCGGATTCTCGAACGTGGTGGAAGTCAATTTCGGCGCACCCTCGCCGGACCGCCACCAAGCCAACATGCGGGCCTACATGTGGAACCTCGAAAAGGAGTGGCTGCTGCACGGAGCGATCCCCGCCGATGACGAGAAGTTGGCGCTGGACCTCGGCAGCCCGGGCGCGCACATCCGGCCCAACAATCAACTGGTGCTCGAATCCAAGGAGGCCATGCAGAAGCGCGGGCTGGCATCACCTGATGATGGGGATGCCCTGGCGCTCACGTTCGCCCAGCCCGTGGCGCCCTTGATTCCCGAGCCGCCGAGAGACGATGACGAGTACGGCTACGGCTACACGGAGACGAGCAGTTCCACTGGCCTCGGGGGGTGGATGCGATGAGCATCCCCACTCGGAAGCTTCTACGTTGCGTGGCGTTCCCCCGCGGGTTCTCCCGCAGAAAGAGACATTCATGACCAAAAAACCAAACGATCGAAAAAGGGCGAACGGCCGATTCGCCAAAGGCGCTAGCGGCAATCCCGCCGGCCGGCCGCCTGGCAGCCGCAACCAATCCACGTTGCTCATGGAAGCCTTGCTCGAAGACGAGGCGGAGCCGTTGCTTCGGAAAGCCATCGAACTTGCTTCGGGTGGGGACATCTACGCACTGAAGCTCTGTCTGGATCGGCTTCTCCCTCCCTGCAAGGATCGGGCGATTCACTTGAGCCTGCCTCCCATCGAGAACGCGCAACAGGTCTCCGCTGCGATGTCGACGGTGGTCGAAGCCGTCGGCGAGGGGCGCATCACGCCCGGCCAAGGTGAAACCGTGGCCAATATCCTGGCCGTGAAGAAAGACGTGTTAGCCGCCTGTGACTTCGAGCGCCGCCTGGAGCAGGTGGAGCAGGCTATCAGTATCCTCAAAAATGCAACGGTGGATGCGGAGGCCGCGGACCGGACGCAAGAACCCGGATCGGGCCGATCGCCTGAGGTGATGGTACGTGACTCGTCTTAACTACTCGCGCCTGCAGCGCCTGGAGCGGCAACTCCAGGTAGTAAGTGCTGCGACCACCACCGCCGCGGACCAACAGCTCCTCCGCCGAATCGAGGCAGCCCGCCGGCGCCTGGCCGAATATCGGAAAAGCGACACGGGACCCCGTCGGGAAGAGGCAGCGTGATGCTCCGGGAAGACCACCTGCGTCAATGGCGGACCGGGCGGTCGGGGCGGAGACGCCCGAGCGCCGCACCATCGACTCGAAACCGCATAGCCGGGCACCGTCGTCCACAACCAGCCAGCAAGAGCAAGGGAATCCGCATGGACACGTTCCTGGGCGTCGGCGGGGCATCGACCCGCACCGTCAGCTCCTCGCGGGACCAAGGGAAGAAAGGGTTCCAAGGGAAAGAAACCGTAGGTTGCGTTCCCTTGGGGCGGCATAGCCAGACAGGCCCCTGCAAGAGCGGTCGAGCCGAGCGCAGCAATCGTGCTGAGCTGAGCCGGCACAACGCCACCTTGACAATACTGGAGCAGAGAGCATCCCTGCTGACCTGTATTTCGCCTGTATTTTACAGGCCGGCCTGCAACGCCAACGTCCAGATCCACGCCATCGGCGGCTACTCGATCGCCGATACCTGGTGGCACGTCCCCCTAACCATCCTCTGGCTGGTCGGCTGCTCCAATGCCTTCAACCTCATCGATGGCCTCGATGGCCTTGCCACCGGCGTAGGCCTCTTCGCCACGGCCACGGCCTTCTTGAGCGCCATCCTCACCGGCAACGTCGGATTGGCTTTCGTGACCGCTCCCCTCCTCGGCGCCCTCCTCGGATTCCTGCCCTACAACTTCAGCCCCGCTTCCATCTTCATGGGCGATTGCGGCAGTCTCACCGTCGGCTTCCTCCTGGGCTGCTTCGGTGTCATCTGGTCCCAGAAATCCGTCACCATGCTCGGCATGACCGCGCCCCTCATCGCCATGGCCATTCCCCTCCTCGATACCGTCCTCGCCATCGCCCGCCGCTACCTGCGCGGTCAGGCCATCTTCGCCGCCGACCGCGGCCACATTCACCACCGTCTGCTCGCCCGCGGATTCACGCCCCGCCGCATCGCCTATCTCCT
>PMTT01000416.1 GCA_003167275.1 Bryobacterales bacterium | reverse complement strand
CGAACTGGACCGTGCCGCGCAAACCGATGGAATCCAGATCGAAGGCCGGTGCTTCGACGTCGCTCGAAACCTGGACGGTTTGCCAGCCGAGCAGGCGCCTGTCCAAGGTCCCTTCCACTACTCCCAGGATGTAGGAGCCGGACTTAATGGAATCGAGTTTGAATCTGCCTCTGGCAGACAGGTCGACGTTCCCCGCGGAGTCGGAACCGGCGGCCGCCACGTAGACCAGCGGAGAGACGGAAGAACCACCGGCCTTACGGACGACCGAACCGCTCAAAGCGCTCATCGGCGCCTTGAGCCGCGGCAGGCGGATATCCGAAATCGTCTGGCCGGGGCGCAATTCGATGCTCTCGGCCGCGGCCGGATCCGTCACGCCCGGAAAGTACGTGGTGACGTATCCCGGGGCGCCGGGGGCCGCCTCGGCCGTACCAACCAAGATAATGGTGCCCACGACCCCCAGTCGGTAGCGCCCCGGTTTGAGCTTGTTGAAGCTGAATTCCCCGGGGGTGTTCACCGCGTCGACGCACACCCACCGCTTCCGTCCGTTCTGGTACTGCTGCTGGTAAACTTCGACCGACCAGAAGGAGGCGTTTTCGTCCGAAATCACTCTCCCGGAGAGTACTGCCTGCTCCACCATCCGGACCGTAATGCCGGTCAGGGGTGGGCCTGCGCCGAGCGTGAGGATGGTGCCGGGAGCCCACGTGTTGCGGGCTCCGTATAGAGTCTTGAGATATCCGGTGCGGTCGGCCATCAGCCGGTAGCGGCCCGTGGGCAGGCCATAGAACTCGAAGTTGCCTGCGCTATCCGAGGTGACGAAGTATGGCGCGAGCGGATCGCCAGCGGGGTTGGTCTCGATCGGGCGCAGAGTCAGGCTGACTTTGCGCACAGGCTGGCCCTTGGCATCGACGGTGCGGCCGGCGAGGACCGGATGCGGTTCGGCCGGGGACTGCGCCAGCGCGGTCGCCGCCAGCGCGCACAGCAAGGTTAGGGTGCGGATCATAATATTCCTGCCTTCCGGAGAGCGTCCCGCATCGCGGGCGCGGAAATGCGCTTCACGGTGACGGTGGCGTGGCCGCCTTCCTGCACTTCGACCGATTGGCCGCTGCTCTCGAACGGCCGGATATAGTCCGCGTCCCAATGCGCCGTGTTCTCGATTTCTTCCCAGGAGTAGAGCTTGTACCTGCCCGGCGTGACAGACGGAAAGCGGAAACTGCCCTGCGCATCGGCGGTGGTGGAGGGATACCAGCTTCCCTGGGCCGGACGCGGCGGATCGGGAACCAGCGTCACCGTGCCTCGGGCGGGCTTGCCGTCTTCATCCAGAACCGCTCCTTCAATCACCGCGGCTTTGCGACTGGCTGTCAGTTCCAACGCGCCGCTCCCGGGCCCCCGCCATTCCATCCGCTGGTCCGGAAGGTCGATCCCGTTGAGCCGCGCGCTCTTAAGGTATGAGCCTTCCGGCAGCCCTACGCCGATCGTGTAGAGGCCCGGCGGCACGTTGGGGATCGTGAAAGAACCATCGGCGTTCACGTTCATTTGCCTGTTGAAGATGGCTTGATAGTTCACGAACAGGGGCGTGCCTGCGGAGGCAATGTAGACCTGCACCGGCGCGCTCGACGCGTTCGGCGGCGTCTCGTCTCCTTCGAAGCGCACCGTGCCGTTCATCGGCGCGGCTGAAGCGTTCAGGATCACGCCCTGCACGTCCTCCGGGCCGACGGTGATGCGCGTCCAGGCCAGGATTCCCCCTTGCTTGTTCCTAGCCGCGATCGTGACCTGGTTTGCCGGCCGGATGTTCGGCAGATCGAAGGATCCGTCTTTCCCGATGCCGGCGTCGCCGCTCCCGTAATCCAACATGATGTCGTCGGGCGAGAGTTGCGCCACGCGGGCGTCCGCCAGCAGGCCCAGGTCGCCCACAACCTTGCCGCGTACGTGGACGATCACACGGTTCCCCATTTTAATAACACCGAGCGGAATGTTCTGGCCGGGACTAATGTCGATGGGCGTGGCGCCGGCATCGGTGTTCGAGCCGCCGTAGTATGTCGCGCCCGGGTTGTAAATCCTGGCGCCCGGCTTGGCGGCGGGGATGGGCGCCTGTGGAATATCGTTGGTTCGGGGCGGCCGGGAACCAAAATAGCCCATGTACGCGGGGTTGGGGGCCCACAGGAGCCCTTTATCCGCCTTGAGGAGGTATCGCCCGGGCGGCAGGCCGCTTATCTTGAACTCGCCGTTGTCGCCCGACGAGCTGGAGGCAACCACTTCGAGCCGACGCCGCCCCTCGGAGTAAACGCGCCGGATCAACTGGACGTC
Organism: Bryobacterales bacterium; assembly: GCA_003167275.1. Taxonomy (GTDB): domain Bacteria; phylum Acidobacteriota; class Terriglobia; order Bryobacterales; family Bryobacteraceae; genus JAIQFL01. Next base: position 18,158 of record PMTT01000416.1, on the reverse strand, counting down.
GGCGCGGGCGACCGGGTCGCCGTCCTCATCCACGGTGCGCCCGGTGAGGGTCGCGGGCTCCACGAGTTTGATTGCCAGGTCGTCGATGTGCTGGTCCGCGGTGAGCGTCAGACGGGAAGGAGGGAGCGGCCCAAATGCTTCCGTCCTAAGGTTCCTGGGATTCAGGTAGACTTGGTGGCTCACCGAGAACTGGTACGTGCCAGGCGGGACGTTCGCGAACGTGAACTTGCCGGTGGCATCTGAGATCGCTACCTGGCGCGTGGGCTGTGGAGCGGCGGCGGGCGCCCGGCCTGTCCGCACCGGATCCAATACTGCCGATGCGCCGGCGATGGGAGTCCCGGAGGTGCTCAGAACGGTACCGGACACTGTTGCCGGTTTTTTCGGGTCATCCGCTGGCGGGGTCTGCGGTAGGGGCGCGAGGAATGGGTCGAACAGCAGGGCCGCGGTGAGGGACGTGCGCCTGGCCGACCGGATGCTGGGCGGCGTCGGAAGTGGTAGCGGGGTGGATGCTGCCGCCGCGGCTGGTGGAATGAAGGGACGGCGCACCATCGGCAGGCCCGCCTCGGCAGGCGAGTTCGCGCCGTGCGCCAATACGGCTCCCATGCCTGCCAGCCAGAGCAGGCTCAGAGCCAAGACTGCCGCGGGACTCGGCAAGGCGTGGGAAGGCGGCTCGGGCTGCCCGAGCAGTCTGCGGATTCGGCTGACCAACGAGCCGCCGTCCGCGGTGGTGGCCAGGCGCATGCGGGACCTGCGGTGCGAATCCAGATTGGTGAGGGCGCTGGCATACGCCAGCAAGTCGCCGGTCGCTTCGACGGCGAGATCGTCGCAGCAGGACTCCCGCTCGGCGCGTATCTGCGCGGAGACCCACCAGACCGCCGGGTGATAGAACAGCGCCGCTTCGGCCACGCTTTGCAGGATGTTGACCAGGTAGTCGCGCCTGAGGATGTGCGCCAGTTCGTGGGCCAGGAGTGCGCGAATGTGGTCGGCGGGCATGCCGGTCAAGGCTTCCATCGGAATCAGGATCACGGGCCGCAGCCAACCGACGACGGTCGGCGTGGAGGCCAGCGCGGAAGCCAGCAGACGCACGGGCGCGGCCACCCGCATACGTGCGATCAGGGCATCGAGGGCGTCGCGCCAATCCGCCGGAGGCGCCGATACGGCCACACGGCGCATGCGCGCCACTACCCGCCAGCCGCCGATCAGCCTCGCGGAGAACAGCGCCACGCCGGCGGCCCACGCCACCACCACCCATGGCAAAGCGCGTTCCCACGCGGCGTCCGGGGCGCTTGTCAAGCCGGCGGGCGCCGCCGGAACCGAGGTGGCAGTGCCCACCGCAAGGAACGTGATGGGCGGGGCCGCGGCCAGGGCGGCCAGGGCTGCGCAAGCCAGCGCGTAGCGCCCGCGCGCCGAGAGCAGACGGGCGCCGATGGCGCGCGCGGCCGCATAGGCTGCAGCGATCGCCGTTCCCTGCCAGAGAAAATGCACCAGGGTCCAGCCCAGGCGCGCCATCCCTGGCTGCTGCAACGCCAGCTCCAGCGGGTTCATCGCGGCCTCCTGTTCTTTTCGAAATCGCGCAGCATGGCCCGGATTTCGGCAAGCTCTTCGTCGGTGGCCGGCTGGGCGGCCAGCGCGCCCAGCATCAACGTTTTGGCGGAGCCGTCGAAGGCGCGCCGCAGCAGGTCCCCGGCGATCTGCTGCCGCGTCTCTTCCTTGGGGATGGCGGCCTCGTAGAGATGCGACCGGTAGCGCTCATTGCGGAGCAGGAGGCCCTTTTCGGTCATCACCTGCATCTGCTTGAGCGTGGTGGTGTAGCCGCTCTCCTTGCCGAGTTCCTGGTGGACTTCGCGCACCGTGCTGGCGCTNNAAAGAATACTCCGAGAAATCTCGTATGTCAACGAGATACCTCGTACATTGGGATGGGGCCGGGGGCCGGAGGTCATTTAGCACCCGAAGCCGCAACCACTTCTCGGTCGCGCATCACGTGAGCCGATCTGTCGACGGATGCCATCGTGTCCTCCCTAAGTGTGATTCTTGCGATGGCCGCTGACACAATCCCAATTTACACGTTCGGCGTCAGCGCTCGTGATAGGCTGAACGCATGTCTCGCCGTCTCGCACTTTTGGTGTCTCTAACGGCTGTTTCGATACTGAGAGGTAATGTACAGTTGCTGCCGTCGCTGCCGAATCGAGCGGCGTCCGCGGCCATGCAACTTGATGCAGCGGGCAATATCTACGTCGTTGGGTCTTTTGTTCCTGCGAGCAAAAATGCGACCTCAGCCTTTGTGGCAAAGCTCTCGGCCGACGGATCGCAAGTCCTTTACTTTACGGTTCTCGCTGGCTCATTCAATGATGCAGCCACCGCGCTGGCCCTGGGCTCCGATGGGTCCGCCTACGTCGCTGGCAATACGAGCTCATCCGATTTCCCGGTGACCCCCGGGGCGTTACAGTCCAACTTTAACGGGATCCCTGGACCCCAGGGGTTTCTGGTGAAGGTAAGTCCCGCCGGTTCCACTGTATATTCCACCTTCATCAGTGGGAGCGCGGCCACCCAAATCACGGGAATCGCCATGGATGGCGCCGGTGACGTCTTCCTCACAGGCAACGGTGGCCCAGGCTATTCCTCAACCGCCGGCCCGCCGCTTCGGGGTTTTGTTCTGGAGTTGAATGCAGGGCTGAGCAAAGTGCTGCTGTCGGTCTACGGTTACGGCGGCGGCCTGATCGCGCTGGACAGACAGGCCAACATCTACCTCGCAGGCAGCGCGCAAGCGATCGCCACGTTCACCACCGGTGTGGTTCTTCCACCGCTCCCGTCCGGCGGGTTTCAGACCACGCACGATGCGCACTTCTGCTTTACTTTTGGCTCGGGCCCGGGCGGCGTAGGGGGTTCGGTGTCTTGCAACTACCAGTACGTTGCGAAGCTCAATGCAGCGGGCACACTCCTTTGGGCGACATATGTCACCGGCACTTATGGCGCCATCCCTACAGGAATGGCTGTAGATAGTACGGGGAACGTCATTGTTGCCGGGACAACGAACTCGGACGACTACCCGGTGACACCGGGAGCGTTCCAGACCGCCTACTCCGCCGCCGCGGCTCCCCTTCCTCTCGCCCCCGGGAACACGTATTCGGCCCCGCCCCCGGCTACTGGGTACGTCACCAAAGTCAACGCTACAGGGACTGGCCTGATCTGGTCGACTTACTTCGGCGGTTCTAACACCGACCAGATTACAGGCATGGCTGTTGGTCCCACTGGTGAGATCTTTGTGGCCGGCCAAGCCTATTCCAGCGATTTGCCGGCACTCGCCGGGACTCCGGACATCTGCCGCCCATCGGCGAACCAGTTACTGGGGTTCGTCACGCGTCTGGCTCCCGATGGAACGACGGCCGGGCCATCTCAACTGGTGCAAGGCGCGGCAGCTTGCCTGTACTTTTCCTGCACTACCCTTCTCTACGATGACTATCCCAACTACCAGGCAGGCCCGGCGCTGGCGCTTCGTTCCAATGGAACGGTGCTGTTCGGCGGCGTGAACGGCACCCTGGCGTCTATCGACTTCTCGTCCAGCAGCCGTTTGAGTTGCGTGGCCGATCCGGCGGACAACGTGCAACTGCGCACAGTAGCGCCCGGTCAGCTACTTACGCTCTACGGGACGGACCTCGCGCCCGCGGCTCCCTTCATTCCAGCCGGCGGCGTGGCGGCATCATCGGCTACCTTCGGCGTATCTTTCAATGGCATCCCGGCGCCGATCCTGTATTCTTCAGGCCAGCAGATCAACGTGCAAGTGCCTTACGAGATCGCCGGCCAGTCCACTGTCGAGATGCAGGTGACCGATCAGAAGACGCCGCTTCCCCTGTCGGGGTCTCTCACACTGGGAGTAGCCGAGCGGCAGCCCGCTGTTTTTGTCACTCAAGCCGCGTCGCAAAGTCTGTATCCCGGGTATACAGTGTGTGGCGGCGTGATGACATTCGGCGCGGCTGCGGTGGCTCTGAACGCGGATGGTACCTTGAACGACTGCAGCAATCCGGCGATTGCCGGCTCGGTAGTGACCGTTTTTGTCGATGGTCTCGGGCCGGTCACCCCGGCTCTGTCGACAGGCGCAATCGCATCGGCGCCACCTGTGGCCCTCACTCCCGGTGTGACCGTTTCTGACGCTGGCTTGGGCCCCATCACCTCTACTACCTTGAGCTCTCCGGGGGCGATCACAGGCGTGGCGCAGTTGCAATTGCAGTTGCCGAAGGGTTTGGCTCCTGGGCCGTACCAGGTGGCGCCTATGCTGGGCGGTACGCTGTTGCGTGTGCGGTTGATTTTGATTTGGACGCGCCCAGACTGAACGTCCAATCAAAATGGGGTGACCTCCAGACCTTTCGCCCCCGCGTAATGCCCACCATCCTCAATTCTCGGAGGGGTGCTCCAGATGGTCGACTACGAAGACCGGGATCGGACCTTTTTGCGACTCCAGCTTGAAGCCGAGTTGCTCCCGCAGCGCCTCCTCGAAGGTCGGACCGCGGTCGGGTTGCTCCTCCGCACCCGGCTTTACGGGGCCTGGGATCTCGGGCGCCCATTCGATGTTGAAATCGAAAGTCCCGGTCAGAGTGGTCCGATCTACCAGCGGGCGGCCCTGGCCGACGCCCGGGGTGAGCGACTTCGCAATGAAATCGATGGTCACATTCCGGCCAGCCAGGCGGATACGTCCGGGTGCGCTGGGTTGCATCGGGAGGAGCCCGCCACACAGCAACGGGTAGCGTGGGTCGGAACTGACCGCAGCCGGTGGAGCGTCGGTTGGGCATGGGGAATCGGCTGGATGCGCACGGAGTTGCGACCCCAGCTTGCTCGCCTTCACCAGGACGAGCGCGGCCACGGAAACCTGCCGGGTGTCATCGTGGATTGCCAGCTTGAAACGCTCCGCCAGCAGAGATCGCATCATCAGACGCATCTGGTCTTTGGTGGGATTCCCTTGCACGCGGGCCTGGATGTCGAAGCGGTCTGTGCGGGCCCATCCGGGCAGTTGTTCCAGCGACTGCTCGCCCATCACCTTGTAGGCGAATGCGATGTAGGTGATCAGTGGAAAACCGGTTGCCGAGAAGTAGCCTCCGTTGGGTGTATACGCGTTTCCGGGTCCCAGGGGGAAGTTCGAATTCGACGGGCCGGAGGCCGGACTCGGCTTGACGGACGCGACATCGAACGCCGGTTGCGGGATGGATTGAGCCATGAGCGGCGCTACCAGACCGAACCAGAGCGGCACTCTCAGGGCTCCGAAGAAGTTTCCACTCACTAGGACGCACCGCAACTCCACGGAATCCTCCGCCGGACAGGCATCCCGCAGATCGGTCTCGGAGATTACCGCGGAAAGCACCGTGTTCTCGCGGCGGTAGGATTCGGTCTCCGGGATTGCGAAGCTCCCCGTTGCCGGATTTTGGCGGCTGATCCGAAAGAATTGGCAGAGTGAATCGGGATCGGGTACGTTCAGGCGATGCAGGAACGCGTTGAACAGGTCAAACTCGGCCAGATTGGCGCCGATGCCCAGGGAGAGAACGGCGATCGCGGCCAGGGCGAAGCCCGGTGAGCGGCGGAGCGATCGCGCTCCATACAAAAGGTCCTGGCGGAAATGGTCGAGCCATGTCCAACCCCACTGGTCGCCAGCCTCTTCCTGAAACCTCAGAGTGCTACCGAAGTACGGGCGCCTGTCGGCGGGCATCATGTCGCGATGTGCGGCCATCTCTTCTCCGAGTTTGCGCTGCATCCGGCTGCTATGGAACAGGGCTGAAAGGCGGCGGAGGAACTTGGGCATGTCAGGCCGTCCTCAGGATGGTTTGGATGGCGGCGGTCGCCTGTTCGTAGTCGGCAATTTCGCGGTTGAGTTGTTTCGCGCCTTCGCGGGTCAGGGTGTAGAAGCGGACGCGGCGGCCGGTTTCGGAGACGCCGGCTTCGGCGGTGACCCAGCCTTCGAGCAGCATGCGCTGCAGGGTAGGGTAGAGCGAGCCTTCCTCGGCTTCCAGGACGGAATCGGACAAGGCGCGGATGCGCTGGGCGATGGCGTAGCCGTGCAGGGGCCCGCTGCGGAGCACACGCAGGACGAGCATCGCGAGGGTCCCAGGAGGCATTGGAAGCCTAGGCATAGGATATTTATACGTGGAATGAGATGGAGTTGTCAACGGCGGCTGGATAAGCCTCGGAACCGAATTCGGAGTCCAGCGGCCTGGCCACGTATTCATATCCATCCCCGCGCGCCGCGCGGGGAACACCAGTTGCGGGGGGCAGGTCGGTGACCTGCCCCCCAGTAGGTCTTCAGTGTCCTATGGCAGGGCCAGCGCCACCAGCTCGGCAGGGACGCCCGCCGCACCTATGGCGACCACGACGAACTGTCGGCCGCCGGCCATGTAGGTCATCGGGATGCCGGTGGCCATTGCCGGAAGCGCCATCTCGTAAACCACCTTTCCGGTCTTCTTGTCGATTGCCCGGAACATATTGCCGCCCGCACCGGGCGGGTTCGAGAAAAGGTTGTTGCCGTCCGCACCGAATAACAGAGTCTTGGTCACCATCAGCGGAGAGCGCGACGGCTTCCCGGTATTGCTCAGATCGATGCCCTTCAACGCGGGATGGTTCTTTACATAATCCGGCGCGTCCCCGTTGGCGATCATCCATAGATGATCTCCGGTGTTCAGGTCGATCGCCGTGATGCGGCCCCACGGTGGCTTGATCAAGGGCAATCCCTGCGGTCCGGTATTCATGCGCGTCGGTAGACGCATCGATTGATCGCCATCCTCGCTGGTCGACGCCGGAGCAGTGCCTGCCGGTGCGTTCCGGCCGGTGCCGCGGCCCCCCACGTAGCCCATATCCGAGCGCTTCGGGTCGGCCGGAGAAACCGCTAACGGGTCGTGGTTCGTCACCGAAGAGACGTATAGTACTCCGGTCTCGACATCAACCGCGCCGCCATGCCAGTTGGAACCTCCCACGTGGGATGGCAGCAACAGCGTCGCAGCCTTGCCTCCCGTGTCTGGAACGATGGGGGGTGTGTAGAGCGGCCCCAACTTATATTGGGAGGCGATCCTGAGCGCCTCGGCGTGCAGTTCGGGAGTGAAATCGATCAGGTCGTCGAGGCTGGTGCCCTGACGGTCGAACGCCGCGGGCTTAGTGGGGATTGGCTGCGTGGGCGAAGTCTTCTCGCCGGGCACATCGGACTGCGGCACGGGCCGTTCCACGATGGGCCAGACCGGCTGACCCGTGACGCGGTCGAACACATAGGTGTAGGCCTGCTTGGTCACCTGCGCCACGGCCTTGATCCGCTTTCCGTCCACCATGATATCGACGAGGATGGGCGGCGCGGCAACGTCCCAGTCCCAGATGTCGTGATGCACCAGTTGGAAGTGCCAGATTCGCTGGCCCGTTCGGGCATCCAGGCAAACCAGGCTATCGGAAAACAGGCTGTTGCCGGGGCGATTGCCGCCGTAGAAATCACCCGTGGGCATTTCGACGGGGATGTAGACATACCCGAGTTCTTCATCGCCACTCAAAGGCGCCCACGCGCCGGTGTTGCCGGTGTACTTCCAGGAATCCTTTTCCCAGGTCTCATTCCCGAACTCGCCCGGATGGGGGATGGTGCGAAACGTCCAGAGCTTCCTGCCGGTGCGCACGTCGAACCCGCGAATGTAGCCGGGCACGTTCTCCTTGGACGTGGGAGCGGTGCCGGTCAGCAGGGCCGCGCCGATGACCACGGTGTCGCGGACCACAATCGACGGGGAACTGGCGCCAATCTGGCCCGGCTTCACCACCGCGCGGTCCAAGCCTTCGGTCAAATCGACGATGCCGCTCTTGCCGAAGCCCGCGATGGGGACGCCGGTCTTGGCATTCAGGGCGATCAACTGGTATCCCGGAGAAATCAGCAGGATCCGGTCGTCGCCTTTTCCGTCGCTCCAATAAGCCAGGCCGCGATTGACGGTGCGCGCGACCACTGCACCGCGGGGTCCCTCGTCCAGGCGATACATCCAGAGAGTCTCCCCGGTGGCCGCGTCTATCGCTATGGCATCGCGCCGGGTGCCCGCCGTGAAGTAGAGTACGCCACCCACCATCAGCGGCGTCACTTCCCAGTTGAAGTCGGGCCGCTTCCCGTAGTTCTGGGCCTTCCACTCCCAGACGATCTTGAGTTGCTTGACGTTCTTCTCATTGATCTGGTCGAGCGCCGAATACTTGGTGGTTCCGGCGTCGCCGCCGTAGAATCGCCACTCGCCGTCCTTGGCGCCGTGCTGCGCCCGCAGGGGCAGTGCCATCGCGATCAGGAAGACCAAGATACAGGGCAAGCTAAAGCATGCCCCACGGGTGTGCTGGTTCATCGCCTGGCCTCTATTCGAATGTCGTTCAAAGATTCGGTCTCGCTCTCGAGTTCCTTCTCTCCGCCGGGGAACTCATTAACGCTCAGTATATACGCTACGACGTCGGCATACTGCCGCCGGCTCAGGCTTCCGGGATCCTCCGAGGGCATGGTCTTACGAATCAACTCGAACAGTTCGCCGGCGGTCTTGCCATTCCAATGGTGGAGGAACTCATCGCCTGCCAATGCCGGCGCCCCTTCGCCGCCCATCAGGTTCTCCCCGTGACATTTCAAGCACGCCTCACGGTAGGCGGACTGTCCGCGCCCCGCCTGTTGTTTGGTATAGACCCCGTCCCAGACCGACCGCGGGACGGCGGCATTCGAAAGAAGAACGAACAGAATCGCAGCGCTGGCTCGATGCATAGGGTCGTCCTGGATTGACGTTGCCGGTCTACAGCTATTCTACGCCAACCATCGGAAGCAGGGTATCGCACAGTATCGCAACTGCCTGCGGAACCTTGTTTCACGTGAAACAGAGTCTTGTTTCACCGCTTACTTCAAGATGCTGTACATGTTCGAGAAGTCGTCCGTCCAAATCCGGAACGGCCGTTCCGGGTGCAATTCCTTAGCGTCAGTCAGCAGTTGGGGAAGGGCGTTCACTGTGGCGCGATCCATGATCAGGGTCCAGGAACAGCCGAAGCAGAGAATGTCCTCGTCGGGCGGCGTGTAGGAATACACCAGAGCCACCTTGCCGAAAGCGTTGGCGGCGCGCTCCATCACGGGCTCCAGGTCGAGAAACGTGTTCGAAATATTGACCGCCAGGATCCCATTCGGCTTCAGGTGCTGGAAGTAGGTCTGGAAGGCTTCGCGCGTGATCAGATGCACGGGCACCGAGTCACCCGAGAAGGCATCCATCACCAACATGTCGAACTGTTGGTTGGGTTCGGACTCCAGCACCAGGCGGCCATCGCCCATGGCTACCTGCACCTGGGCGGGAGTGTCGCTGAGATAGGTGAATTGGTTGCGGGCAATGTCGAGCACCAGCGGATTGATCTCGTAGATCCGCAGGGTATCGCCGGCCTTGCCGTAGGCGGCGAGCGTGCCGCAGCCGAGGCCCAGAATCCCGATGCGACGCGGTGCACCGACCGCTTGCTGGGCCCGCATCGCCCGGCCAATGCCGGAATGCTCGCAGAAGTAGGTGATCGGCTCGCGGCGGTGCTCCTCGCGCAGGCTTTGCTCTCCATGGTTGATGGTGCCATGGACGAAACGGCGGACGGCAGTCTCGTCGGTTTTCGGATCGCCGACTTCGGAAACGCGGAGCTGGCCGTAGAAATTGCGCTCCACCACCAAATAGCCGGCCACCATGGTATGCATGATGCTGCCCAGAAAATAGAGATAGCCGCCCATGGCCAACAGCATCCCTGCCAAGGCCGCCGAACGCCGCAGGGCAGGGAAGCGCCACACCCCCTTGGCGAACACGATGAACGCGACCACCGCGCAAAGCGCCAGCCCGATGGGGAATTCGTAGTACGCGCGGAACAGGTTAGGGGCCACTACCCCGACGAACAGGCCGCCCATGGCGCCTCCCAGCGACACGATCACGTAGAAGCCGGTGAGGTGGCGCGGATGCGGTTTCAACCGGACCAACTCGCCATGGCAGACCATGCAGGCGATGAACAGCGCCGCCGACAAAAGCCCGATGGTCAGACGGGCCGGCTGAGCCGGTGAGTCGAAAGTGAAGTCCCTTAAGTGAAGCCCCACAGCTTTCAGGAAGCCGAACGAGAGCGTGAATTCCGATTCGTTGTGCCCCGGCCAGACCCGGTATGCCATATACAAAAACGCCGCGAACAGCAGCGGGACGAAGACCGCGCGATAGTACAACCGCGGAGCTTCAAAGCAAATGATGAAACTCAACAGGTAGAGGCTGAGAGGGAGAAGCCAGAGGAAGGGGATCGCGGCCACGTCCTGGGTAAGATGCGTGGTGACGGCCAGAAGCAGCACCGAGGCGCTGGCCGCCAGGCCCAGCCAGATGAGGCGGACGGTCCAGGAAGGTTCGGAGTCGGGCGGTTCGGCGGCGCTCGGCACGGCCGCCTGCACTGCCTGGGGTTCCGCGGAGGCGCGTAAGGCGGTCATCGCACAAAATGCCGCAAAGCAGACATAGGCGGCCGTCCATACCAGCCCCTGCATGCGGGTGGGGAGGTTCGGCTCGATCAGCAGGGGATAGCTCAGCAGCGCCAGCATGGAGGCCAGGTTGGAGAGGGCGAAAAGGCGATAGGGCAGGCCTTCCTTGTGGTTGCGCGCATACCAGGCTTGTAAGAGCGGGCTGGTGGAGGAGAGCAGGAAGTAGGGCAACCCCACCGTGACGGCCAACAGGGCCAGGATTCGCAGTGACGGCTGGGCCACGCCCGCCGACTTCCAGGCCGGATTGGGCAGGATGGGCAGGGTGGCGAGACTGGCCAACAGCAAGACGATGTGCGCGATCGCCTGCTTGCGGGGTGGGAGCGCCCGGTTCAGCCAATGGGCGTAGAGGTAGCCCAGCAGGAGCACGATCTGGAAGAAGAGCATGCAGGTGCTCCAGACCGCCGAGGTGCCGCCGAACCAGGGCAGGATCGTCTTGGCGATGATCGGCTGCACTTCAAACAGAAGGAAGGCCGAGAGGAAGATGGTGAGGGTATAGAAAAGCATTTTGGGTAAATCCAAGTGTACTAGTAGCATGGGCATTCTTGCCTGTTTTGGGCTTCTGGTTCTGGTGAGCCGCGCTGCGCAAAGGAACACGACACAACACAAAACCCAAGCAGGCAAGAGTGCCCGTGCTAAATGGCTGGATTACCATGGTGCGATTACCGGCGGCTACTGTCGATGCTGCAGGATCTCCGTTACGCATTACGGGCCTTCCCCCGGAATCCCGGCTTCACCTTGGCCGCGCTGTTGTCGCTGGCCATCGGGATCGGGGCCAACACGTCCATCTTCAGCGTCGCGAATGCCCTGTTCCTGCGGCCGCTGATGGCCAGCTATATCCCGGCCCGGCGAGCGGCTCGGATTGATGCGGTGGTTTCTCTGAGGTCGGAATAGGATTGCTTTAGCTTGCGCAGTCGACTTAAGACGGCAAGCTAAAAAAGCATGCCCCACAAGACATTCCAGAATATAACGGGACTTTGAGGCAATGGCAACGGCCGCCTAAAGGGCGGCTGCAGCCAGGATTGGCTGCCCCACAATTGGGCACACCCCAACTAATCAAACGGGAAGTTCGTCGTGGGCTTCGGCGGTGGAGTCTGGTAGGCTTCCACGCGGGAAACCAGGTACGGATACGGATTGATCGGCGTGCCGTGCGTCCGCACTTCATAGTGCAGGTGCGGAGCGGTGACGCGGCCGGTGGTTCCCACTTCTCCTACCAGGTCGCCCCGCCGAAGGTCCTGTCCCGGATGGACGTAGGAACGGGACAGGTGGGCATAGTAGGTGACGAGGCCGCCGCCGTGGTCCACTTTCACCACGCGGCCGTAGCCGCTTTCAAACTCGGTGAAGATCACGATCCCATCAGCCGTTACCCGAACCGGCGTGCCGGTGGGAGAGCTGATGTCAACGCCCTTGTGGAACGCGCCTTCACCCGAGAACGGGTCGGTCCGCTGTCCGAACGGTCCGATCACGCGTCCGTCCACGGGCCAGATGCTGGGCGCTGCCACGGTCGCAATGAAACGGTGCGACATTCTGCTCTGCAGGGCCAGAATGTTGGCTGAGCGAAGCGAGTCGTAATCGTCAAGGCTCTCGGCGAAGGAAGGCACCAGTTTCCCTTCGGCTGAAATGTCGGAGGGGCCCTCCAACTTCTGCTTAATGCCGAACGCCACGGTCACTTCGCGGGCATAGATCTGCAGGCTGGCAAGCTGCGTGTCGGTCTGGTTGACCCGGGTGAGCAGGGTCTGGTAGCGGGAACGGAGGCCGTCGGCCTCCCGCTTCAACGCATTATAGTTCGCGACCTTCAACGCCATGCGGGAATAACTGGCGATGAAACCGAACACCGAAAAACATCCGACGAGAGCTAGAACCAGAACTGCGTAAACGGCTTGATGAGGTATATGGATGCGTCGTAGCCTGCCACGCAGCGAATGGGCCAGTACTACAACGAAATATTCTTGCTTCATAGTCTTCTCCGGCCGGATCGTTGAGATTCGGAACGAACGGCGGTTCCGAGACCCGGTGGGGCTATTGGCAATACGGGTACAGCTAATTGGCGAAACTGTAACTGTAACAATAAAGACAACTGGATGTCAACCAAAAACCGCAGTCCCAGGCGTATTTGCAAGTTATTGATAAAATTGATATTATGTGAATCTACCGTGCTCAGGCACCTCCCCGGAACGCTATTCCTGCGAAATTTGGTTGACCGTCGCAGTTTGCTCTTTCAACTGGTCCGGCGGGATTTTGAACAGCGCTTCGTCGGGTCGGCGATCGGCTGGATTTGGGGCCTGATTCACCCCCTGGTGATGTTGCTTAGCTGGACCTTTGTCTTCCACTACTGCTTTAAGCAACCATCCCCAGGCGGTATTCCGTATCCCCTATTCCTGTTTGCCGGGATGCTTCCCTGGCTGCTTTTCAGCGAAACCCTGCAACGCTCCGCCGCCAGTCTGCTGGATCACGCCAACCTCATCACCAAAACCGTCTTCCCTTCGGAGATCATTCCGGTATCGGTTTTCCTGTCGTCCCTGATAAGCCACTTGCTGGCCTTAACTCTCATGTTGGTGGGGTCTGTCGTCTATCTGCAACGCCTGAGCGTTTTTCTGGTGATCCTGCCGCTGTATGTCCTGGTGATCGGGCTCTTGGCGGTGGGGCTCGGTTGGATCGTCGCCAGCCTGCAAGTGTTTTTGCGGGACACCGCCCAGTTCCTGAGCGTGATCTTGACGTTCTGGTTCTGGACGACCCCGATTTTCATTCAGAGCAAAGATTTTCCCGATTGGGCGAAGCCTGCGCTCAAGTTCAACCCCCTGGCTTACACCGTGGACGCCTACCGGGCGCTCCTGCTGGGCACTCGGATGCCCAACCTGCGCGATCTGGCCGTGGTGGCCGCTTACGGGGTCGCGGCCTTCGTCATCGGCGGTCTCTTCTTCCGCCATTTGAAGCGCGGTTTCGCCGACGTGCTATAGCAGCGCAAGGATCCGGTCGGGAGACCGCGGCGCTGCTGCCTCCAGGTTCGCGTACATGGCAATCACCGGGTCGCTGGCTTTGCGCAACTCGGCGGCGAACTTGCCAAGCCCCAGCGGGTCCAGGCCCACCCGCCCGATCAGCGTGTTCACCGGCAGGAACCACTCCATGCGGCTGGCCGCCTGGAACTGGTTTCCATTGACGAAGTCGAAAATGGCGTGCAGAACCGGGTCGCGATGGGCGCCCGTCAAGGCCAGCGTCATCAGGTCCCCATAGGCGGCGCACTTCTCGCGGAAGTACTCCGCCGGAGGAGTTCCGTTGCCCGGCTTCCAGTCGGAGAGCGCCGACAGCACCGCTCGAAGTCCAGCCTGCCACTCGGGCGTCTCCCGCTCGGCCGGCAGGTAGGGCGAGCCGGTGGGCGACAAGAGCAGCGCCCGGATCTGGGCCGCGACCGCGCGGCACTGTTCGTCCTGGCAGGACCGCAAACCGGTGGCGACCCCTTCGAGACGGGAGGGCGTGGCTTCCACTTCCTGAATCGGCTGGAGGGGAGGCATCTGGAGCTTGTCGTTGTAGAAGCTCACATAATCGGCATTCGGGTCCTCGGCCCCCTGGGTGGAAAAAACTCCGAAGGACGCTTTTCCGGCGTTCATCAAATCGTCGTCGGCGCACCGTGCCGTAGAGAGGTTGATCACCAGATAGACACGATACGACTCCACCAGCAGCAGGGGCGAGAGGTGCCGGCGCTTGCACTCGTCCACCACCGCCAGGACTTCCTTTCCCAAGGTGCTCATGTAAGCAAACGAGCGGTCGTCCCCGGTCACCTTCTTCAGTGCCCCGGCGAAGGACTCCACCAGCGTCCGGAAATCGGCATCGGTCGCCTTTGCGGTCGCAAGGACATGCGCCAGCGGCGCCGCCTGCACTGGTGAAGTCAAGGCTCCGGAATACCGCCGAAGCAACTGGAACGGCTCGCCCGCCTCGGTCTCCTTCTCGGTGAAGGCCTGTTGCACGAGCTTGCCGAGGACGTCGTAAAACCGGCCGACATCGTACACCTGAAACTCCTCGCAGGTCAGGCGCGGCGTCTCCGGCGCGGGAATCTGCAGGAACAACTCCCGGGCTTTGCCTTTGTCGAGCAGCAGCATCGATTCCACTGCCCTTAGGCGCAACGACAGCCCATCGAGACCCTGGCTGTAGACCCGGTTCCAGTAACCGGCGGAACCGTCGGTCCGCATGGGCACGGCATGGCGCTTGAATGGCTGCTGCGCGCCCGAGGCCTTCTGGAAAGCCTGCTCCAGCAATTCGATTCTTCGCTCTTTTCCGATCTGGTCCAGGGCCGCAAGACGGATCAGGGCATCGGCCGAAAACTCGGCGGGCGCCGAACGGGCGGCATTAATCAGGGCGTCGAAATCGCCAGGTGCTGCCGCGGACATCGGCAGCGTGAGGAAAGAAAAGGCCGCGCAGCACGCGGACAGGTAAAGGCCAGGAACTCTCATTGGTTTCGGTAAGCTCCCTTAATTCTAACGTGTCCACCCATTGTGGGGCGGACCCCCTTGAAAACACTGCTTTGTGGGGCGGACCCCCTGGTCCGCGGCCGACGCCCCCGTCGGCCTGCTTGTATCGCGCCAGAATCTGATTCAATGGGCGACAGNNGGGGGACCCGCGCGGACCAGGGAGTCCGCCCCACCAGGGCAATGGCGGCACCTTCCCGCCGCGGCGGGCCAAGAACACACGTGCCTGCGGGTCGACACGCCGCACGCTCTCCTACTCACCGGGAAACCGGTGTCAGGCCCGCTACAATGGTCCTGTGCACCATGCGAAATTCCGCGTCGGCCTGATCCAAATGGCATGCGCCAAGGACCCCAACGAGAATCTGGCGAAAGCCGAGTGGCGCATCCGCGAGGCTGCCGGAAAGGGCGCGCAGATCATCTGCGTCCAGGAACTCTTCCGTTCGCAGTACTTCTGCCGCGAGGAGAACGCCGACCTCTTCGACCTGGCCGAGCCCATTCCCGGGCCGACCAGTGAGAGCTTTTCCCGGCTGGCCCGCGAGCTTTCGGTGGTGATCGTCGGCTCCGTCTTCGAACGCCGAATCGCGGGTGTGTATCACAATACCGCGCTGGTCCTGGATGCCGATGGCACGCTGCTCGGGACCTACCGCAAGATGCACATCCCCGACGACCCTCTGTACTTCGAGAAATACTATTTCACACCGGGGGATCTGGGCTTTCGCTGCTTCGATACCCGCTATGCCCGCGTGGCCGCGCTGGTTTGCTGGGACCAGTGGTATCCCGAAGCGGCCAGAATCGCAGCGCTGGGGGGCGCCCAGGTGCTGTTTTACCCTACGGCCATCGGGTGGCATCCTTCGGAGAAGGCCCAATATGGTGAGGCGCAGCATGACGCATGGCGGACCATTCAGCGTTCCCACGCCATCGCCAACGGGCTCTACGTTGCGGCTGTGAATCGGGTGGGCTATGAAGGGCCGCCGGAGCGCGGATTGGAGTTTTGGGGCGGGTCGTTTGTTGCCGACCCGTTCGGGCAGGTTCTGGCGGAAGGAAGCCACGACCGGGAAGAGACGCTCATTGTGGAGTGCGACCCGCGGAGGATCGAAGAAGTCCGCCGCAATTGGCCTTTTCTGCGCGACCGGCGGATCGACGCTTACGGCCCGATTTTGAAGCGGGTGATCGATTGAAATGTGGGGTATGCTTTAGCTTGCCCGTGACACCCCAACAGAAGATTGGCAAGCTAAAGCATACCCCACGGGGTTTCCGCATGCCCGCGGAGTGGGAGCCGCACGAAGCTACCTGGATCGCCTGGCCCCACAATCGCGAGGACTGGCCGGGGCGATTCGCCCCCATCCCCTGGGTCTACGGTGAGATCGTCCGCAAGTTGAGCCGCGTGGAGAAGGTGCGGATCCTGGTGAAAGACCACGCGCTGGAAGAGCAGGCGCGGCGCGTGCTGCGAAAGGTGGGCGCGTCCATGGACTCCGTGGAGTTTTTCCCGTGCCCGACGAACCGCGCCTGGACCCGCGACTATGGCCCGCTCTTCGTCCAGAATCCCGGCGGCAGGGTGGGGCTCACCGCGTGGCGCTTCAACGCCTGGGCCAAGTATGACGATTGGCAACTGGATGCGGCCGTCCCCGCGAAGTTGGCCGATCGGCTGAAACTCCCGGTCTGGACGCCTCCGATGGTCCTGGAAGGCGGCAGCATCGATGTCAATGGAGCGGGGCTGCTGTTGACCACGGAGGAATGCCTGCTGAGCCCTGTGCAGGCCCGCAATCCGGGAATGAGCCGCCAGGAGATCGAGAAGATGTTCGGCCGCTATTTGGGCGTCGAACGCGTGATCTGGCTGCACAACGGCATCACCGGCGACGACACGCATGGTCATGTCGACGACGTGGCGCGGTTCGTGGGGCCGGAGACGGTGGTCCTCTCTTCGGAGTCAGACCGCTCCGACCCCAACTACGAGCCGCTGCGGGAGAACGGCAGGATTCTCGATTCGGCCGGACTGAAAGTGGTGAAGCTTCCCATGCCACGGCCGCTGATCTTCGCGGGCCAGGGGCTGCCGGCCAGTTATGCGAACTTTTACATCGCCAATGGGCTGGTGTTAGTCCCGACCTTCAACGACCCAAACGACCGCGTAGCTCTGGCCCGTCTGGCGCGCCTGTTCCCCGATCGGGAAGTGACAGGCATCAATTGTACGGAACTGATCCTGGGCCTCGGCGCGCTGCATTGCATGACGCAGCAGCAGCCGGCGGCTAACGCACCTGAACCAGCCTCCCGTCCGCGAACGTGAATACGTGGTCCGCTTGCGCCAACTCTTCACGGGTGAAAGGGGTCTTCCGATCCAGCTTGATCTCGATGCTTCGATCGCGGAACCACAATTGGGCAATAAACGCCATATCCCAACCTTCGAAAGGATCGTTCAGAAAGACGATGCGGCTGTGAGGGCGAGCCTCGGGATGTAATACGTTGAGCTGCTGTATCACATCCCAAGTCGGTTGTCCGAGTGCCGACATCGAAGGCCGCACGTAGGACTCCTTCAATCGGCGGCCTTCCGCGGCCCACAGGAACATCCCGGTAGCGATCAGGATCGCGCAGATCGAGTGAGCCCCCAAGTGGCGAAGGATCGGATCGCCCATCAGGACGCGTGACAGCAAATTGACGATCTCGCGGAAAATCACCGCGGCGAAGATCGCCCAGCCGAGCAGCGGCACATACAGGCAGGCAGCGCCCCGGCCTTCCAGAAACTCGATGGGCAGCGGAGTTACCGCCACAAACAGCCAGCAAAACCAGAGCACCGGACGATTGAGCCGACGCGCCAGGTAGAAGACCGCGAACCACAACAGCGCCACGTCGCGCATCTGGAACTGGCCCCACGCTAAGAACAACTCGCCCAGCGATCTGGCCTGAAAGGTCTCCCATCGATCCCACGAGATTACGGGAGTGTACGCCGCCTGCTTCATCAGCGCGTCGCGCCCGAATGCCTTGCCGTAACAATACGCAACGTCGAGAACGCCCGCGAGCGCGATCACGTAGCCAGGACCGCGAAGCCACGCGGCAATTTGCCCCCACTTCGGTAGCGCCGCACGCTGGTAACTCCATTCATAGGCGAGGAGCACGATGGGAAGAGTGACGGCCATCTCTTTCGCATCGAGCGCCAACAGGCTCAGCACCAGGAAGCATCCGACCTCCCGGCCCGTGAGCACTCGCCCGCTTTCCCGAATCCGCAC
>PMTT01000849.1 GCA_003167275.1 Bryobacterales bacterium | reverse complement strand
ATTGTCGATAACATCGGCCTGCCTTATTCCGGCCTGAACCTCTCCTACTCGACCTCGGCGCCCATCGGTCCGGCGGATGCCGACATTCAGGTGCAGTTGACCCCGGATCACCATCCCACCGCGGCTTACGTCGGGCGTCTGCGCGCCGTGCTGCTCCGCCAGTATCCCGGCGTCACGTTTTATGTGCTGCCGGTTGACATCGTGACCCAGATTCTGAACTTCGGCCTGCCCGCTCCCATCAATGTGCAAGTGGAAGGGACCGACACACCAGGTATCCGCAGGGTTGCCAATGTGATGTTGCAACAACTGCACCAGGTGCCCGGACTGGTGGACCTGCGAATCCAACAACCCGAGGACTACCCCGTTTTCGACGTGAAGGTAGATCGCACCAAGGCGGAGCAGGGCGGATATACGGAACACGATATCGCCACCAGTCTGCTGAACACCTTGAGCGGCAGCCTTCAGACTCAGCCGATGTTCTTTCTGAACTATCAAAACGGCGTGAACTACAACCTGGTGGCCCAAACCCCGCAGTACCAGATGCAGACCTTACAGGATCTGAAAGGCATTCCGATCACCGCCAGCGGCATGACCAAGCCGGAGATTCTTGATGATGTCGCGTCGATTTCGCGCACCAACGAGATGGCGGTGATCTCGCATTACAACATTCGCCGCGTGCTCGATATTTACGGAGCCGTCCAGGATCGCGATCTCGGGGCGGTCGGCCGCGACATTCAGAAGGTCGTCGGCGCGAACCAACGCTCCCTCCCACGCGGCAGCTTCATTCGCGTGCGAGGGCAGTTGGACACCATGCGCTCCTCGTACGTGGGCCTGCTGGCGGGGCTGGCATTCGCCATCGTCCTGGTCTATCTGCTGATCGTGGTGAACTTCCAATCCTGGCTCGACCCGTTCATCATCATCACGGCCCTGCCCGCGGCACTGGGCGGCATCGCCCTGTTTCTATTCACCACCCACACCACGCTGAGCGTGCCGGCGCTGATGGGCGCCATCATGTGCATGGGGGTCGCGACGGCGAACAGCATTCTGGTGATCTCGTTCGCCAAGGAGAGGCTCGAACATCACGGCGACGCGGTCCGAGCCGCGCTGGAGGCCGGCGCCACGCGCTTCCGCCCGGTCCTGATGACGGCACTGGCGATGATCATCGGCATGATTCCCACGGCCCTCGGAGCGGGCGATGGCGGCGAGCAGAACGCGCCGCTGGGACGGGCCGTGATCGGCGGGCTGATGCTGGCTACCGTCGCCACATTGATATTTGTACCGTCTGTGTTTGCGTTACTGCATGGAAGCCGGAAAGAACCGTCCGCCCCGCGAGAGTATCGGGAGGATCGGGAGCCGGTGCATGTCTAAAGGAGGAGAGTCCATGACCCAAGAAATCGATAACACCCCAGTTCAAACCACCGCAGTTCAAACCAGTTCAGTTCAAACCGCCGAGCCCGCGGAGCCTGGCAAATCGCCGAAGCTTGCCGCGGGACTAAGTCTGTTGTCTGGCGCAGTAGCCCTGGCGATCGCCTTCGTAGTCGTCTCGGGCATTCGCGAGCGCGAAGCAGCAGCCAAGAGCCTGGTCGAAACGGCGCAGGCAGGCGCGGCCGCGCGCGTGTCCGTGGTGTATCCGAAGGCTGGCGGAAAGGCGGAGGAGTTGGTGCTGCCCGCGAACATCCTAGCCTATGTCGAAGCTCCCATTTATGCCCGCACCAATGGATACCTGAAGCGTTGGTATTTCGACATTGGCGCTCACGTCCAACAGGGCCAGCTTCTGGCCGAGATCGAGACCCCGGAAGTCGACCAGCAACTTGCACAGGCGCGGGCCGACCTGAAGAGTGTCGAAAGCAATCTGGATCTGGCCCGTACCACGGCCGAGCGCTGGCAGAGCCTGCTGCAGAAGCATGCGGTCTCCAAACAGGAGACCGACCAGGCCGTCAGCGATTTCGCCTCCAAACAGGCCGCGGTAGACGCGAGCATGGCGAATGTCCGGCGCCTGGAACAACTCCAAGGCTACGAGAAAGTCTACGCGCCGTTCGATGGAGTCATCACCGCGCGTCAGACCGACATGGGCGCATTGATCGACGCAGGCTCGTCCCCCAAGGAACTGTTCCACCTGGCCGCCATCGATAAATTGCGCGTCTACGTGCCGGTGCCGGAAGTCTCGGCCACCGCGGTTCGGACCGGCGCCCGTGTCACCTTGACCACCGATCAATTTCCCAATCAAGTCTTTCACGGCACCGTGGTGCGAGACTCCAGCGCCATCGATCCGGCCTCGCGGACCCTGAATGTGGAGGTGGATGTCGACAACCCCACCGGTCAACTCCTTCCCGGCGGTTACGCGTTCGTCCATATTCAAGGAACTGGAGCCGGCGGCGGCCTGGAGATTCCCGCCACTGCGCTGCTCTTCCGGGCGCAGGGGCTGCAGGTCGGCGTGGTTCGGAATGGACTGGCGGAACTGGTGCCCATCACGATCGGCCGCGATCATGGCGCCACCGTGGAGGTCACGGCCGGGCTGCGGCGCAGCGACGCGGTGATTCTCACCCCTTCCGATTCGCTCATCGGCGGGACCCCGGTCCAGGTGGAGAAAGGAGACGGGCAATGAAATCCGCAGTCGCATGGCTGGCCGCCTTCGCCTTCCTGATGTCGACGGGATGCATGGTTGGCCCGAAATATGCGCGCCCCACGGTGCCGGTCACTCCTGCGTTCAAGGAACCTGGGCCGTCAACTTTCAAGGAGATGGACGGTTGGAAAACAGCGCAGCCCAGTGACTCTGCGATCCGCGGCAAGTGGTGGGAACTGTTCCAGGACCCGCAGCTCAATGCTCTGGAAGACCAGGTGGATGGCGCAAACCAGACGCTCAAGCAGGCCGAAGCCAATTTCCGGACCGCCCGCGCCGCGATTCGCGTGAACCGCGCCGCCCAGGCACCCGCCATTCATGTGGGACCTTCCGCAGGCGCGGTGCGAGACTCGGCGAATCAGCCGTACTTCAATCAGTCGTCGGCCAACAGCGGAGTCGGCAACTTTACCCTTCCCTTCGACCTCAACTATGAGGTCGATCTGTGGGGCCGCGTTCGCCGCTCGGTGACCTACGCGGTGGAGCAGGCTCAGGCGAGCGCCGCGGATGAGGAGACGGCGCGCTTGAGCCTGCACGCCGAGCTCGCGGTGGATTACTTCGACCTTCGCAGCGCCGACGCGCAGGAGAAACTGCTGGGTGAAGCCGTGAAGGCTTACCAGGACGCATTACAACTGACCGAAGACCGGTACAACGGAGGGGCCTCGCCGGAGTCGGATGTGACTCAGGCTCGCACCCAACTACTGGCCGCCCAGGCGGCACTGACGGACGTCGCTGTTCAACGCGCCGGCTTCGAACATGCTGTCGCCGTCCTGATCGGCAAGCCACCGGCCGAAGTGAGTCTGACCGCCCTGCCGCTCACCATCCATCCACCCGCCTTGCCGCCGGTTCCGGGCGTCCTGCCGTCGCAACTGTTGGAACGAAGGCCGGACATCGCCGCCGGGGAGCGCCGCATGGCCGCCGCCAACGAGCAGATTGGGATCGCCCAGGCCGCCTACTATCCGACACTCAGCCTGTCTGCGGTTGCGGGCTTCGTGGGCACCTCCCCGCTGAACTGGCTGACGTGGCCGAGCCGCCTCTGGGCGGTGGGACCAACCCTGACGCAAACGCTCTTCGACCATGGCCTGCGACAGGCCAATTCGGACATTGCACGTTCCCAATACGACGCGACGGTCGCGGCTTACCGGCAGTCGGCCCTGACTGCATTTCAGGAGGTGGAGGACAACCTGGCCGCGCTGCGCGAACTGGAGACGGAAGCGCAGCAGCAGCACCAGGCCACCGAGTCAGCCGGCCAATCGCTCGACTTATTCAAGACCAGGTACGAAGGTGGCGTTGACACTTACCTGCAGGTCATCACCTGGCAGACTGCCGCGCTCCAGAACGCGCGCAACGATATCGACATCATGCGGAGACGATTGGAGGCGAATGTCCTGCTGATTAAGGCGCTGGGAGGCGGTTGGAATGTTTCGACGCTGCCTCAGTTGTCGGCTCTCCGATAGTCGGGAATCTTGCTCCCCCTTGTCACCTGGCGTTCGACGCGATCGGCAAGTTTCACTCCCGCCATGCGTTCCGAGCCACGATGGGGTGTGTAACCGTTTGGGGGAAGTCCTCGCCCGGCAGCCGCTCCCTGACGGTCGCGGCTCGGTAACTCACGTTGAATCAGCAAGCGCCGCAACCGAGCCGCGACCGTGAGGGAGCGGTGGCTGCGGTTGAAACGCGAAATCCCAAAACGGTTACGCACCCGCCACGATGGAGGACCGGCGGCAGGGCTAGCGCGGCAAGGATGCCCGCCGCCATCTTCCAATTTCGCATTTCACACAAGAACGAGCCTGGAGTACCCAGGTTCGTACCGTCCGTCCAAGTGTGTTTGTAAGTGTTTGATTTAAAGTTATTTGGCTCCCCGGCATGGATTCGAACCACGATTCACGGCTCCAAAGGCCGCTGTCCTACCATTAGACGACCGGGGATTGAGGCTTAGGCTGCTCCTCGACGAGGAACCAACGCCAGGAACGAGCTCAGGGGCCAGTTCTGGAACCAGTGTATCGTTTTCAGGGGGCCGCCGCAACGCTCGGGCCCGATTCCCCATCCGCCTGGTAAGGCTTCCCCCGAACGCTCGTGGCCGGACCGGCTCCTTCACCATCCCCCGATCGCACCGTTCGCGGGAGGAGGCTCACCTGCGCCGGCGTGCTGTTATCGGCGTTCATCCGCGGCCGGGGTCGCCCTTTCTCCACTCAGCCGTTGTTCGATCCGCTCGAAGGTTCCCTGGCGTTGGAACCATCGAGTTCCCAACGTGGCCCGACGCCAGCTACACTCAGGTCATGCCACTTATGTGAAACGGCATCTGGCACTTCGAATGCGTAGGGTTTGGACACCGGACGGCCTCTGGTCAAATGGTCAGGACATTTCGATGAGCTATCAGAAGGCAAACTCATTCCCTTGTATAAGGACCCTCGCCGCGTTGTGTGTCGCTGCGGTTGTGCCTCTGGCGCCGGCCCTGGCGGCCGAGGTGACCTTGCAGAACAAAACTCTGTTGGCCGCCTTCGACGCAAACTCGGGCGCCTTGACCCGCCTGGAAGACAAGTCTACACATTGGGTCATCGAGCGGCGACCTGAACTCGGGGTCTCTATTCGTCTGCACGCTCCCCTGCCGAACCGCCGGGACAACTTCGTCTTGGGAGTGAAACAGCAAGCCGCCGAAGTAAGGAAAATCTCCGACAACCAGCTCATGCTTGAGTGGAAGAACCTGGTGAGCGAACACGGCGGCGTTCTGCCAATGACATTCCGCGCAACTGTGACTCTGGAGGGCGGCGCGCTGAAGTTTGACGGGACCCTGGTGAATGATTCGCCGCTGGTGGTGGAGACGGTTGAGTATCCGTACCTCGGCGACTTGAACCCACCGGCTCGGGACACGCGCATCGAAGTGCGCACCATGTGGTATGGGAATCTCCAGTCTGATGAAATCTATCCCGCATTTCGAGGTGAGAAAGGATACTGGGGTGTATTCTCCCCGATGAAGACGTTCGATTCCTACAGGAGCCTCTTCTGTCTCCTTCAAGCGCCTGACAGAGGTCTCTATGTCGAGATGGCCGATCCGAACCAGAGCTACCTGCTGCAATTCACCTTCGAGCAACTCCCGGGCCTGGTCGACTCAGTTCGCAACAGGGTTCCCGAGCAGGACGAGATCGGCGGTCATCCGGTACGGCTGGAGTTTCGTACCACTCACTTCCTCTTTGCCCCTCCTCATTCCACAATCAACCTCGCGACCGTGGTTGTGAGTGCCTACCAGGGCGGTTGGCACACGGGCGTGGACCTGTACAAAAAGTGGCGGGCGACATGGTTCAAGCCTCCCTACACTCCCTCTTGGATCAAAGATGTAAACTCCTGGCAGCAGTTACAGATCAATTCTCCGGAACAAGACTATCGCGTACCGTATACCGATCTGGTGAAGTACGGCGAAGATTGCGCCAGGGAAGGTGTGAAGGCAATTCAACTGGTGGGCTGGAACTTCGATGGACAGGACGGCGGCGATCCCGTGCAAGACACTGACCCGGGGTTAGGCACCTGGCAGCAACTGCACGACGCGATTTCCCGGATCCAAGCCATGGGCGTGAAGATCATCCTGTTCGGCAAATTGAATTGGGCTGATATGACTATGCCCGGGTACAAGCGGGAACTCTACCAATACGCCGCGGCCGATCCGTACGGCATTCCCTATGAGCAGGGGGGATACAGCTACTATACGCCCACGCAATTGGCTGGTATCAACAACCACCGGCGGGCCGTGATGGACTTTCTTAGCCCTGGCTATCGGGACCTTGCTACCAGGGAGTTTCAAAAACTGCTGGCGCTTGGCGCATCCGGCTGGCTATTTGACGAGAACTGTCACCACGGTCCGGTAAAATACAACTTCGCCCCCGATCATGGTTATGCACCGCCGGGCTTCATCTATGCCGGCGATATGCCGATGGCCGGGGAATTACGGGCCGCTGCCGACCGAATTGACCGCGATTTTCTGTTCGCCGGAGAAGGACACCAGGATTGGCTCATGCAGGCGTACCCGCTTTCCTACTTCCGAATCGATTACGGTTCGACGCCAGTGGCGCGGTACATCGCCCCACAAGCCCCTTTGATGGTCGCCGTCACCGGCTTCGACGACCGCGAGACCCTGAACCTGGTCCTGCTCGATCGCTACCTCATCAGCTACGAGCCTTACAACTTTAAGGGCCGTCTGACTGACTTTCCAATGACACTGACTTACGGCAAAAAGATCGATGGCCTGCGCCGGAGATACCGGGTCTGGCTCTGGGATGCCGAGTTCCGCGATACGCTGGGAGCCAGGGTCGGCGCCGATGGAGGGTTCCGCTACTCCGTATTCGTGACTAGCGCCGGGAAGCGCGCGGTGGTGGTGGTAAATCAGGGACGCGAGAAGATCACAGCTAAGGTGCAGCTACCGAATCCGGGCCAACTGACTATGGCAACGCCGGAGCAGCCTGATGCTCGGCCTACGTCGGGGACGCTTGAGATTCCGCCGAGATCCGCGGCGGTTGTCATGGAGCAGTAAGACGTGTAAGAGGAGCCGGGGCGGAGCGAACGCCCCGGCACAATGACTGGTTTTTGCGTTAGTGGCCTCAGGAACCACTGGATTGATCATATGCGGGGTCCCGGTGGAATCACAGGTCCACCAGTACGGGCGAAGTAATAGGACTTTTTGCCCGATTCCCCGGTCCCCGGTCTATAGTGTTGATGTGGGGTATGCTTTTTAGCTTGCCCAGCGACCTCAAGGTGGGCAAGCTAAAGCATACCCTACAGCGGTGACATGATGACAGCCGGGCGATGGGAACGCGTGAAGGTGGCATTTGAAGCGGCGCGCACGCTGGAGGGCGCGGCCCGGCAACAATACCTGACGAAGGCGCCCTCCAGGGGCAGCGCCTGCTGCCTGGGGGATCCAATTCCCAACCACGGGAGAGTGAGCTGTCTCAAGACCGGCCCGAAGTAGTAGCCATCCGAGTAGACAATCTTGCGCCATCGGCCGTCCATGTGGGGCTTGCGGATGAGATGCCTCCCGGCGTCAACAGTTGCGGCTCGCCTTGGGTTTCCAGCCGATCGTCCACACGCTGCGAATAAAGCTGGCCGGCCGCGAAGCCCGTGCCGCAAGCGCTTCCGCGGTGGCCGGGAAGCTGGTTTACGTGTCCACCCTGCTCGACACCAACATCTGGGAAGTCCGTTTGTCCGGCCAGGGCGATACCCCCACGATGGCGAATCTACTCTCTTCTACCCGCCTGGATAGTGGCGGCCAGTAGGCCAGTATTCCCCGGACGGAAAGCGGATCGCGTACTTGTCACAGCGCTCGGGGAGCGCGGAAATCTGGGTCTGCGGCCGGGACGGAAAGAACGCCGCGCAACTCACCTCGTTTGGAGACACCGGCGGGCCGCGGTGGTCTCCCGACGGTACGAAGATCGCTTTCCTGGCACGGTACAACGGTTCGGAAAAGATCTACGTGGTGCCTTCGACCGGTGGTGTGGCGCGTCAACTGACTACCGGCCCTGGCCGGGACCACATCCCCAGTTGGTCGCTGGATGGACGCTTCATTTATTTCCGGTCGAGCCGGAGCGGAGACTACCAGGTCTGGAAGGTGCCGGCCGAAGGTGGCGCCGAGGTACAAGTGACCCGGGGCGACGGGGAACTGGCGCTCGAATCGCCGCAAGGCGACTTATATTACAGCAAGCGCTCGGGTGACGACTGGAGTCTGTGGAAGCGGTCGCCGGCCGGCGAGGAAGGTCAGTTGCTTCCCTCCATCAACTTCCAAACAAACTTCTTTGTGTCGGGGAAGGGTGTCTATTTCACGCCCCGTTTGAAGTCCGATGGCAGCACGGCGATCCAACTCCTGCGATTCGCGGACGGCAAGATCGAGACGATCGTCACCCGATCTGGTTTGGCCTGGGAGTGTCGCCCGACGAGCGCTCCATCCTGTTTTCCCAAGTCGATCACGAAGAGAGCACGCTCATGTTAGTCGACCACTTCCGCTAGTAGGGTATGCTTTAGCTTGCCCACCAGTCTATTAAGGCCGCGGATCGCGGTAGGGATACCGG
>PMTT01000718.1 GCA_003167275.1 Bryobacterales bacterium | reverse complement strand
CCCAGCAAAGCATAGGACTTGCATCGTCGGGAACGGGGGAAGTCACAGAGCAGTGTCCGCGCCACGATCAGGACTCATGCAGCGGCTTACGGCAGGAGTAGGTGGCGGGTCAGCAATCGCTCCCTCAGCTCAGCTCGGACTCAGAAGGCGAGAAAAGACTTTAGCCACCGATGAACACAGATGAACACAGATGAACACCGATAAGAAAACAAAAGAACTATCGGTGTTCATCGGTGTTTATCTGTGGCAAGATTTTGTTTTCTTCACGGCTTCTCACGGTCGCGGCTCGGTTGGATTTGTTAGAATTGGGACTGAACCCCCATGACATTAGAAGAGTTGGAACGCGCATATCAGCCCCTCCGCGAGCAGGCCCTGGCCGTCCGGAGGTATCTTTGACGCTCCTGCCCAGAAACAGAAGCTAAGCAAAACCGAAGAACAGATCTCCGCGAAGGACTTCTGGAACCAGCCTGAAAAGAGCCAGAAGGTGATGCAGGACCGCAAGCGGCTGGAAGAGTTCATCGCCAACGATGACCGCATCCGCGGCATGACCGACGACCTCGACACCCTGTTCGAACTGGCGCGGGAGGGCGAACAGGTCCAGGGCGATATCGAGCGCGACATGAAGGTCTATGGCGAGTTGCTCGAGCGCCTGGAAACCGCCATGCTGCTCTCCGGCGACAATGCGTCGAAGAGCGCCATTGTCACCATCCATCCCGGCGCCGGCGGGACGGAGAGCCAGGACTGGGCCGAGATGCTGCTGCGCATGTACCTGCGCTGGGCGGAGCGCGAGAAATTTCAGATCCTGGTAACGGACCGCCTGGAGGGCGAAGGCGCGGGCATCAAGTCGGTCACCTTCGAGGTGAATGGCGAGAATGTCTACGGACTGCTGCAATCCGAGATCGGGGTGCACCGGCTGGTGCGCATCTCGCCGTTCGATGCCAATGCGCGGCGGCACACGTCGTTCGCCTCGGTGTTCGTCTATCCACAGTTGGATGACGAAATCAAGATCGATATCAAGCTGGAGGACCTGCGGATCGATACCTTCCGCGCGTCGGGCGCCGGCGGCCAGCACGTCAACATGACGGACTCGGCGGTGCGGATCACGTACTTCCCCACCAACGGAGATGACCCAATCGTGGTGCAGTGCCAGAACGAGCGGTCCCAGCACAAGAACCGCGCCACCGCCATGAAGCAACTCCGCGCGCGGCTCTACGATCACGAATTGGAGAAGAAGCGCGCGGAGACCCGCAAGACCGAGGATTCCAAACTCGAGATCAACTTCGGCAGCCAGATCCGCAATTACGTGCTGGCACCGTACCGCCTGGTGAAGGATCTCCGCAGCAAGCTGTCGTTGGGCGATGTGGATCGCGTGCTGGAAGGCGACCTGGAGCCGTTGATCCATGCCTGGCTGGTGTGGCGCAAGACCGGCAAGATCGCGGGCGACGACAAGGACGAGAGCCCGGAGTGAGCCCGGGGGAAGGCAACATAGCCCATGCCGCCCGGCTGATCCGTGCGGGTAAGCTGGTGGCTTTTCCCACCGAGACGGTGTACGGGCTGGGTGCGAATGCCCTGGATGAGGCGGCGGTGGCGAGAATCTTCGCCGCCAAGGGGCGTCCGCGGACCAGCCCGCTGATTGTGCATGTCGATTCGGTGGAGATGGCACGCGGTTTGGCTGCGCGCTGGCCGGATGCCGCCGAGACTCTGGCACGCCGCTACTGGCCGGGGCCGCTGACCCTGGTGGTCCCCAAGCGTGCGGAGATTCCGGATGTGGTGACTGCCGGCCTGCCGACGGTCGGGCTGCGCGTGCCGGCGCACCCCCTGGCGCTGGAGCTGATTCGCGCCGCGGGTGTGCCGATCGCTGCGCCCAGCGCCAATCGGTTCACTGAGCTATCGCCGACGACCGCGGAGCATGTGCCGGAGAGCCTCGCCGATTATGTGCTCGACGGGGGACCGGCGCTGGTGGGGATCGAATCGACGGTGCTTTCCCTGGTAGACCGGCCGGTGCTGCTGCGTCCGGGCGTGATTCCGCTGCCGGAGATCGAGGAGTTGATTGGCCCGGTGGAGGTGTTTGGGGCTTCGAGCGCGGGGCCGCATGCATCGCCCGGAATGCACCCGCGCCATTACCGGCCGGCCACGCCGCTCTATTTGCTGGGTGATGGCGACGAGCCTCCTGCGGGCAACGGTGTGTGTCTGCGGATCGGGCGGGGAATGCCGGCAGATCCGCGGGAGTATGCAGCGATGTTGTACGAGACGCTGCACCGGCTGGATGCGCAAAGGCTGGATTGGATTGCCTTGGAGCGTCCGCCCGAGACGGCCGAATGGGCGGGGGTGCTGGATCGGTTGCGGCGGGCGGCGGGGTAGGACAGACCATCGTTTTTTGTGGTCTGTCAGCCGCCGGAGGCGGCCTGCGAATACTGCTGAAAGCGTGAGGCATGCGGCCGGCTTTCAGCCGGCAGACAGGCGAACCGCCTGTCCCACCAGGAGCCAGCACCGGGCAGAAGGGCTGTGCTCAGAATGGCCAAACTGCAAGGAGGTTCGGCCGGCTGAAAGCCGGCTGCAGGCAAGATTGCCTGCCCCACATTACTTCTTCGGCGGAGGAGCCGCTGCGCCCGCAGTGGTGTCCGATGCCAGCAGCGTCCCCAGCATGCGACCGTGCGGCCCAGAGGGCAGCAGCGTAAGCTTCGCGCCGCCAGCCAGCAGCCGCTGCGTTTCCAGAATATCGAACAGCGCCTCGGAAACCGCCGGTTCGCGCGCGATCTCCTGAAACGCCTGTCCCATAGTAGCCGGCCGTATGGCCGCCGCTTTGGCAAACTCGAAGGCCGCTTCACGCTCCGCCGAGCTGGTGATCACGCTCACCTGGTTGGCGCCGGCCTGCTTGATCGCCGAGGTCACCTGGCGCAGGCGGTTCACCACCTTCGCTTCAATCTGGCGGATCATGCCGGCATCGCGGAAATGCACCTTCCGGATATAGACGGACCCGAGCTGGTACCCCCACGCCTGCGACTTGCTGGTCACCTCCGCGCGCACCGTCTGGCTCATGGTATGGCGCGTTTCCAGCATCTCGGCCAGCGGCATGTTGCTGAGACAGCGCACCGTCGCGTTGCTGACGTTGGCCCGCAGAGAACCGCGCGGATCGGTGTTCTTGAACAGATACGACACCGGATCGCTGATCCACATCTCGTACCAGATCCCGATCCCCATGGGCGCGCCTTCCTCGGAGTTGACCGGCTGGCTGCGCAGATATTCCTGGTCGAGCCGCAGGTCCAACACCTGGCACGTTCCCAGGAAATTAATCACGAAGGCCGCCGGGCCGATCTTGAAGGGCAGGATGTGCAGACCGGGTTCATCCAGAATCCCGATCACCTTCCCGAACAGCACATACACGCGGCAGGTGCGCTCCTGAACGATGGCAAAAATGCCGAAGATGCGGCACAGCGCCAGCACCACCTTCTCGGCCACAAACGCCACCAGGAAGGTAATCAGAATCGCGGTCAATGTGGTGGTCATCTCGACACCTCCTGGTAGACTTGCTGGGCCTTGTCATAGAGGGCCAGTCGTACGTTCCGCAGGTAAGCCCCCAAGGTGCTGGAGCCGGCGTTATGCAGCGCCGACAGCTCGGCAGCCAGCGCCTTGATGGGCTGCACCTCGGCCTGGGCCTTCAGGGTTTCGATCTCCACGGCGCGCCGCGACTGCACCACCCTCTGGTCGGCCGCCGCCTGCGCCAGGCTGATGTCGCTGGATACCTGATTGTGCGCGGTGTTGATGGCGGCCAGCGCCGATTCCACCTCGGGCGGCGGGTCGATGCCGGTGATCAGCGAGGCGTCCAGCACCACGCCGTAGCGCGCCGGGGCGGAGCGGCATTCCTGATCCATGAATTCGTTCAGGTCGCGGAGATTCTTGCGCAAATCGTTGATCGAGATCCCCGTCATTTCGCTGCCGGCCAGAGGCACTTCCGCAGCGGCGGAGGCCCCCTGCGACGCGCCTGGAGCACCACCGGGTGTTTCCGGCACCGGAACATTCTTGGCCTCGAAGTTGGCAATGCGCTGCCGCAGGACCGAGACGAAGTAGCCCATCACGTGGACGAAGGGCTTCTTGATCCCGAAAATGTACGCGTAGAGATTCGCCTCGCTCACCCGGTAGCGGATCTGGCCGGTGAGGCCGGTATTCAGTTGGTCCTTCGTGACGGCCTCGAGACGCGTGCCATTCTCATTGGCCGTGCGGTCTTCCAGGTCGAGCGCCATATTTACCGTGTTGGTGGCGATCGCCACTTTGTGAATCTTTTCCCACGGCATCTTGAAATAAGGCCCGCCGGGCTGGATCACACGGACCTGGGGGTAGGCGTAACGCGATCGTTCCTCGGGCAGGAGGAACTCGGCAATGGGGTCGTCGAGGGTGGTCTTCCCGCTGGGTACCCGCACCGCACGGCCGAAGCGCGTCTTGATGGCACGTTGGTTCTGATCGATGGTGTAGAAGCCAAACAGCACGCACCGCACCACAAACCACAACACCAGGCCGATGAAAATACCGACTATTGTGTCCATAGTTCAACCGTCCGTAGTATAGCGGACCGTGGGGTATGCTTTAGCTTGCCCAGGGCAGGGCATGCCCACAAAACAAGATTCGGCAAGCTAAAGCATACCCTACAAGCCGTACAGGCCCTTGGCGTTCTCCCGCAGCACCATGCGGGCCAGTTCCGAGGCGCGGGCGCGCGAAATCTCGCCATCCCGCAGCATTCCGGTGAGGGCGATCGCCAGAGCCTGGCGACCCGTTCTGGCCGCTATCACGCCCGATTCCTCCCACCCCATCTCATTGCTGTAGGGGTACGCGTCCGTCCCGAACATCACCTTCTCCGGCACGTATTCGAGCCACTCCCGAATGATTCCCGCCAGCGTAGCCGGTTCCAGCGACAGCGACTGAGCCGAAAAGTCCAGATACGCATTCGGCTTGTACAGCAGAGCCGTGATCTCCCGAGTGAACGGCCATCCGCCATGCACCATTACAAACCGGGTCTTCCGCAACTCCGGATCGTTGAGCACCGATTCGAGCTGCAGCGGATTCGCCCCNNGCCATGGTGTGGAGGTGCACCGCCATCCCCAGGCGTCCGCACTCGGCCGCGATGTAGCGGAACAGGAAATCTTCGAGCGGCTTGTACTCAAACTCGGAAGGAGCACCCTTACCCGCGAACCGCGCATAGACGCGTTCTGCGTCCGCCCGCTCCACCTTGTCGAACTCCAGGGAGCGCAGGTAGGCAGCCTCGAACTTCTCCGCCACGGCCCCTCCCTGCTTCTGCCGCTCAAGTGTAGGCGTCACCACGCGGGTAAGATACTCTGCCAGGCTGGCCGGCAGCGCCGTCACGCCCGCGTCTTTGAGGTACCGCGCTCGCAAGATATCCTCTAGCGCGAAGAAGGACTTACGATCGGAATTGCGCCGCGCCAGTCCGGCATTATCGAGCGGGAAGAGCAGCGCGTCGGCGTAGGGCACCCATCGAAACCGCGGAGGCTGGATGCTGCTTCCCATCTCCACGCGGTTGGCCAGCATGGTCTCCACACCCATCTGGTCCAACACCCAGGCCGGATACTGCTCGCCCTTCTCCTGGATCATGGCCGGCTTGGCCTTGGCGGCATAGAGCGTCCGCGCAGCATCCAGCAGGGCCGGTGCGCCGGGCCGCAGGTTCACTGGGTCGGACGCAGGCTCCATGTTGTCGACGGGGAGGGCGTCGAAGTTCCGGTCGGGCTGTTCACCGCTTCCCACCACGCGAACCGGATGTGCATGATTATCGATCGCCCGGATCCCCTGGATCTCAGCGGCCAGCTCCGGATCGGCGGCGGTTGGGGGTACCGTCCCGCAACCCGCCAGCAGTAAAGAGGCAGCCAGCCACACCCGATTGTCCATATCGGACAATTGTGCCACAGACGTTTCTGGCTGGAGGGCGCGGAAGAGCGCCGGGCGCGTCTTGACTTCAGGAACGTCGCGATACTTCGTGGCATAATCGAAACAATGTGATGAGAAAGGCGCTACTTCTCGCACTCTGGGCCCTTGCCGTAGCGCTCTCCGCCTGCGGGCACAAGAAGCACGCCCGAATCACGCCGCCGCCTCCTCCGGCAGCCGGCGTGAAGTCTCGGCCCGTCATGCCCAGGATCGGCGACACCGAAACCGGCATCGCGAGCTGGTACGGCCACCCTTACCACGGCCGTCAGGCCGCCGATGGCGAGATTTACGACATGGAGACGCTCGTGGCCGCCCACCGCACTCTGCCGTTTAATACCTGGGTACGTGTAGTGAATCTCCGCAACAACAAGACTGTGGACGTTCGCATCATCGACCGCGGGCCCTTTATCGATGGACGCATCATCGACCTCTCCCACGCGGCCGCGGGCCTCATCGACCTGATCGGTCCTGGAATAGGCCCCGTGCGCATTGAAGTGATCCGTCCCCCCTCTTCCTCGTCCACCGCCCCGACCGTCGCCTCGGCCCGCGCCGCCCCAGTTCGGACCGCTCCCCCACCCCAAACACGCCTGCCCGCCGCCCCGGCATCTGGAGGTCCGGCAACCGCCGCCCGCGAAGCCGCCACTTCGTCCGCCTTCGCCGTGCAGGTAGGCATCTTCTTCGACCGTGCCGAGGCGGAACGCATCCGCGCCGCGATGGCCGACCGTTACGGTTCCGCCCGCATCGTACGCCGCGAGGGGGATCGCGAGATGTGGCGGGTCTTGGTCGGCTCCATACCTACCGAGGATGCTGCAACGGCCATTTCCGACCGAATTCGCCAGGAATCAGGTGAGAGGAATGCCTTCGTCGTCCGACTAGATTCTTACTGACAGAGTGATTTGGCTCCTGCCCCCGTGGCACAGGCATTCTTGCCTGTGTTGGCTTCCGGGGCAAGATAAACCAACACAGGCAAGAATGCCTGTGCCACGAAACTTGGGAGCCATGAGGAATCTATGAATCGCAACCCGGCGAGCACTCACGGACTGGTGGGCCAGTCGCCCGAGATCGGGGCGGTACGCCGCCTGATCGACAAAGCTTCGCGTACCAGGCTGCCGGTACTCCTGCTTGGCGAGACCGGCACCGGGAAGGAGGTGGTCGCCCGCGCGCTCCACAACGCCAACCCGCGCGGCCAGTTCGTTCCCATCGACTGCGGTTCGCTGGTCGGCACCCTCATGGAGAGCGAACTCTTCGGCCACGCCAAAGGCTCGTTCAGCGGCGCCGCCGAGAGCAAAAAGGGGTTGGTCGAACTGGCCGACGGGGGCACTGCGTTCTTCGACGAAATCGGCGACCTTCCGCTCGAAATGCAGGTGAAGCTTCTGCGCCTCCTCCAGGAAAGCGAGTTCCGCGCGGTCGGCGGCTTGCAGTGGCGAAAAGTCGATCTCCGCATTATCGCGGCCACCCATCGCGATCTCAAGGCCGAGGTGGCGGCGGGCCGCTTCCGGCAGGACCTTTTCTATCGCCTCAACGTCTTCACCATCCACATTCCTCCGCTTCGCGAGCGGCGGGGAGATATTGGCATCCTGATCGACCACTTTCTGGACGCCGCGCCGGTCGCGGGCATTCCCAGGTTTTACCCCAGCCGCGAGATCCTGGAGACCCTGCTCTCCTACTCTTGGCCCGGAAACGTCCGCGAATTGAAGCATTCCATCGACCGGATGGCATTGCTGCATTCCGAAGGCGTCTTACAAATGGCCGACCTGCCGTCAGAGTTGGCACGCCATCATCAGCGCGCGGAAGCTGGGCTGGGGCGCCTCTCCATCGCAATCTCCGCGCCGGAAGACCCCGATTGTGGGGCGTGCCGGCTGCCCTCCCATACGCTCACTCCCAAATCTCCTGTCATTTCCATTCCCGAGAGCGAAAAGCAGACGATCGCGGCGGCGCTGGAGGCGACCAACGGCGAACGCTCGAAAGCCGCCAAAATCCTCAAGACCAGCCGCACCACGCTTTATCGCAAAATGAAGGAGTACGGTTTTACGGCAAAATAGGATAGGCCTCAGGCCTGTCCAGACAGGCCAGAAGGCCTGTCCTACTAAGGACTTATGCGCCTATTCTTGCGTCATTCCCCCCGGATAGCCCTGGATGACACCTCCAGT
>PMTT01000779.1 GCA_003167275.1 Bryobacterales bacterium | reverse complement strand
CAGTAGGGCTCCAGTGAGTGGAGCACTGCTTCGGCCGTGAGATCCGTGGACTCCTGCCAGCCTTTCACGACGATGCGGCCGGCTTTAGAATCCACTGCGACCAGGACGCGCTCGCGTCCAATGGCGTCGCGAAGGGCCGTGAGGAATGGTTCGTTGTGGGACAGGCCTCCTGGCCTGTCCGGACCGGACGGAAGGCCGGTCCTACAGAACGCCGCCGTACCCACGATCACCCGGTGCGCGCCTTGTTCCACCAGCGCCCGCGCCCGCTCCACCGTCCGCACTCCGCCACCTACTCGGGTCACGGCACTCGATGCCAGCATCCGCACCATGTCGTCGTTCGAGCCCCTCCCCATCGCGGCATCCAGATCGATCACCTGGATCTCCGGAAACGCCGCGAACTTGCGCAGCATCTCCTCGGGCGAATCACCCTCCAGCGCTTTCTCGCGGCCCTGAATCAACTGCACCACTTTGCCGCCCATCAGATCGATGCATGGGATAATCATGCCGCCAGCCTCACCGGGATGCCGCGCTTATCGAGTTCCTCTTTCAACTGATTCACCGTGTAGGTCCCGTAATGAAAAATGGACGCGGCCAGGGCGGCGTCCGCGCATCCGTCTGTCAGTACCCGCACGAAATGTTCCGGCTTCCCCGCCCCGCCGCTCGCGATCACCGGAATGTGAGTAGCTCGCGACACAGCCCGGGTCAGTGCGCAATCGAAACCGTCCTGCACGCCATCCGTGTCCATGGACGTGAGAAGGATCTCCCCAGCCCCGAGTTCTTCGCCGCGCGCGGCCCACTCCACGGCATCGATTCCCTCATCATCCCGGCCGCCGCGCGTGTAGACGTGCCATTGATCGGGGGCATGCCTGCGCGCATCGATGGCCAGCACCACGGCCTGTGCGCCGAACTCGTGCGACAGTTCCGTGATCAATCCAGGCCGGCGGACCGCGGCGGTATTGACTGAGACCTTGTCCGCGCCCGACATCAGGATGCGGCGCGCATCGGCAACCGTGCGGATGCCTCCGCCCACGGCGAGTGGGATAAAGACCTTGCGGGCCGTGCGAGCTACCACCCCCGCCATGGTTTCTCGCGCGTCACTGGAGGCGGTGATATCCAGGAAGACCAGTTCATCCGCGCCGTCGCGATTATAGCGGTCAGCCAGTTCCACAGGGTCTCCGGCATCGCGCAAGTTGACGAAGTGGACGCCCTTGACGACCCGGCCGCCGGTGACGTCGAGACAGGGAATGATTCGTTTGGCTAACATGCCTGTCCCACAAAATTCTGTACAATCCTCAACCCCACAAGCCCCGATTTCTCGGGATGAAACTGCACGCCGCACACATTCCCGGCTTCCAGCGCGGCGGTATACTTCAACCCATAGGTACAAGTCGCCGACGCCTGTTCATGCTCCGGCACGTAGTAACTATGAGCGAAATACACGTAGGGACGGGCCTCCAGATTCCGCACCAAACGGGAGCCGGCCCGCACCTCCAGTTCGTTCCAACCCATATGCGGCACCCGCGCGCCGGCCGGGAAGCGCTTTACGACACCCGGGAAGACACCCAGCCCGCGGACCTCCGGCGCCTCTTCGCTGGATTCGAACAGCGCCTGCAAGCCCAGGCAGATCCCCAGGAACGGCACCCCCGCAACGATCCGCTCCACCAGCGTGTCCCGCACCGCGAGCACATCCAGCGCGCGCATCATCTGTCCGAAATGGCCCACGCCTGGCAGCAGGATCTGCGATGCGTGCCGCAGCCCCTCGGAATCGCGGACCAGCGTGTACTCGCAGCCCAGCTCCGCAAGCGTATTCTCGACCGACCGCAAATTGCCCGCGCCGTAATCCAGAATCGCGATCATAGCAGCCCCTTGGTGGACGGCAGTTGGTCCTTCAATCGCGCGTCCTTCGAGCAGGCGTACTTCATGGCCCGCGCGAAGCACTTGAAAATGGCTTCGATCTTGTGATGGTTCGACCGGCCGTACAGCACTTTGGCATGCACGTTGGCGCCGGCGTGATTGGCGAATCCGCCGAAGAAATCCTCCACCAACTCGGTCTGCAGATCGCCCACCAACCGGACCTTCACCCGATCCTTGTACACCAGCGCCGGCCTCCCGCCCAGGTCGAGCGCCACCACGGCCAGGGTTTCGTCCATCGGCAGGACGAAGTATCCCGCGCGGTTGATGCCTTTGCGATCGCCCAGCGCCTTGGCGAAGAGTTGCCCCAGCACGATTCCGACGTCTTCCACGGTGTGGTGCTGGTCCACGTCGAGATCGCCATCGGCGTGGAGCTTCAGATCGAATCCGCCGTGTTTGGTGAACAACTCCAGCATGTGGTCGAAGAATCGGATGCCAGTCGAGACCTCGTACTTTCCCCTGCCTTCGATTTTGAGGACGCCAGAGATGCGGGTCTCCTTGGTGTCACGCTGGATGCTGGCGGTCCTCATGACATGCCCTCCGATGTGGCGCGGACACTCGTGTCTGCCGCGCCGAGACTCGTCTCGGCGCATTCGCCGGTAAGAGCGGAAATCGGCGGGGCCACAAGTTCTGTCCGCCAGAGGTTGAGCAAACGGAAACGCGTCGAGACGAGTCTCGACGCGGCAGACACGAGTGTCCGCGCCACGTCGTATTTCATGACCCGAAGACCTCACTCAGATAGTTGATGTCGTCAACGATTGCATACGCGCCTTCCGCCTGGAACAGGAACACCAAGTCGATGTAAAGGGGATTCGACGGCGCCGCGATTCCGATGAACGGCACCTTCGCCGCGCGCGCGCAGCGGGCGTCATCCACGGTATCGCCGATGTAGAAGAGGTCCGTTGTGGGGCGGACCCCCTGGTCCGCGGCCGGCCCCCCGGCCGGCCTTCGGCCGGAGGCCGACGAGGGCGTCGGCCGCGGACCAGGGGGTCCGCCCCTCAGTCCTGCACGCATGTCGACAGAACTGTTGCGTGGAGGCACTCCCAAACGCGCCGAGACGAGTCTCGGCGCGGCAGGCACGAGTGCCCGCGCCACGTTGCAGGGCGTGCACCACGCTCCACAACAGGTCACTCAAGTTCCACGAGTCTCTACCGAAGTTCTTCATCGAAGCACACCGCTACTTTCCCGCACTTGCCCGAGGCCATCAGCGCGTACGCATCGCTGACTCTCTCGAGTGCGAATCGGTGCGTCACCAGATCCGCCGGATGCAGATTCCAACGCACCAGCCGCTCCACCAACTCTTCCATGAGCCACGTCGAGGTCACCCACGACCCGAACAGCGTTTTCTGGTCATGGATCATATCGGGCGAGGGGTTCAATTCTACCCGCCCGCCTTCTCCCAGGAACAGGATCTTGCCCCATTTGCGAGTCGCCCGTACCGCCGTCGCCCGCGCCTGGTCGTTCGCCGAGCAATCCACCGCGCGCTCCACACCGTGGCCGCCGGTCAGCCGCCGCACCTGGGCAACGTTATCGGGTCCGCTCGCCAGCACCTCATCGCACAGTCCCAAGTCCCGAGCCAGCCGGGTACGCTCTTCGATCACATCGATCCCGATGATCAGCGATGCTCCCAGCTTGCGGCACAGTGCTCCCGTCGCCAGGCCCACCGGTCCCAAACCCGTGATCAACACCGCATCATTCCCGCTGATTCCGACCTTCTGGAGCCCCTCGTACACCGTTCCGAAGCCGCACGCCACCTGCGCGCCATCGGCATACGATAATTCATCCGGAAGATGGATCAGGTCCTTCTCTTCGGCCAACAGGTAACCCGCCATGCCCCCGTCGCGCTGCCATCCGTAGGCGCGGCGGTAGCGCTCGCTGGTGCACGAAATCATGTAGCCGCGGCGGCAATCGTTGCACAGGCCGCACCCCGAAATGTGATATATGATCACGCGGTCGCCATCGCCGAACCGGCGGCATCCGGGGCCAGTTTTGACGATCTGGCCGCACGGCTCATGCCCCGCGATCACGCCCTGGTATCCCTCCGGGCCCTTGCCCAAGTGCTCGTGATAGATGCAGCGGATATCCGAGCCGCAAATGGCGGAGGCCTTCATCCGCAGCAGCACCTCGCCGTGTCCGGGATTGGGAATCGGAGCTTCGCGGAGTTCTACGGTGCTGTTGCCGGGCAGATACGCGCCAATCATGCGGGAATTTCTCCATTCGGGTCCCATAGGTCTTCCCAGGTCTGGTTCGCCTTCCAAAGGAAGACCTGGCCCTTGATCAGGCGGCAGTTCCGGTCGATGCCGGCGATCTCCCGCATCTCCTCGTCCGTCAGCGGGTCGCCCAAGACTGCCTCCAGGTTGGCGCGGTAGTGGTGGATAGAAAAGGGGATCGGAGTCTGGCCGCGCTGGACCGCCCATTTGACGCACAGTGACGCCGGATGCACGCCGTGCCGCTCGGCGATCCTGACGATCACGGGGTCTTCGATATCCACAGTATCTTCGGGTTTCCGGTCGCGCTCGGGGCGTCCGGGCGAGCCGACCGGGCAGTACCCGATCGGCTCGATCCCGTGGGCCCGCACGTACTCGAACAGCTCGGGCTGCTGGAAATGCGGATGGAGTTCCATCTCGTTGACGGCCGGCTTGATCCGCGCATCCCGCAACAGGAGCTTGAGCTTGGGGATGGTCATGTTGGACGTGCCGATGTGCCGGGTCAGCCCCAGGTCGACCAGCTCTTCCATTTTGCGCCATGTGCGCATAAAATTCTCGTGGATGTACGGCCGGGCGTTGGGACTGCGCGATTCCACATCGCAGTGCGGCGGGTGGTAGTTCGGGAACGGCCAGTGGACCAGGTACATGTCGAGGTAATTCAACTGCAGATCGGCCAGCGATCGCCGGCAGGACGAGATTACGTCGTTCTCCGCATGCTTGTCGTTCCACAGCTTGGAGGTGATCCAGAGATCCTCGCGCGGAATCCCTCCCGCGATGAGCTCCTGAAGGGTGTGGCCGATGGCGTTCTCGTTGCCGTACACCGAGGCGCAATCGAAGTGCCGGTACCCAACGGCGGCGGCGCCTTTGACGGCCTCCGCGATCTCCGCGGGCGAAACCCTATCCGACCCGAACGTCCCCAGGCCAAGAGCCGGCATGAGAGCGCCGGTGTAAAGCCTGCGATTGGGAACAGGAACCATCTTACCGAGCCTTCTCCGAAAAATAGGGCGCCAGCGGATTCTTCTGGAGCCCTTTCAACCCCGCCACCA
The DNA here is from genome assembly GCA_003167275.1 of Bryobacterales bacterium. Lineage (GTDB taxonomy): Bacteria > Acidobacteriota > Terriglobia > Bryobacterales > Bryobacteraceae > JAIQFL01. The sequence continues at coordinate 5,888 of PMTT01000779.1, read as the reverse complement.
CCACCTCGGCATTCAGTTCGGCCCCTGCCCGGCTGGTATGCGTATGTGGATCGCCGAACAGCGGCTCCACCTTCTCGGGACCAAGCTCATCGTACCGCCTGGCGATCCTCTCGTTGAGGTCCACAAACCCGACACCCTCGGACTGAGCCACCTGGGCCGCCCACCCGGCGTAGGTATCGGAGTCGCGCGCAATCTTGCCGTCTTTCCAGATCTTGCGCGGAATCAACGAGCAGACGATCGGCGTTGCCCCCTTGGCGCGCGCGTCGGCAATGAACTTCTTCAAATACCATCCGTAGGTGTGGACCACCTCGTGCTTCTTGGTGAGCGGGTTATCGACCTCCCGGGTCTCGTCGCCCACCCCTTTGAGCGTGCCCCGCGCTCGCGCGGCGTCGTCCAGCGAACCGTTGTCGTTGTGGCCGAACTGCATCATCACGAAGTCGCCCGGTTTGAGCATCGCCAGGACGCGGTCCCAGTGGCCCATCGTCAGATACGTGCGGCTGCTCAGCCCGCCCACTGCCCGGTTCACCACGTTGATTTTCGCGGCATCGAAGTAATTGACGATCGGTTCTCCCCATCCCCACTGTCCGTTCGCGCCATCGCCGCGGCCGTTGCGAACGGTGGAGTCGCCGATCAGGAACAGGGTCGGCAGCGCCGGGTTGGCGGGCACCGGCAGGTTGAGCCGGGCCAGTTCCTGGGTGAGCGGATCAGGGTATGGCTCGACTGCCTGACCCTTGGCGGAAAGGAACGCCACCAGCGGAGAATTCTTCAGGCCCTTCAGCCCGGCCACCACCAGGGACGCATTCAGATCGCCGCCCTCGGGACTGGTGTGCGTGTGGTCTTCCGGGAAAAGCGCCTTCACCTTGGCCTCGCCCATGGCCTCATAACGGTCGGCGATCGCGTTGGTGACGTCCGCGAACGTCACACCTTGGGCCTTGGCGATTTCGGCGGACCACGCGCCGAAACTGCCCGGTCCGCGCTCGACTCGGCCATCCTTCCAGATATTGCGAACGGTCAGCGATAGCACGATCGGAGTGGCGCCCTTTGCCTTGGTCTCGTCGATGAACTTCCGCATGTACCAGCCGAAGGTGCGGACCAGTTCCTTGGTCCCATTGGGCAGGGTGAATTCCTTGGAGTCGTCCCCGATGCCAGGGAGGGAACCGCGCGCGCGATCCTGATCGGGAGGGCCGCCGTCGTTGTGGCCGAACTGGATCAGGACGAAGTCGCCCGCCTTCAGTTCACTGTGGAAGCGCTCCCAAAGGCCTTCGGTCACGAAGGTCCGGCTGCTGCGTCCAGCGCGGGCGCGGTTGATCACATTGATTTTNNATCACCCAGATGGTGGGAAGGTGCGGGTCGGGGGTCTGGGCGAGCGCCGGGACGGTCGCAAGGCAGATGAGCGCGATCGCGGAGAAGCGTGCCGCGACTGCAAAACGGGAACACTGTTCCGGTAGCTTTATTGTAGAATCAATAGCTTGCGAACCAAAAACCGGAACACTGTTCCGGTTTTGGAGGCCCCGGGCAGCGCCGGGCGCTCCCCCCGTAGCGGACATAGGAGCGTTCCCAAAAAGCGTCCCGACGAATCGGGACGCGGCAGGCACGAATGCCCGCGCCACGGTGTCCGACGTGGCAGGCGCGAGTGCCGGGGCCACTTCATTCCCAAGGTTGCGATCAATTCCCATAGGGTTTCACCGCTGGTCCTTTCGGCTCCGCCGGCACATCGAATTTGTCGAATGGATCCGGGCGCGCCGGATCGAACTTGGGCAGGTCCACCAGGGATTTAGCAATTGGCAGCCGATTCTCCTTGATCCCTTCCACAATACACTTTGCCAGCTCGTAGCTGCCGTAGTTGGAGTGGTGGGTCTTATCGTTGCCGGCAAACGCGACGTGGGCCTCCGCGGGTCCGAGCGCCTCGTAAAACGGCTTGCTCATGGCGTTCAGATCGATGAGCGCCACCTTCTCCTCCTTGGCCGTCTGGCGAACGGCTTCCGGGTAATCGCCGAGACTGCTGACGATGGTGCCGGTTCCTTCCGCAAAGCTCATCCGGTTCACTGGAGTGATCACCACCGGAGTCGCGCCGTGCTGCCGCGCTTCGGCGATGAACCGCTTGAGGTCCGCCTTGTACGTGGTGAAAGCCCCGACGCCCTCGCCCTTCTCCTTCTGATCGTTGTGCCCCATCTGAATGAACAGGTAGTCGCCCGGCTGGATCAGGCTCATGACCTTCGCCAGCCGCCGCTCGCCGAGGAACCCCTTCAGCGACTCTCCCGACTCGCCATGGTTGGCCACTGCGATCTCCGGCTTGAAGAACCGCGTCAGCATCTGGCCCCAACTGTTGAACGGCTCTAGAGGCTGGTCCGTGGACGTCGAGTCGCCGGCGATATAAAGGGTGGTCATATGCTCCACCTTCTCGACCTCGATGGCCCGAATCGCGGGATGGGTATCCGTGAATTCCAGCGTGAGCTTGTTGTCCCATTCCCAGGCTTCCGACGTCTTCTCGCGCTCCTTGAGCCGCACCTCCTGCCCATCCGGGATCCTGGGCGTGCGGGTGTTGACGATGAACGTCCGGGTCTCGAATTGCCCAGCCTTGGTGCGCACCCGCTCCAGCATGAGCCGGCGGAGTTCGGCCTTTACCGTAGTGACCGACGCGCTCTCCGGGTCGCCCAGGGTCACCGTCACCTTGTAATTGCCTTCGGCCGGGACTTTCACCGAGAAGTAGAACGGCGGCTGGTCGCTGGTGATCGAGTCCCCACTCAAACGGACCAACGCTCCCTGCTCGAACCCGAAGCCCAGATCGTCGGTATAGCGTGTCTCGGGCGAGACTTTCACGTGCCCGGACGACGGTTTCTGCGATCCGAAATCGAACTTCTGCGCCGCAGCCGTACTGCAGATCAGCAGAATCAATGCCAAGGTTGCCTTCATCGTGCTCTCCTCTCCCCACGGGCCGGCTAAAGCCGGCCGACAGACGACGAAAAACGATCGTCTGTCCTACGGGCTTTCTATTACCACACTCGCACTCGCCAACCCCCCGGAAACTGCCGTCACTGTGAACCTGCTGCGCGCCGCACTTGCCTTCACCATCGCTACGCACCAGCCCTGGAAAGCCCGCCGCTCGGAAGCTTGAAATGCCTCATGACTCGAATTATCGGCACTATCGACCGACGAGATTATACCTAGCCCCACAATTTGGAAACGGATCAGATTATCCGCCCCCGGCACCAGCACGCCATCGGCATCCACCACCGTGGCCGTCACCGTCGAGAGATCGTCCCAGGCCATCTCAATGCGCTTGCGATCGGCGGCCAGCAGGATCCTAGCCGGCTTCCCCGCCGTGCGCAACTCGTGCCGGGCCGCCACCTGGCCTTTGTTCCTGGCGATCGCCTGGATTGTCCCCGGTTCGAACCCCACACGCCATACACGAGGCGAGTCGTCCGCCGGCCGCGGCTTCGAGCCCAGCGATTTACCGTTCAGCACCAACTCCACTTCGTCGCAGTTGCTATAGACCTCCACGTTCTCCTCATGAGCGGAAGCGTTGGCCGGACTCCAGTCGGAAAACACGGTCTGCACCACGCGCCGCACGCCGGGTTCATAGCCTGGGTCGGTGGGGCTGGCCTCGGGCGGCGCCACACGCCGGACCAGGTGGACCATCGGCCGATCCGACCACCAGCTCTGCCGCTCGTAGGACATGGGTTTCATGCCGGCGGTGTGGTCCAGGACGCCCGAACTGGAGGCCACCGTCGGCCACGCCCTCGATTCGCCCAGGTAATCGATTCCGCTCCACAGGAACTGTCCCGCGAAGGGCGGATTATCGCGCAGCGCGAGCCACACCTGCCGGCCGTGCTGATTCTCGGTCCCCAGAATCTTGCGGCTCGGTTTGGCCGCATGTGCTGCCAGAATCTCGTTCTCCCGATAGTTCTGGCCCACCATGTCCAGCATGTCGGCCAAGCCGTCGTCGTAGTCGTGGCTTACGTTGGGCCGGAACAGCGCCTGGGTCACCGGGCGCGTCGGGTCCGCCTGATGGAAGACGCTCAACAGGCCACCCAGAATCTCCTTGGCCAGGTCGGCCTTGGGGGTATCGTGAATCTCGTTTCCGGCGCTATAGACCACGATGCTCGGATGATTCCGGTCGCGGCGCACGGTATCGGCGGCGTCCACTTGAGACCAATCCCGGAAATACAAATGATAATCGTACGGGTTTTTGGCGACCGTCCAGCAGTCGAACATCTCATCCATCACCAGCAGGCCCATGCGATCGCAGAGATCCAGAAACTCGGGCGCGGCCGGGTTGTGTGCCGTGCGGATGGCGTTCACGCCCAACTCTTTCAGGGCCTCCAGGCGCCGCTCCCAGGCGCGCAGCGGAACTGCGGTGCCCAAGCCTCCGGCGTCATGGTGCAGGGCGACGCCTTTGATCTTGAAGTTCCGGCCGTTCAACCAGAAGCCCGTGGCGGCGTCGAAATGAAATTCCCGAATGCCGAAGGGGATGGTCTCGTCGTCGAGCGCGGTCTTGCCCTCGATGACCGTCGCCATGGCGCGGTACAGCACCGGGCTGGCCGAGTCCCAGAGCCGCGGAGCTTGCACTGTAAGTTGCTGATCGAAGTCGGCCGATTTTCCGGCGGCCACGGGCTGCGAGGGGGTGATGGCGATGGCCACCGCCTTGCCATCGGGGTCCAGGATCGCGACTTCGAGCGCCACCGTGTGCGCGACCTCCGACTGGTTGAGAATGGTGCTCCGGACCTGCACGGCGGCGTCCAATGCGGCCACCTTGGGGGTCGTGACGAAGGAGCTCCAATGCTCCAGGTGAACGGGATTGGCGGCCACAAGGCGAACGTGCCGGTAGATCCCGGCGCCGCCATACCAACGGGATGCCGGCTGGCCGGAATTGTCGGCCCGCACCGCCAGAATGTTAGGGCTCTTATCCCCGAAAGTCAGGTGGCCCGTCAGCTCATACTGGAAGCTGACGTACCCGTACGGGCGCTTCCCCAGCCGGACCCCATTGATCCACACTTCGCTGTTGGCCATCACGCCATCGAATTCGATGAAGACGCGCCGCGTGGAGTAGTCAGTGGGGAGCGTGAAGCGCTTGCGATACCAGCCCACGCCGGCCGGCAGGAAAGCGCCTGCGCCGCCGGCCGGGTTCTTTTGGTCGAATGGCCCTTCGATGCTCCAGTCATGCGGCACGCTGAGGGTGCGCCAGTTGGCGTCGTCGAAGGCCGGTTTCTCGGCGCCCGGTGCGTCCGCCTTAAGGAATCGCCAGTCGCGATCGAAGGACGTGGTGATCCGCAAAGGCGGAGCGGGAGCGGCCTGCGCGTCGATCGCCACCAGTAGCAGGGAGAGTATCGACAGGGTTACAACCCGGACTTTCATTTCCTTCCATACTGGGCGGGCGCGCCACCCGCAGTCAACCAATTCATTCGTATGGGCCACGCGTTTTGCCATGCAAAACATGAGAATGGTGCATCGGGAGGTGGAATTGGCTCAGCAGTACCGTGAAGTTACGCGTGCGGCCGCCTTTCGGAGTTCTGCCTTTGATGGCGTAGTCACCGGAGCCGAACCTTGCAGCCGGTTTTGCCTGTCAAATCGCAGCGACCCATTCGCATTAGCTTCCGATCCACCACCAAATGGAGTAATCTAGAGCTATGGCGGAAGCAAAGCCCGATCTCTTTGTATCGACCGAGGACGAAGTCGAAGTCGACGCCAAAACGGCCGCGGCCATCGAGCGTGGGATCAAAGCAGCCGACGAAGGCCGCGTTGTTTCGAGCGAACAAGTCCGAAAGTTGATTCCGCAGTGGGTTTCCAAATTCTCTACACCGATCCTGCGCTAGCAGACCTCGAAGAGGTCATTGCATGGTCGTCGGAGCGGTATCCAGGAGGGACCGAGGAATTCGGAACGGCTCTCC
>PMTT01000255.1 GCA_003167275.1 Bryobacterales bacterium | reverse complement strand
ATGGCCTAACTGCCGTTTTTAGGATGATATGTCATATGGGTGGGGCCGTCAGAACCGGCGTCTCATTTGCCCAGGCTACGATCAAGCCAAGTGGATCACCATCCACGGCAGCCAGACGAACCGCGATTGGCAGAAGTTCAAACTGCATGCCTGGCTGGATGGCGGCGAGCGGCCGTGGCTGGTGAGCCACGCCGGACTTCATCCATGCTGGCTGGAGGGCGCAGGGCCGGGCAGGGACCGCGAGTTCATCGACAAGCTTTGCGGCGACGCGTGGGACTGTTTGAACCGTGGAGAGCACCACTTCCTACTTGGCCGGCGCCTCAGCCGCTCCGGTGATCAGAAGATCGGCGGGATCAATTGGTTGGATTGGGATGAACTGGTTCCCGTTCCCGGCTTGAACCAACTGGTGGGACATACGCCAGCCCAGGCGGTCCGGTACAAGAATCTGCCGACCAGCCAGAACATTTGCCTAGCAGGCTGCGGAAAAACTCCCTTTTTCGGAAATGGCACACTTAGAATCAACAAGTTAGCGACCACTTTTGGCCATTTCAGGCGTTTTTCCGCAGCCTGCTAGACACGAACCTGCACCACTATGCCGTTTTCGAGGACGGCCAGATGCAGATCAAGAGCTACGATGACCTAATGGGAGCATCCACGGCCAAATGAGAACTGCTTATTCCATCTGGAATGCGCGACCGCGGTAATCCCGTTCCTTTTAAGGAAGATGTCCGGAAATCGCCAGTCTTGATAGAATTCAACGCCGCCGTGTGGTACTCCCTCGAAGGCCAACTGCGTTCGGACTGTTCGGCGCCGCCATAATCTCAGAATACTCAGAGTGTTTTCACGCCGTTACGCCTAGGCACCTGCCGGCATCATCTAATTGCCTGCAATCCGGGGATATTGGTTTGCTCCGAGGCGGAAGTGCTGGCGCTGGCGGTGGCGAATTCTCTGGTACCGGGGCAAAACCAGTTAGAATCAGATGTGGTATTCCGAAACTTGGGCCCGACAGGATGTACCCGAACCGGTTGTGACGGCAAGGCAAGCACCAGAGTTGAAGGATTTTGATGAGTGAAAGCTGTACGTGCAATGGTACGAATGAAAACTGTATGTATTGCTTTGGTACGGGCGTCCGTGCCAGTCGAACAGCCTCCTCGATTGCCACCAAGTATCAAAGTCGTAAGTTGGCTGTGCAGAAGGCGTGCCCCGTTTGCGGCATCAACGTTTCGAAGCTGGAGCGCCACCTAAGGAAGGCCCACAACGGGCAAGGCGGGACGGCGGTTCAACCAGGAGGCCCAAGCTTGGTGAAAGTTAAGATACCAACAGGCCAACCAGAAATTCCCGTATCGAAAGCCACGAACCTGACAGCCCCTCATACAAGTCCTAACTACGTTTCCTGCAAAATCTGCTGTCGTGCAGTCCACAAGGACAAAATGAACGGGCACATGCGAAGAAAGCACAGTACGTTCACCGGGCTAGTCGAGCAGGCTAGCCTGCCAGCGCCGTCTGCCAGCGCCGGCCGTTTGTACCGTACCGAGAAAGCAGATCCCGGGTTATCAAGCCAGTATGTGACGAAGGCTGATGCTAGGCTTGGGAGGGGATTGCACGCATCAGACACGTTCGCGCTTCCAGCCTACTCTCAGGTTGGCAACACGACGCTTCATCAAAAAGGGAGGAAACGTAAGAAGCGAACTGCTGCAAACCTTACGCAGCCTGCATCAACGATTCTCAAGTCACAGGCCACGAACACTCCGACTGGGTTTACGAGGTGCCCGGAGTGTGGGGTGCCGGTACTCGCAAAGAACCTCCTACGTCATTCGAAGAAAGCACATTCACAGAATCGGCCGACCGCAGCACTGCATGAAACATCCGGTCGCTCCGAGGCTCGCATGACGACCGCACCGAGCCATGAGTTGGCGAACGAAGTGCTCCAACAGCGTCTCAATCGCTCTATGGATGCCACGAAGGACTTTGCGCACAGCTTCCGTGAGCAAGGTCGGTATGGCAGTCACCCATCTCACGACAACTATGATGACGAAGGACGACCGTGAATTATGGTAATGCTGGCAACCGAGAGCCATCACTTAGCGGGTCGGGTCAGATCCGGACCGCCACGCGGGATTATGTTGATCAGGCGTTGTCTCTAAAAGCTGGACACCAGAGGTCCCGTAGGATACCGTAGGATCTTGCTAATATGTCCGTTGTAGTAATCTAAGACCCATGAATGACCTGCTTTATTATGAACCGCTGGCAGATCTGCTTGAGGGAGATGCGACGTATCGCGACTCTCCCACCCAGGTCAAGTTTGGATATCTCACACTCGCGGCTTCGTTCCACTGGAACCTTTTCAAATTGCTGGGCGACGTATCGCCAACTTATCGTCTCGCGCCGCCTACAACGGAAGATGGGTCCACTCTCGCGCAATTACCCTACCTCGACGGCGCTCTCCGACTCCATGTCAAAGGTATTGGCGTACCCTTCGGCGATTGGTTGCAGCACGCAACTGCAGCACTGCTTGCCGAAATCCACTCGGATTGCATGCCCTCTCTGTTGCACGCCCGATCTGCCGATGTTGCTTCGACCCTGCTCAGCAATGTCGGGCACACCCTTGTCATCCGCGTGATCGTGAATGCGCTTCGCCTGGCTCATCGGAGAACGATCGATCCCGCCGTGCTGGAGGAGGCATTGTCGACCCTCTGTCTCCTCAGTCATCGCCGCTACGAGGGCCGCATTCCGGAACTTGCCGTTTGCTTCGGTCCTTCGCGCCGCCGGCCCAGCCGAGAAGAACCCGCCGTCTGTTTTGGCCGCCACTTTCTGGGTTCGAAGAAGTCTGCGGTCCTACTCAAGGGCGGCGCACTGCTGCTCCATTGCCTCGGCAATGGGCGCGTCGTAGAGGTCGTCGATTTAGAGCATGAACCGCCGCCGCCTTCTGGCCGCGCGCTCGGACCGCTCAATCAAATCGCCACTCTCAACTACTCGTATGATCGCGCGGCTGTAACCACGATCCTGACGCGACAGGGCGAGGTTTTGGTCGCGATGGGCGCCCGCATATGTTTTGCATGGGACTCCTCAAGCTGGCGTTTGTATCCGGCACAGCGCCTTGCCGATCATCTAGGAGCGCTATTGACACCGGTTTGTGCTGGAAAGGGAAAGGCATTACCCGGACATCTTGCGCAGCATATGACGACGATGGCGCTTACACTTCGCGAAGACCGCCCGGGAGCCCTCCTTGTCGTGTCGTCATCGGAGGAGATGATCGAACGGCTCATCCGTAGCAGGCAAGGAAGCCTTTCACCGGTCGAGGCGCTCTATTCGCGCCTGTTCGTGGGCCGCAGATTGTGCGATCTTTCTCCGCAACTAGTGTGCAATGCCGCCGCGCTAGACGGCGCGGTCGTCATCGATCAGAACGGAATCGTCAGAGGAATTGGTTGTATCTTCGAGACAGGACGGAGGCGAACGGTCGCGGAGGGTGCGCGAACTCGCGCGGCCGTATTCGGGTCGAAGGATGGCGTCGCTCTGAAGATCAGTCAGGACGGCGAGATATCCATCTACAGTAGTGGTAAGAACGAGGCGAACATGTTCGCGCCGATTTGGTGAAGGCACGGCACCTCATCACTTCGCCGATCCTCATGGCCATGCTGCGCTGGGGTTGATTACCGGCGGCCGGCACACCAACTGCCCAAGCCCAATGGCGCCTTCACGACTGTCCAAGGCGAGCGTAGCAGCGTAGCGACGCCTGGGGCTACCCGGACAGGACGACATGTCGCTCCACGAGCCTAGAGCCCCTGCAGTTGTTCGGTTCCAGTACGGGCCGACGATTCGGCTAGAATTAGAATGAAACATTACCAAGCGGATATGTTATATATTCGTTCTCAAGTTCGACAGCAAAAATGGCGTCCACCACACCCATAGCGCAGCCAGCGCCCCACGTCCCGCTCAACGCGTCGCAGTCTGCTGTCGGCGCGCCGGTGAAGCCGTTGCAACGACTGCGGATTATGGACGACAAGGAGTGGGAAGCGTTCATTCTTGAGTGGATCGATTCGTTACGGCAGAAGTACACCGACGTTCACCGGTGCGGCGGCGGTGGCGACCTTGGGCGGGACGTCATCGGATTCAAAGCAGGGGTAAATCCGCAGAGCCCGTGGGATAACTACCAGTGCAAGCACTACGCGCGGCCTCTATCCGTGGCTGATGTCGTCGCTGAAGTCGGGAAGTTGCTCTACCATGCATCCCGAGGAGAGTTCTCGCTTCCTGACGAATACCTCTTCGTCGCGCCGCAGGGACCAAGCACCGCGCTCATCAAGTGCCTCCAGAAAGGGACGTTCAAACAAGAACTACTCAGCCGGTGGGACAAGGAGTGCAGCACCACGATCGCGAAAGGGAAAATCATCCCTCTCGCCCCAGTCCAAAGCGCCATCGACGCGTTCGACTTCTCACGCATCACCGTGCTCCCGCCCCTACGCATCATCGAAGGACACCAGCAGACGAACTACTACACGTTCCGCTTCGGCGGCGGACTCCCCAGTAGGATCCTCCCAATTCCCAAGCCACCTGCAGGCATCCAGGCCGAGGAACACGAGTACATCAAAAAACTCCTGGACGCGTACGAGGACGAGAAGAAAACGCAATTCCCGACCGTCGCTTCCGTCCAAGCAGGCGCTCCCGAGTTCGCCAAGCACCTTGACCGTTCACGAGAGCAATTCTTCAGCGCCGAATCATTGCGCGCATTCAGCCGAGACAATGTCCCAACCGGCACGTTCGAAGAACTCCAATCCGAAATCTTCGACGGTGTGCAAGACGTGTACGAAGATCCGAGCCACACCAGCGGGTACCAGCGCGTCCGCAAGACCGTACAGCAAGCCCGACTGCTTCCCATTACTGGCAACCCGCTCCTTGGCGTGATGCACAACAACGACCGCGCAGGGATTTGTCACCAACTCGCCAATGACGACCAGATGACTTGGGTGCACAAGCCGGGAGATACCAAGCAATGAACGACGACACAGTCTTCAACAACCCGGTCGAATCAGCACTGCGCTCACTCGTGCTGCTCGTCGAGGCATATCCGGCAACACTCGACCTGCAACGACTGGTGTACTTGGACTACCTCCTCGTCCACAGCAAAGACGCGGACGGTCCCCCAAGTCTCCACCCGCCAACGCCACAACGTGACGGGGAGGTCGCCGTACGACGAGGCCTGATCGAACAAGGACTCCATCTCCTCCTCGTTCGCGGTTTGGCTGAACGGCAAGCGACGAGTACCGGTTTCGAGTACGCAGCCCGCGACACCGCAGGCAGCATCGTTGCCTCACTGGAGACAGAATACAGCCAGGAACTTCGATCACGAGCGCAATGGGTCACGAGCACTTTCGCACAGCGCGACCTGAACAGCCTGAACGCGTTCTTCAATGAGCGCATCGGTCATTTTGGCGAGGAGTTCGCCCTCACGTCACCGGGATGGGAGGAGCACTCATAAATGGCGCCGGGCTTCACGATCGCCGAGGTACGCTTTCGCGGCAAGAACGTGCCCGACGCGGTCGTCACCTTCGCGCCCGGACTCAGCGTCGTCGCAGGACCATCAAACACTGGCAAATCACTGATCCGCGCAGCCATTAACTTCGTCTTCGGTTCCCGCGACCCGATGGCGACCGTAGACGAAGCCGCCGGGTACGACGGAGTCTTCGTTCAAGTACGCGTGGCTGGCGGGCCTCCCATCACGTTTGAGCGATCATGGGGCGGCCGCGACATCAGACAATATAATGTCGTGGCCAGCGCCATCACCACAACCACACAGTACGTCGTACTCAGTGCAAAGCACTCCGCTGATAACCAAGAGAACATCAGCGCAGTCCTCCTCTCCCTCGCCGGTCTCAGAGGAGTCAAGTTACGAAAGAAGCAAACGGGAGACCTGCGCAACCTCAGCTTCCGCGACTTCGTCGAGTACGTGCTCATCTCTGAAGAACGCATCATCACGACACTCTCACCAATCCATACCGGCAGTCCCATCGACAAGACGTTCGAAAGCTCCCTGTTTCGTGCGCTGCTCACTGGACAGGATGATGCAGGTCTTATCGTTTCGCCCGTAGCGAAGGACGAGAAGGCCAATATGGCAGGACAAGAAGAAGCAATCGAGCGCATCAAGGCCGACCTCCGCAGCAGAATCCCACAGGACGGGAGAACCGAAGAAGACCTCGTCACGACGGCAGCAACCCTGGACGCTCGCATCGCCGAACAATCACAGCTCCTGCAAAACTATCGCGCCGACCTGACAGCACTGGAACAGCAGCGACGCGAACTCGAACAAGCACACCAAAAATCGCTGACACGCCTCACCCAAGTGGACGCCAACCTCAGGCGATTCGCCCTGCTCAACGAGCAGTACATCTCAGATCTGAAGCGACTTCAAAGTACCGTAGAGGCAGGGAATCTGTTTGCGGACCACCAGGAAGGGCCATGCCCGGTCTGCGGTGCAGACCCACAACACCATCAACAGCACGGCATCACCCCGGAGCAACTGGAGAGCTTCACGGCGGCCTGCCAGGCAGAGGCGGAAAAAATCCAAGTACGACGCGCGGACCTCGCAGGAACAATCACGACCTTAGCCGCGGAACGCGATGCGCTACAAACGGCGCTCGCCCAGATCGGCAAGGATCGCGCCAAGACTTCACAATCGTTCAGAGACATCCTCGGACCAAGCATCACAAACACCGACGGAAACCTCTCCGGCCTGAGCGAGCAACGATCGGAGATCGCAGGCGTCCTCGCCTTGTACGAACAGCTCCATCGGCTCGATGCCATCGAGCAAGTCGTACCCGCAACCGCGCCCAAGACCAAAGGAGAGAACGCATTCGCGACGCTCCCACCAAACGCGTACGAGCAGTTCGCAACCACCGTCCAAAACATTCTGCGGGAATGGTCATTCCCCGAACTTGGTCGGGTCGTCTTCGACACCAAAGCCGAGGACATCGTCATCTCCGGCAAAGCGCGCAAAGACAACGGAAAAGGCTACCGCGCGATTACGTACGCCGCCTTCATGATCGGCGTCCTCCAAGAAACCAACCGCAAGGGGCTCCCCCACCCTGGCTTCGTCCTGATGGACTCACCGCTCGTCACGTACCGCGAGCCAGACGAGCATATGGGGGAAGGCGTCAAAGACGCGTTCTACAGGAACCTCGCCACCGCGCTCGGTGACGCCCAGGTGATCGTTCTCGAAAACGAAGAACCGCCAGCTCAGATCACTAAACAGATCGCCTTTACCGGATTTACCAAGAACCGGACCATCGGACGATACGGCCTCTTCCCTGCCCTGCCGCCGCAATGACTATAAACGCGGTACAGCTCTGAGAACTGCAGGCGGTAACCCGTATGTGGGGAGACTACCGGTCTCACTCTTCGACATTCCCGGTCTCTCCTTCATGGTGGGCGTAGGCGCACGGATTCCCAATTTATGCCCGAGCTATGTGGCCTGCTTCGTGGTTTTGGCCGACCTCTGTTCTACAGTCCGCTTGAGCGACAGTCGAACGCGGAAGCCTAGGCAGCCTGCGAGAATAATGCCTGCCACGATTAGGGCGTCCTGTTACGTATTGAGCGCGGACCGATGCACTTAACGCGCCTGTGGAGTCCCACTACCGAAAACTGGGCGGTCGAGCCGCGCAGACCGGATTAGTACCCATGAATCGGCTCCGGTCCGGTAAGCCCCAACGCCGCCGAGTTGACGACACCCCGAATTGAATTGTGGTCTGTACTTTTGGGTTCTGGTTGGCATGTCGGTGGACTTGGAGGGGGAGGGATAGGGGCAGGGCTTGGTACCAAAAGTGACGCTAGGGACATGATGCTGGTCGGGCTGCAGCAAAAAGGGATACGGGTTCTTCCACTACTCCTGCGGGCAAGGGCGGGATCTCCCAGTGGGGCAGGCTTCGGTGCCGATCCAGATCCCAGCAGGGGCCCAGCCGGCAACCGGCGATCTGCATGTTATCTTGGCCGATGCGCGGACAGTGGCTGCCTGTGTGATCGCTACGGCGTTGGTCCGTGAGGTACCGACGAGGACCAAGCCGTTATTCAGGGAGGGAGAGTACACCGATACCCGTTTCTTGAACAGACGATGGGCATTCCTGCGACTGCCGCCGATCCCAAAGCCTCGATATAGCAAGCAGGAAAACAACCGTCTCCTGGGGCTTCGTTCGGCCAGAAGAATGTCATTCGCGTGGCAGCGTCTGATTCGGTTGTCGGCGGTTTATTTGGCCGCCGCCTTCTTCGCCCAGAACCTCGACCAGATCCCATTTGCTCTGTAGGGGATCCTGACCCCGTATAATCATCGTGAGGCTTCGGGACAGTCACATGCGCACTCATCAAGTGCTGGCCTTTTTCGTCGCGGCTGTCGTGCGGTTGCACGGTCAGGATCTGTACCGGGTATGCGAGAAGTACAAGAACATCCCCATTCCCCACGCGGACCGGCCAACCGCGGCGCAGGCCACCGAACTGGCCACCTGCACTTCGTCCGACCTTTACTACGGCGTGCATGTGCCGCCCGATCCGGTGCGGGCCCGTCAGTGCGCGTACCTGGAAATGGATGGTGGAACGAAGCCCGACCAACTCATCTTCCTCGGGCGCGACCTGCCCAGATCCCTGGGCAGCGCGATCCTGATTATGATTTACGCCAACGGACGAGGCGTGTCGCGCAACTTTGATCTGACCTTGCGGTTCGCGTGCGAGTCCGGCGCCGGAGGAGAGATGGCCATCGTCCCGCGGCTCGAGGAACTCCAGGCACAGAACTGGCAGGGCTCGGACTTCGACCTGTGCAGCGAGCCGGGCATCCTTGCTACCACGGATTGCAGGTTGTTGGCCGCGCGGATGAAGGAATCCGCATCCCGCGATAAACTGAACGCCATTGTGTCGAAGTGGAGCGCCTCGGACAAGTCGGAGTTCGCGAAGGTAGAAATAACAGTTGAGGAGTTCTTCGCGTCGCGAACGTACGTCGAGTGCGACATGCTGAGCGCGAACTATAACCGATACGCCGTGGAGGTCTACGCGGAGCTTGTGGATGGCTTGGCATCGGCGCTGGCGCGATTTGAGGAAGGTGCAATGCCTCGCATCACCCATACGGATGCGGTCAACGCAGACGTGGAGCTGAACCGCGTCTACGCCGTGGCGATCAAACAGCGGCGGGAGCGGGACCGGAAGTCCCCACGCGGTTGGCCTCGGAATTACGAGAACGAATTGCGCAAGACCGAGCGTCTCTGGCTGGCCTATCTGGTGTCATGGTTGTCGTTTGCGCATCAGAAATACCCCGGAGTGAACGAAGATAGCTGGCGTGGCTGGCTAATTCAAGAGCGCATCGCGCAGATGCGCCTCCAGATGTGAGCGCGGCGATGGTTCATTGGTATTTGCTTCCATCCCAGCGCAGAACGTTGTCCAGATCGCAGACGAGGTCGTGCACGCCGTTGGTCTTGGCGGCCAGTACGCCAATCCGTTTGCACCCATGGTCGGTCGAAAACGTCTTTCCATCGGCGAAATCGACCTGCCAGTAGATTCGGCCCCAGCGCTCGCCAAGCCTGCCGCTGATCTTGTCGGTCTTACCGTCCCCGTCCAGATCGTACTCGATGCTATGAGGGTCCTCAGATCCGGCAAATTGCTCCGAGCGCAGGTCCAGAAGGCTGGGGACCTCCGGGCGTTTCTGCTCCTCGACTTTGACGGCTTTGCCGCGCTCCAGAATGAAGCGCCGCGTGATTTCCTGCGGCCGGTCCGTGTTCATGCCCTCGTTGGTGGAGACGACCACGACGCCCCATTTGCCGTTCCACTTTTCGATGGTGGGCTCATCCCAGGAATCGGCAAACTCGTCGCTGATCTCGAACCGGCCTTTGCCGAATGCCGAGACAAAAAAGAAAGTATCGGAACAGCAGTTTCCGCCGCAGCCGATTCCGTGCCGCACCAGGGCGTCGGTTAGGCCGTTGCCGTCAAAGTCTCTCTGGTCGACCATGAGCAGGCATTTCTCTTCGCTCTGGCCAATCAGCGGATAAGGCTTGCCGTTTTCCGTGGCCACGAGCGCGTTGTACCCAAAACCAACCCGGCCTTCGACGGTGTACTTGATCTTGGTCTGGGCGCACAGCGGCAAGGCCAGGGAAGCAAGGATTGCGAGCGGCAGCCACATAGGGCGATTATATCCGGATCGTGGCGCCGCCCCAGTCCTGGCACGCACCTCCAAGCACCTCGGTGCGGAAGGAAGTCAACTTCTTTATGGAACTATGTAGGATGGTGGTTCTCATCCTGGATGCCTCGGGCGTGGTCCGGATTTCCAATTCCGCGAGCCTATATCAAATCATCAACTTGACTGCCCGCAGCCACCGCATATCACTTGTGTGACCAACGCCGCCACGCTCTACGGACCTGTCGCTCCGGGTACGATCATCACCGTCTTTGGCCCGTCCATTGGACCGGATGTATCATGCGGGCAGCAACTGACCGCCGCCAACATGGACGGATGGTGCCATCGGGAAGTCCACCGACGCCCAGAATCGGCCCTGCCGCTGGCCGTAGTGTTCCCATGCGCCACCCACTGGACAAAAAGTGGCTTCCTTCAATTGAGCAGGTGATGGCGTACCGGCCGGCCCACTTTCCGATATGCCGGTTTATCACTCCCGATCGCGTTGGCAGCCCTGTCTGACCAGCGAGAACTACCTACTTCGAGACAACTTCCGTATACCCGACCTTCCGGGAGTAATCCCAACCAACACGTTCCCAAGGAATCGTTTATGGGGGATTCCAACTGCCTTTGGTTCTGCGACGGCTATTGTCCCACTGGCACCTTGCGTCGCAGTTCGTCCGTGAAGTTCAGCAGGAAAGTAACGTGCACATTGCCCCTCGCTTCGTCCGGATTCTCCACCGTAACCAGGATCCCGGAACCGTCGGGGATGACGTCGTAGTTCGGGTCTCCTCCGTTCGGGTCGGCAAGCGCCATCTGCGTCAGTTGTTTTGGTTTTCCTAGAGTGAAAGAATCCCCATTCGTCACGCAGGGCGCCGTCATCACCAGGTGCGTCAGCGTCTCGAAGTAGAGGGACTTGCCATCCCTTGCCCAGATTGGCTGCATGCCCCCTTCGGAAGAAACCTGCCAACGGCCCGAGCCCGTCTTCTCCGGATAAGGCCGCACATAGACCTCCGCCACGCCCGATTCGTCCGAAACATAGGCCAGCCATCTTCCATCCGCCGAGAACGCGGGCTGGTACTCATTGGCAGGCGTGCGGGCAAACGGCACGGGTTCGCCCAGCTTCGGATGATCTGTATCCGCCAGATCCATTGGAACGGTCCAGATGTCGCGGTGGGTTGCCGGATCCAGGACATCAATGGCGAGCAAACGGCCATCCGGGGAAATTGAACCCGGGTGGGTGCTCCGGTTTCGCTCCAGCAACTTCTCCGGCTGGCCCGAGCCGTCGCTGCGAATCCAGTACAGGGACATCATGTCTCCGGCGAAAACCGAAAACACAAGATGCCTTCCGTCCGCGCTCCACACCGGAAAGTAGCTCACGCCTCCCGCAAACGTCAGGGGCGACATCCGGTCGGTTGCGATGTCATAGCGGTACAACTCCATCCCCTTGCGAACTTCAGATGCCAGCGCGATGCTCCGCCCGTCGGGTGAATAGCGCGGCGTCAGGTATGCACCCGGATTGAACAGATGCTTCATCGGCTTTCCTCTACGGTCCAGCAAAGCCAGCGACCACAAGGTCGGTCCGGCCACGCCGCTGCGATAGACCAGGGTTCCCGTTGCAGACAGGTCGAACTGGCCCGCGCCCGCCGCGGATATCGCGCCCACATCCGAAAGAACTGGTACCGGCACACCGCGGGTGCTTAAGGTGCGCAGATCCATGGCTATGGCGAACAGCGACTTGTCGTGCATGTAAAGAAGATGGCCGCTGGAGGCCCAGCGCCCGAAATACCCACCGGTGTGGAGCACACTCACGCGGCCCGTGTTGATGTCGACGGCCTGGACGCTGGCCTCTTCATAGTTGCTCAACTGACCGCTGGAGGTGAACAGGATCGTCTTTCCATCCGGCAGCAGTTGCGGCCAGCGATGCGTGGCTGCGCCTGGCTCCAGATGGGTAAGCAGCTTCGGCGCTCCACCCACCGCATCGAGTCTTACCAGCCCGGAGTTGTTATTGAGCGCGGCTACGATCACGCCGTCCTGG
Organism: Bryobacterales bacterium; assembly: GCA_003167275.1. Lineage (GTDB taxonomy): Bacteria > Acidobacteriota > Terriglobia > Bryobacterales > Bryobacteraceae > JAIQFL01. Next base: position 1,937 of record PMTT01000255.1, on the reverse strand, counting down.
CCCCACACTCCTCCCCGGGGATTGTTAGCGTTGGCGAGGATCGCCGTTGCGCCCCCCCTCAGCGGTGTCTTCTTCAGCTTGCCGTCGGCGAAGAAAGCGATCCACTGGCCATCCGGCGAAAAGAAGGGATCGGCTCCGTTCTCGGTTCCCGGAATCACCACGCCCTTGGACTCCGAAAGCAGCCGCATGGCGAGCATGGGCCGCCCGTCAACGCTGGATGAATAAACCACCCGCTGCCCGTCCGGAGAGAACAGCGCGATGGCGGCTCCATAGGCGGCGCCGTGGCGCGCATCCGGGCCCAGGTCGGCGTCGAAACGCAGCAGAGGACGGTCCGGCGCTCTCTGCGCGCGCCACAGTGCCCAGAGAGCGACCGAGGCGACCACCGCCAGCGCTCCAGCCGCGATCCAGGGCCACCATGGCGTTTTCGACGGTCCCAGGACAGTAGATTCCTCCGGCGGCGTCCGTAGCTCCAACACTAGGTCTCGCATCGATTGCCAGCGATCCTCGGGGTCCTTCGCCAAACATCGCCGCACCAGCCGCTCCAGCCACGACGGAGTGAACGGCTTCACCGGCATCGGCGCCGGCTCCGACGCAAGGATTGCGCCCACCAAGCTCGAATAGTTTTTGCCCTGGAACGCTTTCTGCCCCGACACCATCTCGTACAGCACCGCCCCGAAGGCCCAGATGTCGCTGCGCGCATCCGCCTCTTTCCCTTCGAACTGCTCCGGCGCCATGTACTGCGGCGTGCCGAGTACCGTGCCTTCGGTCGTCAAGACCTTAGTCAGGGTGTCTTCCGTCGGCGCCGGCTTGGCTGAAGATTTCGCCAACCCAAAATCCAGCACCTTCACGCCATCCCGCGTCAGCATGATGTTCTGCGGCTTCACGTCGCGGTGGGTAACGCCGGCGCGATGCGCGCGGTCGAGTGCGTCGGCGATCTGGATGGCCAGCTTGAGCGCTTGATCGAGCGGGAGAGCTCCCTTCTCGATCCGGGCGGCCAGCGTCGCGCCCTCCATGTACTCCATCACCATGTAACCGGCGCCATCCTGATTGCCGATGTCGTGAAGGACGCAAATATTTGGATGGTTCAACGACGCCACAGCCCGGGCTTCGCGTTCGAAACGGGCGCGCAGGTCCTCTCGCTTGGCGATATGTTCGGGCAGGACTTTGACGGCGACGGTGCGGTCGAGGCGAGTGTCGCGGGCCTTGTACACTTCTCCCATGCCCCCAGCCCCGATCGCGGAGAGGATTTCGTAGGGGCCGAGTTTGTCGCCGGCAGAGAGAGGCATGTTCGAGAGTCATCCCAGTGTACCTGAGCAAAGCTGAAGAATGAACCCGAGGTGGCCTCCTCTGGCCTCCTCTCGGTTTGCGCCATGGACAGCGGCCCCGCCGGCCCAATGGAAGGAAAGCCGGTTTATCTGCCCCGATCTTGCAGGCACGCGCGCTCGGTGCGCTTCGCCCATCCTGCGCACGCCGAGTCATGCGACGATCTCATACGGCCCGAGTTTGTCGCCCGCCGAAGGTGGCCTATGCGGTGTGCTTGGCGGATCCAATCGAAAGTCGCTGGAAGAGAAAGTGGCCTATTGATTCCCCGCCGCCGTGGACCGCTCCGCTTCACCGGACCAGTTCAGAATCACGTTGAGCTGGTGCGGCGCCGAGCCTTCATCGCGCCGGATCATGAGGAACCGCTTGCCGTCCGTCGAGGGCTGGTAGTTCAGGTAGCGGGGGTCCAGGAGGAAGGCGGTCCGATCAAAAAGTCTGCGCGGCGCTCCGAAGGAACCGTCCGGATGGAAATCGACGGCGACCACCGCCTCGCCCGTGAAGTAAAACAGTTCCTTGCCGTCCCGCGACCACTGGGGCAGCGATCCGCCTTCCCGGGAGACCGGGATCCGATTGGCCGCTCCGGGATAGGACTGCACGTAGACCTCTCTTCGTCCCGA
>PMTT01000417.1 GCA_003167275.1 Bryobacterales bacterium | reverse complement strand
TGTTTCGCAGGAAGTCGAAGAGGCCCCTGCCGAGCCGCCCACCCAGCCCCCAATTCCGACCGCCGAGCCCCCAAAAATGAAGCCTGTCGCACCCACCCAACCCGTCCAAACGCAAATTCGCGTCGAACCCACCGCCCTACGCCAGCAGATGCCCGGCCACCTTTTGAAAACACGGCAGTTAGCTGCCGAATTTTGCGCCGGAAAGTAGCTAGGCCATTGACCTGCAACGCGAATGGGACGAACTGCGTGCAGATTACATCATTTGATGGGCCGATGGTGGGGTCGCCGCGCTGGTCGCCCGANNGCTGGTCACGCGACGGCCGTTGGGTTTACTTCGCTTCCGATCGTAGCGGCCGGTACGAGGTCTGGAAGGCGCCGAAAGACGGGGGCGCGGCGGTCCAGGTCACGCGCTCCGGCGGTGGAACCGCGTTCGAGTCGCCGGATGGCAAGTACATTTACTACTATAACCGCGCGCCCGGCGTGGATGGCGGATCCCTGTGCAGAATGCCGGTCGAGGGCGGCGAGGGGGTGCAGATCCTTCCGCTGGTCGGTCACCATTCCTTTGCCGTGACCGCAAAGGGTATCTACTTCAACGTGCCTCCGGAAAGGACGATCCAGTTTCGGGACACGGCCACCGGCAAGGTCAGCACGCTGGCCACAGCGGACCTGCCTCTCAGCGTCGGCATGTCCGCTTCGCCGGACGATGCCTATGTGGTGTGGCCGCAAGTCGATCGGAACACTCGGGACCTGATGCTGGTGGAGGGCTTCCGTTGACCGGCCAAGCCCTGTCTCATTACCAGACCCTGGAGAGGCTCGGCAAAGGCGGCATGGGCGTGGTCTACCAGCACGCGACACGCACCAGGAGCGCTTCGTTGCCACAGAGTCCTGCCGCCCAAGCGGGGTGGCGAACCCGGGGCCCGAGGCACGCCTGGTGCAGGAGGCCAAGGCGGCCAGTACGCTGAATCACCCAACATCATCAATGAAGAAAATCCTGGTCTACCAGATGGCCGAGCATTTCTTCTTTCAACGGCACGCCCGCCTCCTCATGGCTGAGGAATTCGATTCCGGACGACTGCGGCGCTCGCGAGATCGGCCTCATGCTGCGCTACCATACCACCGCCGTCCGGGGCTTCTCCAAGGCCCTCAACGACCTACGCAAGCTACAGAAAGAACGCAAATTTCAGGAAACTGGCTTTGTTTCGCAGGAAGTTGAAGAGGTCGCTGCCGAGCCGCCCGCCGAACCCCCGGCCCCTCCCGCCGAGCCCCCTAAAACGACGCCGGTGACCGCCACCTCACCCGCACATACGCCAATTCGCGTCGAACCCACCGCCGCCCGACCGGCGGAAGGTCCGAAAAACGTCGAAAAGCCGCTCCAAGGCCAGCCGAGCACGCCCCCACGGGCCGCTTGAACCACCTAAACCACGTCCAAGTGACTTACGCCCAGATTCCACTCGACCGGCCCGGCCCTGTCCTCCCGATCCCCAACCTGCCGAACGCGCCAACCCTTCCGGCCCGCCTCGCCATATCCAGGTAATATTGAATTGGGCAGGGAGCCCGCTTCAGTCATGGAAACACTATCCGGTAAAATCGCAATCGTCACGGGCGGCACGCGCGGGATCGGGCGGGCCATCGCCGAGTACCTGTTGCGCGAGGGGGTCTCGGTCGCGATTTGCGGCCGCACGCAGGAATCGGTCGACCGTGCCGTCGGCGAAATGCAGCCGCTCGGAACGGTCTTCGGACATCCCGCGGACATCAGTAACGTCGATCAGGTACGCAACTTTTTCCAGGCTGTCGATGCAGCTTTTGGTGGACTCGACATACTGGTCAACAACGCCGGCCAGGGCGCATTTCGAAAGGTGGCGGACATGTCGCCTGAGGAATGGCACGAGAATATCGATCTGAACCTCAACGGTCCTTTCTACTGCTCGCATGAAGCTCTCCCGCGGTTTGCCAGGCGCGGGGGCGGCTTTATCGTCAATATTTCCAGTCTCGCGGGAAAAAACGCGTTCAGCGGCGGGGCTGGCTACAATGCCTCCAAGGCCGGGCTCAACGCCTTCACCGAAGCCATGATGCTCGATCATCGCCATGACCATGTGCGAGTCTGTTCCATCATGCCCGGCAGCGTGGATACGGAATTCTCCCGAGACTTCGACAAGCGGGCCTCGGATACCAGTTGGATGATCGCCCCCGAAGATATTGCTGAAACCGTCGGCCTAGTGTTACGTATTGCTGAGCGGACCATGATCAGCCGCGTGGAAATGCGCCCCTCACGTCCCAAAAAGTAACACCGCGCACCTGAAATCAAGTGATTACAAAGATTTGAGAGCACTTCACTGTGTGGCACCCAAATTGCTCTGATCCAATGTGCGATGACCTTGATGGGATTCGAGATCGTAAGAGGGAGTGGAAGCATGGGGCGCCTGAACAAACAGTTGGATCCTACGCAAACCGGTTTTGAAGCGGAAAGACTGGAGTCGGACCTGCGAAAGCGGATTATCGGCCAAGACGAGGCGATCGATCAAATTATCAACATTTACCAAACCCACCTGGCGGGGATGTCCAGCCCCGGACGGCCCATCGGAAATTTCCTTTTCATGGGGCCCACCGGCTCGGGAAAAACGCGGCTGGTGGAAGCCGCGGCCGAAAGCCTGATGGGAGACGCCCGCGCGGTGATCAAGATCGATTGCGCGGAGTTCCAGCACAGCCATGAGATCGCCAAACTGATTGGCTCGCCTCCCGGTTACCTGGGCCATCGCGAGACCCATCCGCTGCTGAGCCAGGAAGTCCTGAACCAGTACCATACCGAGCGGATCAAGCTGAGCTTCGTGCTGTTCGACGAGATCGAGAAAGCCAGCGATGCCCTGTGGAACCTCTTGCTGGGCATACTCGACAAGGCCACCCTCACGCTGGGCGACAACCGCCGGGTGGATTTCTCGCGTGCCCTCATCTTCATGACCAGCAACCTGGGCGCCGGGGAAATGAGTTCGATTCTGCGGCCCAATCTGGGGTTCGGCGCCGGGGAAGCGGAGCGCCAGTATTCGTCCGGCATCGTCGACCAAAAACTGGGAGACAAGGTCGCGCGAGCGGGTTTGGAGGCGGCGCGGCGCAAGTTCTCGCCGGAGTTCATGAACCGCATCGACAAGACCGTGGTGTTCAAGGCTCTGGGCGCTCCGGAACTGCGCAAGATCCTGACCCTGGAATTGAATATCGTCCAGCAGCGGATCTTCACCTCGGCCAACGGTGCGCCATTCGTCTTCTCGGTCACCGATGCGGCTAAGGACTATCTTCTGCGCGAAGGCACCGACATGAAATATGGTGCACGTCACCTGAAGCGTTCGATCGATCGGAATCTGGTGCATCCGTTGTCGAACCTGATCGCCACCGAACAGGTGCGGGGCGGGGACCTGATCCGCGTGGACTATGAGCCCGCGCAGGGGCGGCTGACCTTCTTCAAGGAGGCCGAGGACATGCCCGCCTACGCGATGGTTCAGATGGTCGACACGTCGATCGCGCCCCCACTGGGCTCGTTCGCCGCCGGAGCGGTCGCCGAGATCCCCCGCGCCGTCAACGGCAAGGCGACCAGGCGGTAGTTCAGAATGCCGCTCACCGCAGAGACGCGGAGACGCTGAGATCGGCGCGGAGAACGACCCTGTGAGAAGCTCTTCTATTCTCTTTCTTCTCCGCGCCGATCTCCGCGTCTCCGCGTCTCTGCGGTAAGCCGTTTTTGTCTCTTGGTTTTTGTCGCGGCCGCCTCAGTGCTACAATTCGGCTGCTAGTGAAACTTCCCGTTGAGAAACAAAACTCCCGCCTGATGCGGGCCATGTTCCACACGGTTGCCCCCCGTTACAATTTCATCACACGTGCTTTTTCCTACGGCATGGATGGCCGCTGGAAGCGCGCGGGCGTGGAGCGGGCGGACTTGCCAGACCGGCCGATCGTGCTGGATCTCGCGTCCGGTACGGGCGACTTCTCACTGCTCGTCAAGCGCCATCATCCCAATTCTCAAGCCTTTACCGTGGATATCACGGAGCGGATGCTCCGGTTTGCCCGGGCGCGTGGCTTGCCCTACGCAGTCTGCGCCGATGCCGGCGTACTGCCCTTCCGGGACTCCGCTTTCGACTGTGTCTTCATCGGCTATGGCCTGCGCAACTTTCCGAATTTGAAGCGCGCCCTCCAGGAGATCGAACGGGTGACCCGTCCCGGCGGCCTGCTGGTGAGCCTGGATTTCTTCCTGCCCGCGAATCGGCTGATGCGGATCCTGTATCTCGCGTACCTCTATGCCCAGGGCACGTTCTGGGGCTTCGTGCTCCACGGGCGGCCGAGGGTCTACACGTACATTCCCGATTCGCTCAGAACCTTTGTCTCGATCGACGGTTTTTCCTCGCTGCTGGGCCGCGCCGGCTATCGTCTGCTGGCCGTCCACAAGCACCTTCTTGGTGGGATTGGTCTCCATTGGGCGGCTAAAGAGGTGGCTCCCGCCGGCCCGGACAGACCGAAACGGATTTGCGCATGAAAGAACAGCTCAAAAGCTCCGACTTTCGTTTCATTGCCGTGTGCCTGGCACTGCTCGCCGCCACCACCTGGTTTTCCATAGGCAATTTTTACCGCGCTTTTCCCGAAGCTTCCATCGATTTCCGCGTCAACCGCGACGATGGGCAGGCTCTCGCCGGCCAATTCCTGTCCGGCCAAGGTTACCGTACCGAGGGGTACCGCCAGGCCTCCAGCTTCAGCTTCGATGACGAAGGCAAGACGTTCCTGGAGCGCGAAGTCGGCCTGGAACAGGCCAACCAGCTCATGGGCACGAAGGTCCGGCTCTGGCGTTGGTCCTACCGCTGGTTCCGGCCGTTACAGAAAGAGGAATTCAACGTAGACATCACGCCGCGCGGTGAGTTGGCAGGCTTCGAACATGAGATCCCCGAGGACGCCGCGCGTCCCGCGGCAGACGGCCCGCAAGCTCGTTCGCTGGCCGAGGATTTCCTGCGCACGCGCCTTCAGCGCGACCCGGCCTCGCTCGAGTTCGTGGAAGGCTCGGACGTGGCGCGCCCGCATCGCATGGACCGCGTCTTCACCTGGAAGGAACGCGATTTCAACCTGCACGACGCCACCAATCGCGTGGAAATAACGGTCCTCGGCAACGAGGTCGGCGGCTATCGCGAGTATCTCAAAGTGCCCGAACAATGGACCCGCGACTACCAGCGGCTCCGCTCCAAAAACGAAATGGCCTCGGTGGTGGATTCGGCGGTCTTGGTGGCCATGGTGGTGGGCCTGGTAGTCGTGATCGTGATGCGCGTGCGGCGCCACGACATCCGCTGGCGGCGCGCCGCCGTGGTCGGCGTGATCGGCATGGTGCTCTCGTTCTGTTCCACTTTGAACCAGTTTTCCCTGCAGGAGTTTCAATATCCTACGACCGATTCTTATAGCTCGTTCGTCACGCGGCAGTTGCTGATGGGCCTGTTCACGGCGCTGGGAGCGGGAGGACTGCTGTTTGTGCTGACCGCCGGCGCCGAGCCGCTTTACCGTGAAATGTTCCGCGACAAGGTCTCCCTGGGCAACCTCTTCCGCCTGCGCGCCCTGCGCACCAAGCGCTTCTTCCTGGGCGCGATTCTCGGCATCACCCTCACCGGAATCTTCATCGCGTACCAGACGGCCTTCTATATCGTGGCCTACAAGTTCGGCGCCTGGTCGCCCGCGGACGTGCCCTACAGCGACCTGCTCAACACCCGGTTCCCGTGGCTGTTTGTGCTGTTTGGCGGGTTTCTGCCGGCCGTGTCGGAAGAGTTTCTGTTCCGCATGTTCGGCATTCCATTCCTTCGAAAGCTGGCGCGGTCGACGGCCATCGCGGTGGTCCTGGCAGGCTTCATCTGGGGGTTCGGACACTCCGCGTATCCGCAGCAGCCGTTCTACATCCGCGGCGTGGAAGTGGGGATCGGCGGCGTGGCCCTGGGCCTGATCATGCTGCGATGGGGCATTCTGCCCACGCTGGTGTGGCACTATTCCGTGGACGCCATGTACAGCGCCATGCTCCTGCTGCGGTCGCAAAGCCTGTACTTCAAACTGTCGGGCGCGGCCAGCGCGGGCATCATCGTGCTGCCCGTTTTGATCGCCCTGATTGCCTACCTGCGCCACGGCGGTTTCGAGCCGGAAGTGGGGCTGCTGAATGGCGATGAAACCGGCGCGGCCGAAGCTCCGCCGGACCTCGCGCCTGCGACGGAAGCGCCCAGCCTGGCGTACCGGCCCTTGAGCTCGGGCGTGCGAGTGGCGGCGATCGGGCTTCTCGGTATTGGTCTGCTCGCCCTCTTGATTCCCGTGCACCGCTTCGGCGAGTCGCCCACTTACAGAATCACCGAAGAGCCTGCGCGCGCCGCGGCCGACACGTTTCTGCGCGCGCAGGGCTTCAATCCCGACGACTTCCGCCACGTGACCTTCCCGGCCACTCCGTGGAGTGGGCCTGACGCCATGGCCGGTAAATACTTCCTGGAACGTCAGCCCGTGGATTTCGTCTCCAAGCTCTTCGATCAGTACCGCCCTCTTCAGCGCTGGGCCACCCGCTACTTCAAGTCGCTGGATCGGGAGGAGGTCTCGGTTTCGGTGCATCCTGAAACGGGCAAGGTGCTGGGCTTCCATCACACGCTGCCCGAGGACCGTCCCGGCGCCGACATCCCCACCGACGCGGCTCGCCCCATCGCCATGGCCTTTGCCGCCGAACATGGCTGGGACCTCTCCGCCATGGATTTGAAGGAAAGCACTTCCGAGAAGAAGAAGGCGCGCCGCGATCACAC
>PMTT01000311.1 GCA_003167275.1 Bryobacterales bacterium | reverse complement strand
GTGGCCCAACTCGAAAAGGAGATGGACCTGATGAACGAGGTGCTGCCCCCGCTGCGCTCCTTCGTGTTGCCGGGCGGCAGCCGGCTCAACGCGGAGTTGCACATCTGCCGCACGGTCTGCCGCCGGGCCGAACGCGCCTGTGTCACGCTGCGCCGTGCCGAGATTATCCCGCCCGAAACGGTGCGCTATCTCAACCGGCTAAGCGACGCGCTCTTCGTCTGGAGCCGGTGGGCGAGCCATGTCACCGGCACGCCGGAAACTTTGTGGGAACCCAACCGGTCCGCCAGCGGGCAATCTGATAGATAATAATGAATTGAGAATAAGGAGAGATCGTATGCAGAAGAATACCGCCGACGGCAGTATCCGGCCGCTGGCCATCGGGCTCATCATCCTGGCAGGTCTGGTCCGGGTGGTCCAGAACCTGAACTTCGCTCCAGTCGGAGCCCTGAGCCTGTTCTGCGGCGCGCGCATGCGCGGCTGGCAGGCATACCTCCTGCCGCTGGCTTTGATGGCCGTGACAGACCCGTTCCTGGGCGGTTATTCCGTCATGACGCCGCTGGTCTATGCGAGCTTTATGGTCAACGTTTGGATCGGCACCCATCTCCGCAAGACCGAGAGCCCGTTGTGGATTGGGTCGGCCGCGGTGGCCGGCAGCATGCAGTTCTTCCTGATCACCAATTTCGCGTGGCTGTACCCGAGCTCGACGTACCCCCACTCACTGGCGGGCGTGATGATGTCCTACGCCGCGGGGCTCCCGTTCTTCGGGCGCACGCTAGCATCCGACGTCGTCTATGCGGGCGTCCTGTTCGGCCTGCATGCCTGGCTCAGCCGTACCGTGGCGCGGTCCGAACGCGTTGCTGTACAGCCGGCGTAATGTGAAGACCCTGCTCGCCTGGAGTTCCGGCAAAGACAGCGCCTGGACCTTGCACGTGCTCCGGCAGCAAGGCGTCCCCGTGAGCGCGCTCCTCACCACCATCAACCAGGCGGCGGACCGCGTGGCCATGCACGGCGTTCGTTCCTCGCTACTGGAGGCTCAGGCCGAATCCGCCGGTCTCCCGCTGTGGAAGATTCCGCTCCCCTGGCCCTGCACGAACGACGACTACGAATCCCGAATGTCTGACGCTTGCCACCGGGCGGTTGCGGAAGGCTTCGATACCATCGCCTTCGGCGACCTTTTCCTCGCCGATATTCGCCGGTACCGGGAGCGGCAGTTGGCCGGCTCCGGCTTGACGCCGCTGTTTCCACTCTGGCAAATCCCTACGGCCGCGCTGGCGCGAGACATGATCGCGGGCGGCGTCCGGGCACGCCTTGCCTGCGTGGATACCAAGGCGCTCGACGCCAGCTTTGCCGGCCGCGATTTCGACCTTGGGCTGTTGGCCGATCTGCCTCCCGGCGCCGACCCCTGCGGCGAAAACGGCGAGTTCCACACGTTCGTCTACGCCGGCCCGATGTTTCGCGTGCCCATCGAAATCGAATTAGGGGAAGTGCGCGATGTGGGCGGCTTCGTCTACCGCGATTTGCTGGGGGTGGGCTCCACCGGCCTTCGGCCGGAGGCCGACGAGGGCGTCGGCCGCAGACCAGGGGGTCTGCCCCACGGAGCGGGTGCGTCGTGAGCGCACCGCGCATCGTCTCTCTGATTGCCAGCGCCACCGAGATCGTCGACGCGCTTGGGCAGATCGACAACCTGGTGGGCCGTTCGCACGAATGCGATTATCCCGAGCGGGTGAAGCTTCTGCCCGTCTGCACGCGCCCACGGATTCCGGTGGATGGCACCAGCCGGGAGATCGACCAGTTGGTGAAAGAGGCGGCACGCACTTCCATCTCGATCTACGACGTGTTGGAGGACACCATCGGGCGCCTGGAGCCCAGTCACATCCTGACGCAGATTCAGTGTGAGGTCTGCGCCGTGAGTCTGCGCGACGTGGAAGCGGCCATCGCGCGGGGCATGAAGGGAAACCCCCAGGTGGTCTCGTTGCAGCCCAATTCCCTGAGCGACATCTGGGAGGATTTCCGGAGAGTGGCGAGGGCGCTGGGGATTGAGGAGCACGGCGAGGAAGTGGTGCGTGGGTTGCAGGCGCGGTTGTCCCGCCGGATCGCCGCAGGACCTGCCCCGCGGGTCGCCTGCATCGAGTGGATCGAACCGCTGATGGCGGCGGGGAATTGGACGCCCGAACTCATCGAACTCGCGGGCGGCATCAACCTGTTTGGCGAGGCCGGCAAGCATTCCCCCTGGATGACCTGGGAGCAGTTGGTGGCCGCCGACCCCGATGTCCTGATCATCGCCCCTTGTGGATTCGATCTCGCGCGCACTGGGCAGGAAATGTACTGGCTCACCGACCGCCCCGGCTGGCGCGATCTGCGTGCCGTGCGCACCCACCGCGTCTACCTGGCGGACGGCAACCAATACTTCAACCGTCCCGGCCCGCGCGTGGTGGAGACGTACGAGATGCTGGTCGAAATGCTGCACCCTCCGTGGCACGGGCATTCTTGCCTGTGTGGCTTTTTGCCTTTCGACTCCTGACGTTCTCGCCAACCCCCACACAGGCAAGAATGCCTGGCAANNGGCAAGAATGCCCGTGTTACAAGTCCAGCGGCGTCAGCACGCCATCCTTCTTCACTCCCAGTCTCAGGGGCCGCGGCGGGCCCTTGCGCGGGACACTCACTTCCACCCACAACTGTTCCCCCGCCGCGCGCCGCGAAGGGTCGGGAACATGTTCGGGAATGAAAAATGCCACGGGCTCCCACAAAGACCATCGATTGCCAGCCCCTGAGAGCAGCGTCTCCGAGCCCGCGGACGGTGTCGCCACCAGCATCCCATCCTGAGCCGAAAGCTGAACCGGACCCGCGGCAGTCTGCGGCCACCTGTTTGGACCCGCCGACCCGGGCGGCGGGATCTCTCCGTCAACGCGCTCCACCTCCAGCCGAAGACTCACATACCGTCCTCGAATCGGCAGATTTGGGTCGACTGGCAAGGCCCTAGCCCAGGCGCGGGGCAAACGATCGCGATCAATCGCGTACTTTCCCGCGAGACTCAAGACGATCAGGCATTGCAAGACCGCAACGGCAACTCCACGATAAACCGGTTTCATATAGCCTCCTGTTGAATGTGGGCAATCAAGCGTCGGCGCGTACGCTCCAGAAGCCATCCGCCGCCGAGGAATAGCAGGCCGACCACAATCAGGCCGGTCGCGCGGTCCAGCTTATCCATCACGTCCGAGAAATAGAACAGCAGCACCGTCACCGCGAAGCCCAGGATGCCCAGATTGATGCGTTCCGGGCGCGAGTCGCGTGTGCCCCAAAGAGCCAGCCCGACGGATCCAATGGCACACCAGAGATAGATCGGGAGATGGTCGCCATGCCCCATATTCGCTGCCGCGAGGAGCAGCGTCCAGACGATGGCGATCCCAGTCCAGATCGCTTGGCGCCCGCACAACGTGACCGCAAGGCCCAGCGGGCCGAGAATGGCGATTGCCCAGGCGATCGCCTGCGGCTGCCATGCTGGAGTGGACCTCCAACTTTCCGCTCCCACCGCAATTGCGGCGGGCAACAGCGCGATCCCGCCTATCCATCCCAGAGCCTTGCGCAGGGCGCTATCGTCGGGACCGCGGCGCGCGCTGAGATAGGCGAAGCTGAGCGCGCACAGGCCCACCGAGACGGGGAGCATGTAAGACGTTCGAGTAGACCACTCGCCAGCAAGCCAGTAGGGAAACAGGATGGCCGTGAGCGCCGCCTGCGTCCAGTGCCGCAGCAGCGCCCAACCTATCGCGGCTCCCAAAGCCCACAGCAAGACGGCCGAGGGCCAGTGTTCCGAAAGGTTGAAGATCTGTCCGGCCAGCGCGATGGCGCCTCCGAGCGCCACCGTTCCAACCGTGTGGAGGGCAATCGAGAGGCTCTCGAACCGGCCTGCCGAGACCGCGCCGCCTGCGTGGAAGACCGCGACCATGGCCACGACCAGTGAGATCCGCTGGGCGGCGGACATTTGGTCCCAGTGGGCGGATACAAATAGCAGAACGCCGGCGCCGAGCAGGATTACGCCGAACGCCAGCGCGATCAGGACGGGCCAGCGCAGACCTTGTGGCTCTGCGTGTTCGGCTTCCCAGGCGCGGATGCGCTCCCGGACGCCGACATCTATCACACCCGCTGCAGTCCACCGGTCCAGGTGTGATTCCCATGTGTTAGACATGCCCTCACTATTACACGTTGCTGGCCAATCGGCGGCCGAATGGAATCAATGTATTAGGAGATGGCGGCGGAGTGGAGACGAGCCGCTTGTACGTGCAATGCCAATGGCCCGTACATTTCGCGTACGGTGCCTGTCTTGGTTTGATTCTCGCGAGGCGGCGGAATGAGGCAAAACCAACACAGGCACGAATGCCTGTGCCACGTTATGATGAGCTTGTGACATGGCGTTGATCGCGGTTTCGGGCCATCCAGGATGCCGTTATGAAGAGGTGGCGCGTATTACCGCGCAACGGCTGGGATTCGAGCTGCTGACGCAATCCCGGATCCGCCTTCTCACCGACCAGGAGTTCGGCGCGGAGATCCCGATTCCTGATAAGGCGTACCCGAGCCTGGTGACCTCCATTCTGGCGCGCCTGGCTACCGAGAACCACATGGTCTACTGCGCCGTGGGCGGTGAGATCCAGTCGCGCCATTTCCTGGGAATGCTGCGGGTACACGTGGTGGCGCCGGAAAATGTCCGCATCGGCAACCTGATGCTGGATTCGCGCCTGGAGCGCCCCGCCGCGCGCCAGTTGCTGCTGCAACTGGAAGCCGCCGACCGGGCCGACCGCAAAGCCAAGTTTGGGAAGACTCGCGCCACCGCCGATCTCTTCGACATGGTTCTGAATGCCGAATCGCTTACCTCCGAGCAGATGGCCGGGCTGATCGAGACCGCGGTGGCCTCGGGCGGGCTGAAAGAGCGCGGCTTCCTTTCGCCTGCCGCCGAGGCGCAGCTTCAGTTCCAGATGCGCCTCAAGCTGGCGCGCTTCGGCATCGTGCCGCCCGACAAGATCACGCTGCGGAAGAAAATGTTCGCCCACCAGAGCGAGGAGATGTTCGCCAATCTGCTGGATTTCTATCGCATTGCCTGGGAATACGAGCCGCGCAGCTTTCCCATTCATAAAGACCCGAATGGCCAGACCCTGGAGGCGTTCACGCCCGATTTCTACCTCCCGGAATTCGACCTCTACGTGGAACTCACTACCATGAAACAGGCGCACGTGACCCGCAAGAACCGCAAGGTGCGGCTCCTCCGCGAGCTCTATCCGCACATCCATATCCAGGTCTTTTACCAGAAGGATTTTGAGAACCTGATCTTCAAATACGGACTGGCCGGGAGGCCGGTAGAAGCATGAGCGCGCCGACCGTCCCGGGAGTGGAGCGCATCCTCTTCACCGAAGAGCAGATCGACCGGCGCATCCGCGAGGTGGCCGCGGAGATCTCGCACGATTACCAGGGGAAAGCGGTGAAGCTGGTGGGGGTGCTGAAAGGCTCGATCTTCTTCCTCACCGCCCTGGCCCGCCACATCGAGGTCCCGGTGAAGATCGATTTCCTGAGTATCTCGAGCTTCTCGAACAAGAGCGGGGCTCCCGGCGTGGTGCGCATCGCCAAAGACCTGGACGAGGGCATTGAAGGCGAGGATGTGTTGCTGGTGGAGGACATCGTGGATACCGGTTTCACCCTCCGCTACCTGCTGCAAACCCTGGCGGGCCGCGCGCCCAACTCGCTCTACGTCTGCACGTTTCTCGACCGCAAGTCGCGGCGCATCGTGCAGGTCCCGGTGCGGTACCGCTGTTTCGAAATCCCCGACCGTTTCGTGGTGGGCTTCGGCCTGGACCACAATCAGTTGTACCGGAACCTGGGCTACGTGGCCGTGATGAAGCCGGAGAAGTAAAGAGCTGTGAGCGATCAGCGATCAGCCTGCGTTCCTGGTAAATCGGTGGCAGTCACCACAATCCCCGAATTCCGCTAATTCGGTGGCAGTCACCGTAATCCCCGATTTCCGGGCGCTAATTCGGTGGCAGTCACCGCAATCCCCAAATTCGGACACGGGCCGGGTTTGGGGGTTGCGGTGACTGCCACCAAATTAGCTGATTGCTGATCGCTGACAGCTTCTATGCTAAATTAAACTTTCCGATGCGAAACGTTGTGATCATAGGCTCCGGCTGCGCCGGCAACACAGCAGCCATCTACACCGCCCGCGCCAACCTGAGTCCGCTGGTGATTAGCGGCCACGAAGCCGGCGGACAGCTTTCCCTCACCACTCTGGTGGAAAATTTCCCCGGGTTCCCCGAAGGCATCAATGGCCCCGACCTGGTGGAAAACATGAAGTTGCAGGCCCAGCACTTCGGCGCCGAGTACCTGCACGGCGCGGTGATCGACACGGACTTCTCCGGGCGTCCCTTTCGCCTCAACATCGAAGGCGAATGGATCGAGACCCGCACCGTCATCGTCGCATCCGGCGCCTCGGCGCGCTGGCTCGGATTGGAATCCGAGCAGAAGCTGATCGGCCACGGCGTGAGTTCCTGCGCCACCTGCGACGGCTTTTTCTATCGCCAGAAGAAGATCATGGTGATCGGCGGAGGGGATTCCGCCATGGAAGAGGCCAACTTCCTGACACGCTTTGGCAGCGAAGTCACCCTGGTCCACCGCCGCGAGGAGTTCCGCGCCTCCAAGATCATGCTGGACCGCGCGCGCCACAATCCCAAGATCAAGTTCCTTCCCAACACGGTCGTCGACCACGTCTTCGATGTTTCGCAGAACCTGGTGACCGGCGTGCGCCTGCGGAATCTCAAGACTGACCAAGTCTGGGAGCAGGATGTGGATGGGTTCTTCGTCGCCATCGGCCATATCCCCAACACCAAGATATTTAAGGGACAGATCGAGACCGATCCCGACGGCTACATTATCTCCAAGGGCGGCGCGCGCACCGGCGTCACGGGCATCTTCCACGCCGGCGACGTGCAGGACCGGACTTACCGCCAGGCCATTACCGCATCCGGCGCCGGCTGCATGGCGGCCATAGAAGTGGAACGATACTTAGAAGCGGAAGGACACTAATTCATGATCGAGCGCATTTCACCCCCCGGCGCGCCCACCCCGCGCGGCCCGTATTCGCCCGCCGTGCGAGCCGGCGACTACATCTTCGTAGCCGGGCAAATCCCCATCGATGCGGTAACCGGACAGGTGGTCACTGGCGACATTCAGGTCGAAACGCGGCAAGTGTTGACCAACATCAAGAACATCCTGGAAGGCTGCGGTTCCTCCATGGCGGCAGTCGTACGGTGCGGCGTTTACCTCATCGACGCGAACGATTTCAAACCCATGAACGAGGTGTACGCGGAGTTCTTCGGCGAGGCCAAGCCCGCCCGGACCACCATCATCGTCGCCGCGCTGCCACTGAAGGATGCCAAGATCGAAATCGACGCGATCGCCTATGTAGGCGCGTAACCGTGGCACAGGCATTCTTGCCTGTGTTGTTTTGTGTTTCGTACCCTCGGCGGTTCCCGGAAAAACCAACACAGGCAAGAATGCCCGTGCTACCGTCACCCTTGCAGCTTTCTCAGCAGCCCAGCGTCCACCTTTGACTTTACCGTCCTGCGATCCAGCCCTAAGCGGCGTGCGGTCTCCTCGTAACTTCCGGTCTGATGGTAGACAATCGTGACATAGTGCGATACCAACTCCTCTACCGTTAGCTGCCCGGCACGCGCTTCGCGCGCAAACTCCTCCAGTGGATCGTTCCCCTGCGCTCTTGCGGGGCGATAGTTGCGCCGGATCAGGACGTTCTTCACACACTGCTCCAGCTCGCGGTAGTTCCCCGGCCAAGGGTAATCCGTCCCCAGATTCTCCTCGATCCACTGCATCACTTCCCGGCCCAGTTCTTCGGCCTCGGGGCCCGCCACACGCCGCGACATGTAGAGCACCAACTCCCGCAGGACACCCGGCGAATCGGCAAGTTGCTCGGCGAGCGAAGGCGTAGTCACCTGGTCGGAGCATAGCCGGTAGTACAGGTCTTCGCGAAACTGTCCCTTGCGCATCGCCACCGTCAGGTCGCGGTTGGTCGCGGTGATCAGCTTGCCGCGGAATTGGCGTGCGGCCGTGTCGCCCACCGGATGGAACGTGCGCGTCTCGATCACCCGCAGCAGCTTCACCTGAATCGCGGGATCCAGGTCGCCCAGCTCATCCAGGAATACCGAGCCCGATTCCGGGCAGGTTTCCAGATACCCTTTTCGATCCGCCACCGCGCCCGTGAATGCGCCGCGGCGGTGCCCGAAGAGCTCCGATTCCACCAGAGTCGGCGAGAGCGCCGAGATGTTGATCGGAAAGAACGACTCGCCGTCGTCGTCGGCGAATGCCAGGCGCTGCTCGTCGAAGGGAACGTAGCGCGATTCCGCGATGGCCCGCGCGGCCAGTTCCTTGCCGGTCCCCGAAGGCCCTGTAATCAGCGAGGCGAATTCGCCCATGCGCGCGTACAGCGTGCGGCGATAGCGTCGCATGTCGTGGGTGAAGATGGATTGCCAGATGGCTGCACGCAGCCGCGCCGCGGGCATGGAACTGCCGATGATGTCCCGGAACACATGCTCGAAGGCGCGCTGGATCTGGCGGAAACAGGCGAACGTGTGGCGCGGATCGTGCCCGGTAGGAAGCTCTACGCCATCGACCTCGAAAAAGTGCCGCCAGTCGTCCCGGAATCGCGCGTAGAAGCGCCACCGGCCCGGGTCGCTCTTGGCCGCACCAGGTCCGAACCCGGCGTCGTATAGGGAGCGGTAATAGCGGGTGTAGAGCAGGGACAGCACGGCGTCCTCGTAGAGCACCAGGTCCGGGTCCCCCGCCTCCACGCCTTCTTCGAGCCGCGCCCGAACCTGTTCGGCAACCGGCTCCAACCGGCCTTGGATGCGCCAGTGGTTCTCGCGCGGCCCCGGCTGCTCCGCGTGGTAGCTCCAGACCGGCTCACCTTCCACGAACTCGGCGCCCAGGGCGGTCCGTTCGAACTCCACGCGTTCCGGCAGGAAGGGGTTGCAGTATCCGAGTTGGGATACCGCCCGCAGCAGAGCCCGCTGGGTACCGGAAAGGAAAGGCATCGGTACATCAATTGTACGCGTGCTGCCCACCGTGGGGCAGGTATTGCCTTGGTGGGGCGGACCCCCTGGTCCGCGCGGGTCCCCCCCCGGACCCGCTGTCGCCCATTGACTCAAATTCCGGCGGGTAGCCAGCAGGCCGACGGGGGCGTCGGCCGCGGACCAGGGGGTCCGCCCCACCATTCGGTGTTTTCAAGGGTCCGTTTACGCTGCCTGGAAATGGGCCTCGATGGAAGCCAGAGCCGGCTGCAGGATGCTCGCGCGGTCCACTCCAAACCTGACCTGAGAGGTTCCACCGGCGTTGATGAAACTGGTTTCCGTCACGCCCAGGAAGGCGAAGAGTGACCGCAAGTACGGCTCAATGAAGTTCATGGCGGCCCTGGGAGTGCCCGCGTCGTAAACTCCGCCCGAGGCCACCACGAAGGTAGCCTTCTTGTTGCGGAGTAGGCCGACGGGCGCTCCGTTCTCGTATGAGAAGGTCTCGCCGATGCGCGCGATCTGGTCGATCCAGAGCCTGAGCACGGAGGGGATGGTGAAGTTATGCATGGACACGCCGAAAACATACTCGTCGGCGGCTTTGAGCTCCGCAATGAGCTCGTCCGAGAGGGCAATCACCTCGCGCTGTCGTGGAGTGAGGCTGTTCTTGGGCGCGTACGATGCGGCGATCCACTCGGCATCGAGCGTCCGCAGTTGGGTGGCTGCCAGGTCGCGGGTGATGATGTTGCCGTCCGGGTGGCTTCGCTGCCATTGCTGAACGAACTCCGCAGTGAGTTGGCGAGTAAAGGAAGCGCCGCTCCCCTGAGGGCTGGAATCGATTCTAAGAAGTGTGGGCATCGGGTTCTTTCTCCTTTACGACATTGGATGTTTAAACAACAGATGTCGATTCATTGAAAACGACAGATGTTGTCTATATAATGGAGGCAGTACACCATGACCAGCGAAGTCCAGGAGACTCTCGATCCGCGCATCCGGCGAACTCGCCTCCTGTTGCAGCAGGCTCTGGACAAACTACTGAAAAAGCACGAGTTCGACAGTATATCGGTACGGGACATCACCAACCAGGCAGCCCTCAATCGAGCCACGTTCTATGACCACTACACGGACAAATTCGAGCTCCTGGAGTGCATGGTCGGTAGCCGCTTCCATGAGTTGCTGGCGGAGCGCGAGGTGCAGTTCGATGGGACCTGCGTGTCGGCGCTGAAGGCGATCGTGCTGGCGGTTTGCGATTACCTGGCGCGCCTGCAGGGCCCCCACGGTAAACGGCAGTTGGAGCCCCACATGGAATCCGCGATCATCGCGGTAGTACGGGGGACTCTCCTCGACGGCCTGAAGCGGCATCCGGCGGAAAAGCCGATCACCCCGGAGATGGTCGCCGCGTTGGCGAGTTGGGCGATCTATGGCGCCGCGCGGGAGTGGGCGCGGACGCCTGATCGCTGCGCGCCGGATGAGATTGCGGATGCCGTGACGATGCTGGTCTCGCCAATCCTACGGCTGCCGTGTCAGGATCCGGCGCTTTTGGCGAAGTGAAGAGACGTGAAGCTGATAACCCCACACGATTAGGTGTACAATCGCGGAAGCCGTGAGCCTAAACCAGCGAATGAACATGAAGCGCCACTCGTTAATACTCCTCACTTTGGGATTTCTGATTTCGACCGGTTGCTCGCAGGCGCCAGCACCCGATAACCGCGAGGCGGACGCCCGTGCTCTGCGCGACGGCGAGGTTGCCGCTTTTGTGAAGGACTGGGGTAGCAAGGACGCGGACCGCATTGCGGCCCACTACACGGATGACGGAAGCCTCATGGTCCCGAATGCTCCGATGATGACCGGCAAGGACGCGATTGCCAAGGGGATGAAGGATGCCCTGGCCGATCCGAACTGGTCGCTCGCCATGCAGTCTGTCCAGGTGGAAGTCTCCAGGGGCGGCGATCTCGGCTACACCCGGGGTACATACGTGCTCACTGCCACCGACCCAGCGAGCAAGAAGGTGGCCACGGAGAACGGCCGGTTTGTCGCCATCTTCCGCAAGCAAGCGGACGGATCGTGGAAGGCCATACAGGATATCAGCAACGCCGAAGCCCCTGCGACGATTAAATAGCGGTCCGCTGGAGGCGCACGTGCCTCCGGTAGTCCGCGATCGTCTCCGTCGCGGAGCCTCCCTGGGAATCCTCAAGGGCGGGCTCACGAACTTGCAAATATGCATTTGTAATGCATAATTGCAAGTAGAGGTCAGCCGGTGCGTCACCGTGGTCGATCTGGTGGTCGAAACGGGCGGCAAACGGATTCCGATCAACTCCGCCGGAATCACAGATCAGTCCCAAACTGATAGTGGTCGAGGATAATTGCCAGCAAAACCGGTTGAGCGGCCCAGGTACCGCAGTTCTCCACAACCGTAACGACTCGCTGACAGTGATCATAGAGTGCACACGACGTCAGCGCCGGGTCGTATCGCGAGCGGTAATATATTCCGTCAGGCCTCGTTGGGTGAGACCTCAGTGCCGCCGACCATCTTTGAGAGTTGCGATATCCCAGTCCGTTCGCCAGACTCCCCTCCGCTCCCAAACGTGTCATCCCGCCCGACGCAACCAGGTCCACAAGGCGTAACTCCTTCGAGAATCGAACCTTCGAAAACTGAAGGGCCTTGAGCTGAGCAGCCGGGACCAAGCGAGTCCTGAGAACGCCCCGTCCGATCGACTCCATGAATGCACAACGCTCGTAGGCGCCCAAGTAGAGGCCACCATAGTCGCCTTGCGGTGCATCCCACCTGTTTGATTTATCACTCCCGAAGAAGCCAGGAT
>PMTT01000224.1:2609-5839 GCA_003167275.1 Bryobacterales bacterium | reverse complement strand
TGTCGCTGGCCCCCATCTCGGTTTCCAACAATGCCGTGCTGGTCTACCAGACCGTAGGCCGGCCGACCCGGCAGATGGTCTGGATGGATCGCGAAGGCAAGCAGATCGCCGCCGTGAAAGAACCGGGCGAGTGGGGTCCGCCGCGGATTTCTCCAGATGGAAACCGGGCGGTGGTAGCCAAGCTCGGACCGGATGGGAAGAACGCGGATCTGTGGCTGCTAGATGCCGATGGCTCCGCCACCCAATTCACCGATACACCGGTGCACGAGGGCTCGCCGGTCTGGTCGCCCGACGGCACGCGTGTGGCTTTCTTCATTATGGGTAAGGCCGAGGGGAATTTCGATGTCTACACAAAACCGGTGAACGGCGGCAAGGTGGAGCCGTTGTATAAGAGCGACCTGGCGAAATACCCCACCGACTGGTCGCGGGATGGCCGTTACCTTTTCTTCACCACCATCAGTCCGGGCTCCAAATCGGACATTTGGGCGGTGACTACCTCGGATCGCCGTCCGGGCGACCGGCATGCCGGTCCGATTCTAGACACGATCCACACGGAAGCCTATGCCGTGCTTTCGCCGGATGGTCAATGGCTCGCGTATCAGTCCGATGAAAGCGGAATCAACGAGGTTTACGTGCAACCCTTCGACGGCATCGCGTCGGGCACCAAGCGGCGCTGGACCATATCGGAGGGCGGAGGTGGTTTGCCACGGTGGCGCGGCGACGGCAAGGAGATCTTTTTCCTCACTTACACCGGGCGCGTAATGGCGACTTCCGTGCATCCCGTCAACAATGATTTCCAATTTGACGCCCCGCACATGCTGTTTCAGACGCAGCCCCTTCCGAAGTTGTGGAACCTCTATGACGTGGCTCCCGATGGGCAGCGCTTCCTGTTGAATCTGCCCCTGGAATTGTCCAATACTTCTTCGATCGCGGTAGTGACGAGTTGGACCGAGAAGCTGAAGGATTAGGCTCGAAAAGGGGAACTGTAGTTCCCCTTGGGTTTGTTGCAAACAAGACGGTTAGGTCTTTTTCAGCTCAAAAACCGGAACTATAGTTCCCTTTTTTGTCAGACTCGGACGCCGTGAAAGGCGGCCACCAAACCGAGCCGCGCGCGTCAGCAAGCGGTGCCGGAACCGCCACGAATCAAACGGTCGAGGCACCAGGTACTGGCGGCGAGATGACGTCGCTTTCGGAGAGACCACTCCCTCACGGTCGTGGCTCGGAACCGAGCTGTTAATTCGCGAGTGGATCGGGCCGAATCTGGAAATGGACCACCTTGGCGGTCGTCCCCTTGCCGGTCTCGCTGTGGAACGGCGTGCGGGTGCCCCAGGTGGTCCACCCTCCCTTCCCTTTCCAGCCAGACTTGGGATCGTCGATGCGGCCGTCCATCCCTTTTGCGAAGAATCCTAGCGGGTATGGTACCCGCAGAATCACGAACTTCCCGTTCACCAGCGCGATCAGCGAATCCGACGAGTTACCCGTCACGATGGGCGTGTTACTGCCCAGTCCCAACGTGTCGAACTGATCCACCCAGTCGTAGTAATGTGAGTCGGCGCTCCCGGAGTCAGTCAAGTTGCGAAAAGCCGGACCGGGCGTTCGATACAGCGTCCAACCTTCCGGGCAATGCTGTCCGGTCGCTTCCGGCCCATTCAGCGGACCTTTGCATTTCCGGCGATCGAAGCTGGCCAGATGCCCGCTCCCAAGCGCCACCCAGGCGACGTTGTTCCGATCCACGTCCATCCCGCGCGGAGAATAGCCCCACGCCTGTGCTTTGGGATTGTTCCAGGGAACCTCGTAATACTCGGCCAGGGCCGTCTCGGGAGGATGAGACCCTGGATTCAGCCGCACGATTCCACCCGGAAATCCCAGCACGCTGCCCCAGATCATCCCGTCGGCGCCCACCGCGACCGCATAGAATGCAGCGTTCAAGCGTGTGTCCCGGCTCGGGTCGGCCACCTTGCCGAGAGCGGACGAAGTACCCAGGCTCTCCCCGCTCGGCGCAGTCAGGACTTTCTGCTCGGAATCCAGATACTCATCGCGTTTGCCGTTGCCGTTGGTGTCCAGGACCAGCGCCGTCCAACCCTGCGATTTCTGCGCGTCGTGCGTCTGGTCCCACATCTTTGTACTGAGCCAGCCCACCACTCCACCGCCGCCGCCGCTGCTGGTCCACAGGGTGTTGTTGGCATCTTCCGCGAACACCAGGTGGTGCGTGCCGAAGCAGGTGTCGATCATGGCAGTCTGCTTCGTCGCCGGATCGTAGACTTCCAATTGCCGCCCCGAGCTATTCACCGGAGTGAGCTTCGCCGAGGGATGATCCGATCCCGCCTTACAGAACTCGGGATTGGCATTCGCCCGGATTCGGGCGGTATACCACAGCCTGCCGCGCTCATCGAACATCGGATTATGCACCGTCGTGTGGCTGTCCCAGATCTCCTCGTCTCCCCAGAGCGGAGACGGTTGGAGCGGCTTCGGCTGCCCCGGCGTGTTGGCATCGCGATAAGGGACCTTCACCTGGCTGATGGTGTTGTGTACCGGATCGAGCACCGGCAGATAATCGCGGCTCTCCTCGGGCGACCCATAGATCAGACCGTTGGCATTCACGCGGGGATTGCGTTTGTCGCTCGCGATCTCATCGTGGAGGTAGGCCTTCGGATCGGCCCAGTCCCACTGAGTGATCACCACATTGCGCTCGACGCCCTGGGGGCGCGGAGGCGCTTCCGAGGGAAGTTCGCCGCCCGCAATCCGGCTGGTCCAGGCGCCAAACTCGGCGGTGGCCCGCTCCGCGCCCAGTTGCGTCAGGCCGCCCATCATGGCATTGCCGGCTTGCCCGGACTGCACACGGCGCATCCACGCACGCGCAGGAGAATCGAGATTGCTGAACATGGGAGGTATCGTGCGGGTGTACTCACTCCCTAGCTGATGGCACGACTCGCAACTATCGGTCTTAATCAGGTGGACCCACTGACCCTGAGTCTTGATATTCGGTGAAATCCCATTCCCGGAGGGCCCTGTCCCCGGAAACTCACTCTTCTCGGGGACCTTGAGCAGGGCATACCAGTAATTCGCGGGATACAGTTGCGCGGCAGTCTTGGCATCCGGCGCGACCGCCGGCTTCAGATTGACCAGCTTGCCGGGTTCCGTCTGGACCTTGGGTGAATCGGTGAGCCCGTAGCCGCGCGCCCAGACGGTGTATCGGGCCTTGGGGAGATCGGGAATGACATAGCGGCCCT
>PMTT01000224.1:0-2523 GCA_003167275.1 Bryobacterales bacterium | reverse complement strand
GACGATCCGCATGTTGCACTCCTTCCCGCGATGCGCTGCTGGTCTGCGAGCGCAAGCTAATCCTGGAGAGACAGTATATACCCGGGCGGTGAGGCGTGGCGGCGACGGCTCTGTACTGGATCGCACCGTGAAGGAAGCCGCGGATAAACTTGTTCTACCTCCCACAGGGTGGATAATCGCCAGTGGATCGTAAGCGGCGCCATACATTTGTATAATCGAACCAACATGCGATTTCTAAAGCTCGCCTGTTCGGCCTTGCTCGTTGGATCGCCGCTTCTGGGCCAACTTCAGTTTCTCAACACGGACACGTACTGGTTTTCCTCTCCTCCCGTGATCGCCACCGATTCCACCAATAGCACCTACGTCGTCTCCCAAAACTCGGACCCCGCCGGCGGAATTACAGCCACCAAGCTCGATTCTTCGCAGCGCGTCGTCTACTCCTTCTCCTTTAGTGGCGTGAATGGCGGGGTGACGGCGGCGGCCGTCGACTCCCACGGAAGCCTCATCATCGGCGGCGTTACCAGTGCAACCAGCTTCCCGCGCGTCAATCCGCTGTTCTACCCGCGGCTTCCCACTTCGACCCTCAACGAACGCGGATTCGTGGTCAAGCTCGATCCCGCCGGGACGAAGCTGATGTTCTCGACCCTGGTCGGCGGCAACGAGCTCGACTACCACTATGGGACTTCAGTTGCCGCCTTGGCTGTCGATTCCGCGGATCGGATCTATTTCTCGGGGACCACCACCTCCCCGACTCTTCCGGTGTCCTCGACTGCGTACCAGCAAACCAGCGCTGGCCTCAGCGGATTCGTCATGAGGATCTCCAATGCAGGGGACGCCCTTCAGTTCTCCACGTATCTGGGCGGCGCGGCCCCAGGCTGCCAGGGGTGTGGCACCGATGCACGGACCATGGTAGTCGACGGCCATGGCATCACGGTCGCAGGCGTCTCTGGCGCGATGGGATTTCCGGTCACGAAGGGATCGTACGCCTGTCAGTGTGCTGCGAGCACCAACACGAACGTGTTCGTCTCCCGGTTCAATGCCGATGGCACCGCGCTTCAGTGGTCCGCCCTGTTGTTCGACATGGGATCTCCTTCCTCGCTTTTGCTTGACGCACTTGATGCGCCATCCACGCTCAGATTAGCCGTGGACAGTCAGGGCAATGCCACCGTGGCGGTCAGCACTGTGAACAAAGCATTGCCGGCGACGGCCGGCGCCGTGCAGCCGGCGTATGGCGTGACCGTGCCTTCACCTTATGTGGGCTCTACCACCGGCTATCTCGCCACAGTCAGCAGCGACGGGACAACCCTGCTGCATTCGACCTACTATGGCGGAACTGCCGTTTCCACTTTGCGCGGAATGGCGCAAGATTCCGATGGCAATGTCTGGATTACGGGCGGCGCGAATTCCACCGACCTGCCCATGCCGGCGGGCAGCCTGAATCTGGGCGCCAGTTATCTGGCCCAACTGGACCCATCGCTGACTCACGTCTTGCGCTATTACGGAGTCCCCCGCTTCGCCATCGGGCAGACGCTCAACATCCTGCCCAATCGCGACCTCATACTCACCGGCGGAGCCAACAGCCTCGTGACCATGCCGGCGAGCGGTCCCACACAGCCCTCCGTGTGGGCCGCCGCCGGCGCTGCCGAAACGGGGGCGACGCCCCATATCGCCGCGGGCGAGTTGATCAGCCTTTACGGAGTGCAACTCGGTCCCAGTCCGGGTGTGGCCGGGTCCGTGGATGCAAGCGGCAAGCTGCGAACCGCGATCGGCGGCTACACGGTGCTGGTGAATGGGATTTCGGCGCCCTTGCTCTACGCCGGTCCGAATCAGATCAACATGGTGGTCCCGTTTGGAGTTGCCGGCGTCACGGAAGCCACGATCCAGGTGATCACGCCGGACACGCGCCTGGCACCGATCACGGGATTCGCGGTCGGCCCAACCGAACCGCAGGTGTTCCCCGTGATGTTGAATCAGGACGGGAGCATCAACTCCCAGGATCACCCCGCGCCGCGCAATTCGATCGTGACGATCTGGGCGACCGGTGGCGGCGCCATGGATAACGGAATGGTGGATGGCCAGATCAGCCAACCGCCGCTCGGAAACCTCCTGCTGCCGGTCACAGTCCAACTCTCACGATTCCGGCCACCCGCTACCGGTGTGGTGACCTATGCCGGCGCCGCGCCGGGCATGGTCGCAGGCGTGGCCCAGATCAATTTCCGGATTCCTCCCTTTCTTGAATTGCACGGGGATTGCGCCGGGGAATGCACCGTGGTGCTGACGATCGGCGGTCGCGCGTCGCTCACCCCGTTTCCCTATTACACAGAATATACGCCGGACCCGATCGTGTGGGTCGGAAATTAGGTGCCAAGCGGAAGTGCCACAAGACCTTTGATCCTATAGAATGGTGGCGATTGTGATTCCGCTGATCATTCTCGGAATTGTCGCCTCGCTGATCTACGCGGCGTTTCGCGCCACCAGGAAGTGGGGTGTGTGCGTCTTATGTTTCATCCCGGCGGGCGTTAG
>PMTT01000676.1:12210-27742 GCA_003167275.1 Bryobacterales bacterium | reverse complement strand
GCCATCGCCCTGGAACTGGCGCGTGAGGATTCGGCCTACGAAGATGTTGCCAGCAAGTTCTGGGAGCATTTTCTTTTCATCGCCAACGCCATCAATCACCTGGGTGACGAGCGCACGGGAATGTGGGATGAAGAGGACGGGTTCTTCTACGACGTGCTGCATTTGCCGGACGGCAGCCACAAGCCGTTGAAAGTGCGCTCGATGGTGGGGCTGATCCCGCTGTTCGCCGTGGAGACGCTGGAGCCGCGGTTGCTCGCCCGCTTTCCCGGCTTCAAACGACGCATGCAGTGGTTCATCGAAAATCGCAGCGACCTGACCCACAATGTGGCTTCGATGGTCAGTCCGGGTAAGGGCGAGCGGAGGCTGCTCTCCATCGTCAACCCGACGCAGCTCAAGCGGATTCTCATCCGGATGCTGGATGAAGAGGAGTTCCTGTCGCCATTCGGGATCCGGAGCGTGTCGCGCGCCCACAAAGACCATCCCTGCGTGCTGCGGAGCGATGGCAACGAGTATCGTGTGAACTACGAGCCCGGCGAATCCTTGACTGACCTTTTCGGTGGGAACTCCAACTGGCGCGGACCGGTTTGGTTTCCGGTGAATTACCTGATCATCGAAGCGCTGCAGAAGTTCCATCACTATTTGGGCGACGAGTATAAGGTGGAATGCCCCACCCGCTCGGGCCAGATGATGACGCTTTGGGAAGTAGCGGCCGAGATCTCGCGTCGTCTGTCGCGCCTGTTCCTGAAGGACGAGAACGGCCGGCGCCCGGTGCATGGCGACAGCGAGCCCTTCCACAGCGACCCGGGTTGGAACGACCTGGTCCTGTTTTACGAGTACTTCCACGGGGAGACCGGGGCGGGACTAGGAGCCAGTCACCAGACTGGCTGGACGGGGCTGGTGGCGAAGTTGCTGCAGCAGAGCGGCGAGTAGGGTGTGATGCCAGAACCTAATTGGGACGAGATTTACAGCCTCGCAAGGCGCGCGGAGGAGACGACCGCAGAAGGCAAGATGGATCACGATACCTGGCGCGGCCTTTTGCAGAAGGCAGTCGTCGCGTCTAATGGCCGGCCCGACCTTACATCCTTCTTGGCTCGGTATGCTAAATCGGAATGGACACGCGAACTTCGCGAGGAAGAGCGAGGCCGCGAGACGCCTGCCGCCTAGAGGCGTAGGCTGTCCCATCTCACGACATCCTCGGATCAATTCTCCCGGCTCTGATCCGGGCACAGCCAGCGGGCACCATGTAACGTAGCAAACCACAACACAGGCAGGAATGCCGGCAGGAATGCCTGTGCCACCTACCAGTCCAGTTGCGCCGGGAAATACTCCGCGACCAGGTCTTCGTAGTACGGCCGCAGCTCTTTCAAGCTGGGACGCTCGGCGCTCTTGGAGTAGAGATCGTAAGGATTGAACTTCCGAGCCCACTCGAACATTCGCTCGTCGTGCTCGTTCATCAAGTTACGGTAGGCGCCGTGTTTGTGCGCCGGGTAAAAGGAGTGATAGCGCAACATATACTGCGCGGGCTCGGGAAGGTAGTTCCGGGTGACGTGATAGATGTACTCGTCGTGGCCCCACGACAGATAGACCTTATCCAGGCCGCACCGGGGTTCGTAGATTCCGTTAGGCGTCTGATACTCGGCCACCTGGCCGTCGGGATTCGCGTCAAAATACTCCGGGAATACAATCTGGTCGGACCAGGCGCAGCCTACTGGAAATGTGTCCCCAACCACCGCCCACTGCGGCTCTCCATAGAGACACAACACTTTGCCCAGGTCGTGAACGAAACCCGCCAACACGAACCAGCGTGGATGGCCATCGCGTCGGATCGCTTCCGAGGTCTGCAGCAAATGCTCGATCTGGGAAAGATCGGTATCCGGGTCGCTCGAATCCACCAGCGTATTGAGATACTCGGCGGCCTCCCAGATGCTTTTCTTTCCTCGTTTGAGGGGAAGGTACTCCGCACGTTTGGCCAGCACGAAATCGAGCGTCTGATGAGCGTGATTCTGGCGGTAAAACTCCGCCACGCCGGGATTGGCCTCCGCGGAATAGTGGCGAAACTCCTCCTGTGATTTGCCCGGCTGGTATCGCGAGGCTACAAAATCATCCCACTCCTCCAGGCTCTGCAGCGGTTGGGCGACTTCCTCTGTTCCCCTCATGAAAAGCTCCTTTAGACATTATAGTGTATGGGCTTGCCAAGGGCAGGGGGGCGGACTCAGGGCAGGAAGACACGCGGACCGAGGTCGTCACCAGGAAAGCCTGCGGCCCGTTACTGGAGCCGGGGACGCATCTGCTCGTTGGAGACCAAGCCATCAAAGATCGCCAGTACCTGCTTGCGATAGGTGTACACGCGCTGCAGGTTCTCGCGGAAACAGGCTTCGAAATCGTGCGCCTTCATCCACTTTTCCATCATGGTCCGAGGCACGTCGATATCCTGCCTGAGGGTTTCTATATCATGCCCGCGCAGGAAGAGCCCATAAAAGAAGGCGGCTTCCCGCTGGGGCGCCAAAGGATCGAATTCGTCTCTCGCCGTCATAGACGTCTCAGCGAAAATGCCAGTATACCGATGCCCCCGACATCCTGGCAAGTCCTATTCTGCCAGCACTGGCAGCTTGGGCTCCCGGAAAGGGCTTTCACAGTCCGATAGTCTGACCCTGGCGGGCCGGTTCGGCTCCGAGCGCCCCAGCCTGTTAAGATGAGCCCTTGGAGGACCGTGAACATGCCCACACTGATCGGCGCGCCAACCCGCGTGGAAGCCGCCGGCAACAAGCCTAAACTAATCGACGAGTACATAGGACGGGTGAACACCGGAAGCGACAATGTCAGCATCGCACATATGCGCAGCCCGGGTGGTTGGCAGGAACCTGGACAAGCGCCGGAGTTCGATGAATTCACGGTTGTTCTGAGAGGAGTGCTGCGAGTGGAGGATCGGACCGGGGCGATTGACGTGCGCGCCGGCCAAGCCGTGATCGCGCATCGGGGTGAATGGGTGCGTTACAGCACGCCGGAACCGGAAGGCGCCGAGTACATTGCGGTGTGCCTGCCGGCCTTTTCCATCGCCGCAGTGCACCGCGATGCCTGACCCGGGTCTCTACTGGGGTCTCATGTTCAGTCCGGGAGTGCCCCGGGTCTTGAACTCATAGCGCTGGATTCGCACCACCGCTTTATCGAGCTCCGAACGAACGACGCGTCCTACGGCGACGAATTTCAGCGGGCAGGTGCCGCCGAGCCGTGCGGGCCAACTGACGGATAGCTCCACAGTCCGCCCCATCGGCAACTTTTCCTCGGTGCTGAAAAGGATGCCGCCGCTGCCGATGTTCAACGTTTTGCCGGTGCCCGTAATCTTGACCGCCCGCGTATTGAGTACTTTGTACGTGACTTCTTCACGGAGCGGAAACCGGCTGCTTCCCCGGCGGTCCGTCATACCGCCGAAATTCGAACTGTTTTCCATTCCTAAATTCATCGTTATCTTATGATGCGGAAAGGTTTCGATTCAAACAATAGGCCAAAGGCCCTATTAATTTGGGGAATACCCGGTACTTTGGTAGGGTTTTTGCCTGGGCAGGCCCCCGACCAGCTACCCACCTGCCCAGCCAAGGCCAAGCCCGCCCGCCTGCCCTGCCATGGAACCCTGATATTCTGGCGTCATGGATCAGGAGCAACTCCGGACGCTGTTCGAACAGGTGCACACCGGCGAAACCGACATCGATACGGCGATGGTCCGCATGCGCCACATGCCCTTTGAGGACCTGGGGTTCGCCAAGATCGATCATCACCGCGCCTTGCGGCATGGCATGCCGGAAGTGATCTTCGCCAAAGGCAAGACCTCGGAGCAGGTGGTCGCGATCGCGGAACGGCTGCTCGAAAACGCCCACAACGTCCTGATCACGCGGGCCGACCAGCAGTGCGCGGCGATGGTCACCGAGCGCCTGCCCTCGGCGGAATACTTCCCGCTGTCCGGCGTAATTCGTTTCTGGCGCGACCGCACGGTTCGCGGAAAGGGCAAAATCGCCGTGGTTTGCGCCGGCACCAGCGACATGTTCGTTGCCGAAGAGGCTCAGATCACGGCCGAGGTGATGGGAAACGAAGTGGACACCATTCACGATATCGGGGTCTCCGGCATCCATCGCCTCATGCATAACCGCGAGCGCCTGACCGAAGCGCGGGTGATCGTGGTCTGCGCCGGGATGGAGGGCGCGCTGCCGAGCGCCATCGGAGGGATGGTCTCCTGCCCGGTGATCGCGGTGCCCACCAGCATCGGCTATGGCGCCAGCTTCAACGGGCTGGCGGCGCTGCTCGGCATGCTGAATAGTTGCGCCAGCAACGTCACGGTGGTGAACATCGACAACGGCTTCGGCGCGGGGTATGTGGCCAGCCTGATCAATCGCCTGTAGGGTATGCTTTAGCTTGCCCAGTCTTGAAGTTCTTGTCGGGTTTTTGTGGGGTGGTTCGTTGGCAAGCTAAAGCATACCCTACGCCGTCAGCTCGGGCACGTCCACCCACGCCCGCTTTTGCCAGGATTCCAGCCCCTTTTCCGCAAGCTGGACGCCTTTAGCACCTTCCAGCAAGCTCCATCGGAAAGGCTCGCCCTTCACGATGTGCCGGAGAAACAGTTCCCACTGACGCTTGAAGGCGTTGTCGAAGACGTCCTGTTCGGGGACCTTTTGCCAGCCGTCGAAGTAGTTCAAGGCGCTCTCCACGTCCGGATTCCAGACCGGCCTAGGCGTCGCGCCGTACGGCTGGATCCAGCAATGGCGTAGCCCGGCCACCGCACTGCCCTTGGTGCCATCCACCTGGAGGGTCAGCAGGTCGTCGCGGCGCACGCGCACGCACCAGGAGGAGTTGAAGTGCGCCACTATTCCGCCTTCGAGTTCGAACGTGGCGTAGGCCGAATCGTCGGCCGTGCACTCGTAGGGTTCCCCCGCCTCATTCCGGCGCTCGGGAATATGCGTGGCGCCCAGGCAGGAGACCGCCCGGATCGGGCCGAACAGGTTGTCCAGGACGTAGCGCCAATGGCACAGCATGTCGAGGATCAGGCCGCCGCCGTCCTCCTTCCGGTAGTTCCATGACGGTCGCTGCGCCGGAACGGTGTCGCCCTCAAAGACCCAATACCCGAACTCGCCGCGAACCGAGAGGATTCGCCCGAAGAAACCGAGATCCCTCAGCGTCTGCAGCTTCATCAGGCCCGGCAGCCAGAGCTTATCCTGCACCACCCCGTGCTTGACCCCGGCCTGGTTCGCCAGTTTGTAGAGATCGAGAGCTGTTTCGACGCTGCCGGCGATCGGCTTTTCGCAATAAATGTGCTTCCCGGCGGCGATCGCCTGCCGCACGGCATCGGCGCGCCGGTCGGTGGTCTGGGCGTCGAAGTACACCGGGTATTCGGGCTTGGCGAGTGCCTCGTCGAGGTTAGTGGTCCACGGCAGACCGCCGAACCTGGCCGAGATCGCCTCCAGTTTGGACGGATTGCGGCCCACCAGCAGGGGACGCGGCACAATCGCCTCGGAGTCGCTCAGACGCACTCCCCCCTCCTGCATAATGGCGTAGACCGACCGCTGCAGGTGCTGATTCAGCCCCATGCGCCCGGTGACGCCGTTCATGATGATACCCACGGAATGGATCGTTTTCGCGCTCAATGGATCTCCTTTATTTGTGGGGCGGGCAATCTTGCCCGCAGCCGCCTTTTCAGGCGGCTCTCTCGGCTCAAGCGCAATCTCTCGCACTCGGCAATCGCCGGCTTAAAAGCCGGCTGCAGCCAGGATTGGCTGCCCCACTTTGCTCTCACGGCTTCTTCGTGCATTGCGGCGACGCTCCTTCCGGCAGCGGTGGCGCCTCGATCCCCGCCCTGGGCAAAGTGCCGTCCAATTCCTGGCGCCAGTGGGCCACGTCGCCTGCCGGTCCGTAGCAATAGATCATCCGCATGGGGGTGTCCCCGGTATTGGTCAACTGGTGGAACACGCGGTGCGGAATGTAGACCGCCTGACCCGTGCTCACCGCCATCCGTTCTTCGCCCAGGCACATCTCGCCCGAGCCCTCCACGATAAAGTAGATCTCTTCCTGGTCCTGGTTGTGCCACGGCACCTGTCCCCCGTTGGGCTCGAGCGTCACGTGGCCCATCGAGAAGTTCGTTGCCTGGATGGGACTGGCGCCCCCAACCAGGTTCTGTGTACGCCGCCGTGCCGGGTATGTGCGGCCGGCAGTCAGCGAAAGGTCAGCGATGATCATGTTTTCGCGTTTGGTCTCCCAAGAAATAGGCTACAACGCCGGCGGCGATCAGGAGGCCGCCAAATTCCAGCGCGTTCATCGGTCCGACGGGCTCGGCGTAATTGCGGACCGCCGCCATGACCAGAAGGATCGCCGGCAATATACCCAGCGAAATGGCCACCCCCAGTCCGCCGGGCACGCGATAAGGCCGCGGCAGCCCCGGTTCGCGGATGCGCAGCGCCACCAGCGAGGCGAACTCCAGGAGGACGCTCAGTCCGGTCAGCAGCACATCCAGCAGGATCAGCTTGGTGAAGCTGAACCCCAGGGAGAGCGCCCAAACACCCGAGCAGGCCACGATCGCCACCCACGGCGCGCCGGTCCTGGGGAGCCGCTTCGCCAGAATCATCGGAAGAAAACCGTCCTCGGCCAACACGGCGGGCAGCCGCGAGAACGTCATCACCTGCGCATTCAAGGTACCCACCGCGCCCAGCATGCCGCCGATCGTGATCGCCAAAGCCACGGCCGTCCCCATCGCCGGCAGTTGGATCACCGCCCGTGCCACATCCGCCCAGCCGCCCGTAGACCAACGATTCGGATCGAGCCCCGTCAGCGCCACCGCACCCACCGGCAAAATGTAGGAAACCGTAACAATGACGATCGCCGCGGCCATCGCCAGCGGATAGGTGCGCTGCGGCCGGTCCACCTCGCCGGCTACCGTCGATGCCTGGTCCCAGCTCATATAATTCCACATGGCGACCAGAATGCCGCCGAGGAAATCGACATTCCGCAGCGGAATCGCGGCGCCCCCAGGCGCAACGCGATGGGCCACCGCATAGACCGTCAGAACCGCGAACGGCAGCAGCAGCAGGATCGCCATCCACACCGAACTGCCCCCCACCGCCCTGGCGCCGAGCAGGTTCCACACGGCGGACGCGCCAATCAAAGCCACCCCGATCCATAGCCCCCTACTGCCGGCAGTCACGGAGGGGGCGAAGTGGCCGAGGTACCCGACGAACAGGGTCGGATAGATCCCGATGTCGAAGATGCCGCCCACGAGCGACAGCCAGGCCTCCTGGAATCCCCAGAAACGGCCCATGGAGCGCGAAGCCCAGACGTAGTAGCCCCCCTCCTGAGGCAGGGTGCTGGCGAGTTCGCTCACCATCAGCACCGTAGGAAGAGCCCAGATCACGGGCGTCACCAGCAGGATGAGGAGTGCGCCCGCGTAGCCGGCTTTGGAGACAATATCCTCCAGCCCGAACGGTCCCCCGGCGACGATGAAGTACGTCGCGGCGATCAGCGGAAGCAGCGTGAGCTTCCGCGGCGCCGCTTTCAGCACGGTGACAGGCAGCGACCCAGCGGGCATCTTTACAGGGTACGTCACCGCCGCTGGCCGATGGTGGGGTGGGGTGGGGGGGGNNCGGGCGACCCCCCGGTCGCCCATCCGCGTCCACCACCAATATTCGCCAACTGCCAACAAGCCGACCAGGGGGTCCGCCCCACAAAGGTGGATGCCGTCACTCCCATTCACAGCGTGCCCTTCCCACCACACCCTAAAAGTCTATCGACCAGCCCCCTGCCCCGTTCCACCCTTTCCTTGCAACAATCCCCGGCTGTCGCGAAACCTCCTGGAAACTTGGCCACGTCCTTGCAGATGAAGGCTTTTTCCAATTTTTTGGAGGTTAGGTAAAGTATGCGAAGAGCGCTCGCTCTATGTGTCCTCGCGCTGGCTGGTTTCAAGGGCGTGGATGCACAAGAGGTGGCAGGCTTTGGCGCGGTAACCGGTACCGTCCGCGATACGGCTGGCGAAGGCATTCCCGACACCACGGTGCTGCTGGCCAACGAGGCCCTGGGCCTCAGGCGAACCATGACGACCACCGACGAGGGTCTTTTCGATGCCCCTGCGCTGGTTCCCGCCTCGGGCTACACTCTGAAGGTAACCCGGAAGGGATTTATCGATTGGGAGATCAAGAGTTTCACCGTTCCGGCCGGCAAGACGGTCAATTTCCGGATTCCGCTCGACATCGAAGAGCCTGCCGCGAAAATCGACCCTGCCACCGCAATATCGCTGGTTGAGGACAACAAGACCGGAGTCTCCATCCAGGTCAGTCCGCTGCTGGTCGAGAACCTGCCGAACAACGGGCGATTGCTCGAGCCTCTGGTGCTGACGGCGCCCGCAGTCAACCAGGAGACCTCCTCGGGAGTGGTGGCATTCCGTGGCGCATCGTCCACCAATTCACTGCTTACCGACGGAATCGACAGCACCAATAGCTTTTACTTCCACAAGCCCGGAATTGGTCCGCAAGTTGCCGGGGATGGCGTCCAGGAACTACAGGTCCTCGCCTCTGGATGGCCGGCCGAATTCGGCCACACCGCGGGCGGCATCGTTAATGTCGTTACCCGGAGTGGCACCAATACCCTGCACGGTTCCGCTTACGATTACTTTCACCCGCGCACCTGGAATTCGGCCGATCGCTTTGCGCCCGGATTCAATCCCGCCGAACGGCAGCACCAGGCAGGCGCCAGCGTCGGTGGGCCGATCATCGCAGACAAAGTCTTCGGGTACGCCAGCGCCGAAGTCATCAACGGCGATTCCAACGCCATCAACCGCATTACCAATCAGGTGCTCGCCAATCCGTTCGGGACCTCCGTACTGGCTTCCAACTGCAAGGCCAACGCGACCCAGTGCACCGCCGCCATCAACTTCATCAATTCTCAGATGAATGTGACGGTTCCGCGCTCCCTCCATTCCCAAGTGGGCCTTGCCAAGGTGGATTATCGCTTCAGCGAATTCCATACCTTCACGGTGGAAGCCAACGCCCGACACGTGAACGCACCCAATGGGGCAGTGACGGACACTGTGGCGCCCAATGGGGGACTGCTCGGTGGGAACGGCACCTATGGAGAGGAAACCCGCTATGCCAAGGCTGGATGGACGGGTATTCTGGCTCCAGGTATTGTCAACGAGTTTCGCGCCGGCTGGTTCCACGATCGCCTCGCGACTTACACCGACACCGGTCTGTTGCCCTCCACGGGACTGCTTTCCCTCAACGTGGCGGGCGTGAGTCTTGGTGCTAACCCGAATTACCCCAGCATCGTCAGCGAGCAACGCTACCAGTTGGTGGATAATTTCACCTTGACCAGCTACGCTCACACCCTGAAGATCGGCGCCGACCTGTCACAGAACCAAGACTACAAGAACCAACTCATTGGCCGTTACGGCACCTACAACTATTCCTCGCTGACCACCTTCGCCGAGGACTTCAGCGCCAATCCGCTGGGATTCCGGGACTACACGAACTTCACCCAGGCGTTCGGCAACCCCGTCACGGATCTCAACAGCAGGCGCTATCAGCTCTATGCCCAGGACACCTGGAAGGCAGGCTCCCGCATCACCATCACCGCCGGCGTCCGCTGGGAAAAGGCGCGCCTGCCCCAACCCACCATGCCCAATGCGAGCTGGTATCAGACGGGCACTATTCCTTCGGCCAACACGGATTTCGCCCCCCGCCTCGGCATTGCCTTCTTACTGGATGACAAGACGGTGCTCCGCGTGGGATACGGTTTCTACTACGCGCCCTACGTGGGCCAACTGCTGGATGAGCTATTTGCCGACAACGCCGTCTACCGCACCAGCGTCACCATCAATCCGGTGCAGTCCAATTCCCCGGTTTTCCCCAAGCTGTTGTCCTCCAGCGCCATTCCGACAGCTACCGAAAACGTCGTGTTTTCCTCCGCCAAGTTCTACAATCCACTCACCTGGCAAGGCACCGCTTCCCTGGAGCATGCCATCGACAAAAATACAACTGTCACGGTAAGTTACCTCAACACCCAGGGCGTTAAGTTGTGGGCGGGCTACGATCAGAACCCCTCGCCCCCCACGATCACCGATAGTTATAACATCTTCAATGCCGCCGGCACGCAGACCGGCACCTACAGTTCGCTGATCTGGACCGCCAGGGACTCGACCAGCTTCGCACACGTTTACCAGATCAACAACGCTGGAGAGTCTCGTTATACCGGCTACGCCTTAGAGGTGCGGAGGCGTATGGCGCACGGATTGGCGGTGCAGGCGGCCTATACGCGATCGAACACCACTGACAATCTGAGTGGCAGCCCCATTCTCGGATTCGTCCCGTCGAACACCATACCTGCCAACTATGGCTTCGACCAGGGCTCATCCTCATTGAACCAGAAGAATCGCGCGGTCGTGAACTGGAGTTGGCAGCCTACGGTGGGTGACAGCGTCGCTCCGGCTTTGCGCTGGGTGGTGAACGGCTGGCAGGTATCGGGCATCGCCACGGTGGCCTCGGGCTTACCGGAGACGCCGCTGGTGCTCGTCACCGGCCAGCAGTTTTCGGGCGTCACGATGCTGTACACCAACTCATTCAACGGTTCAGGTGGCTGGTCGCGGGCGCCGTTCGTAGCGGTCAACAGCCTGTCGACCGGAAACCAATACAATCTGGATGCCCGGCTGACGCGTACCCTGCAATTTACCGATCGCGTGAAGGCCATCGTGATGGTCGAGGCGTTCAACGCCTTGAACAAGCAGTACAATACGGGCCTCAATACCATCGCCTACACCGCGACCAGCGGTGCGATCCGGCCGATCCCGGGCGGCGGCGACGCCAATGCGGCTAGCGCCTTCCCTTATGGCACCAACGCGCGCAGTGCTCAAGTGGCCTTTCGGGTGGTGTTCTAGCAGCAGAGTCCTGAGGTTCGGAGAATAATTCCGGGGTTTGGTTTCGGCGGCGTGAAACAGGTTGGCCACGCCGCCGGCCGATTTCAGGGCGCCAGCCTTATCTAACCCTCAACGTCAGGCTTGTTCTCCGCTATTGGTCCCCCTGCTGGGCAAGCCGGGCCGTGGCAGCCCCTACTGCCCAAACACCTGAACCTCGGCGAGGCTCAGGTAGTTTACTTCAAAGAGTTGCACGCGCACGTACCGCCCTTGCGCGCCCACCGGTATGGTAGTGGACGGAAAGGGGTACCCGTTCGTCTGATGAAAGCTGAACGTCCCCGGCCGGCTCTGCAGCGTCGTGGGCGTGTCCGACACGAAGACCCAGTAATCGTTCAGCCGGATCAGGCAGCAAGGGTCGGTGCGGTTCCAGATCGCGACCGAGCCGACCGCCACCGAGGCGCCCAGATCCACCTGCCACCAGGGCTCGTTTTCCTGGTTAGTCGCGGTGACCGAACCATCGGAGAAGCTCCCGTTGGTATTGCCATCCACGGCCGACGCAGCGACCGCTGTGGGATATCCCGGAAGCGTGCTGCTTTGGGTGGCTGCCTTACCCAGCGCCAACTCCGTGGGCGGCGGCGCACCACCGGTGCCAAACACCAGCACCTCGGCCAGGCTGAGATAGTCTGTGCCGCCGAGTTGCACGCGCACATACCGTCCTTGCACCCCCACCGTGAGGGTGGTGGCTGGATTGGGAGACGCGGTCTGAAAGCTGCTCCACGTTCCCGCCCTGCCCGCCAGCACGCCAGGCGTATCCGTGGGCCCGAACGGGGTATCCGAGACGAACACCCAATAGTTAGCTAACCGGGAGCTGCAGCAATCCGTGCGGTTCCATATGACGATCGAACTGATGGCTGCCGATGCGCCCAGGTCCACCTGCCACCAGGCGTCACACACGGGCCATTTTGTTGGCGATGGCGAACGCCCTACCTGGGGACGAGGAGGAGGAGAATCGGACCTTCACGTATTAGAATATCATCGGCGCGCCCGGCAAAATGCTCAAGTAAGGCAAGAATGCCGCCGCTCGTGGGGCGGACCCCCAGGTCCCCGGGCGACCCCCTGGTCGCCCATCTCGCACCACCATCAATATGCGCTGGCTGCCAACAAGCGGACCGGGGGGGCGGCTGCGGACCAGGGGGTCCGCCCCACCCGAACGCCTGTGTCACAATCGTACTTGAACCCCACTCCCCAGATCGTCATTCTCGACGCGGGCGGCCAGTACTGTCACCTGGAAGCGCGCAAGGTCAGGGATCTCGGCGTCTATGCGGCCGTTTATCCCAGCAATACCCCCGCCGGCGAGATCGCATTCGCCAAAGGCATCATCATCTCCGGCGGACCCGCCAGCGTTTACGATCCCGACAGCCCCAAGGTGGATCCCGCCATCTTCGCCCACGGTCAGCCCGTACTCGGCATTTGCTATGGCCAGCAGTTGATGGCACACCTGCTGGGCGGAGAGGTGACGCGCGGCGAAAAAGGCGAATATGGTCTGGCCACCCTGGAACTCGACGATACTACCGATCCATTATTCTCCGGACTCTCCGGCCACCAGCAGATCTGGATGAGCCACCGCGACGTGGTGGGTGCCGTCCCGGAGGGTTTTTCGGCGGTCGGCCGCACCGACACCTGTGCGGTCGCCGCCATCGCGGCCCCCCAACGCAAGCTCTACGGCCTGCAGTTTCATCCCGAAGTGGTCCATACGGTCCGCGGCATGGAGTTCCTCTCCAACTTCGTGTTCCGCGTCTGCGAATGTGTGAAGGATTGGGACCCGCGCCATCGCGTACCCGCGATCGAGCAGGAGATCCGCGACCAGGTGGGCACACGCAGCGTCTTCTTCTTCGTCAGCGGCGGAGTGGATTCCACGGTCGCCTTTACCCTGTGCATCCGCGCACTCGGGCCCGACCGCGTCAAGGGAGTCTACGTCGATACCGGCCTGATGCGCGAAGGGGAAACCGACGTGGTCCGCCAACTGCCCGGTCTCACGATTGAGCATGCCCAAGAGCAGTTCCTGGGCGCTTTGGCGGGCGTCACCGACCCCGAACAGAAGCGCCACATCATCGGCGAGGAGTTCGTCCGCGTTCAGGATCGGGTGATCGAATCGCGCCGCCTGCTGGAGGAAAGCTGGATTCTCGGGCAAGGCACCATCTATCCCGACACCATCGAGTCCGGCGGCACCACTAACGCGGCAGTCATCAAGACCCATCACAACCGCGTGGCCGGAATCCGCAAGCTCATGGAAAGCGGTCGCATCGTCGAGCCTTTGAAGTCCTTCTATAAGGATGAGGTGCGCGAGATCGGCCGCGAGCTTGCTCTTCCCGCGCAGTTGCTGGACCGCCATCCGTTTCCCGGTCCGGGCCTGGCGATTCGCTGTCTCTGCTCGGCCGTTGATGCGCCGCTGCTGACCACGCCCGAAGGCGCCATCATCCCAGTGAACTCAGTAGGCGTCCAGGGCGATTCGCGAAGCTACGCTCCGGTCCTGGCGATCGATTCGCTGGACCACGCGCGCGCCACCGCCCTCATCAACCGCCTCGCGGATGTGAATCGCGTGGTCGCCGGAGTGGAATTGAAGGTCCCGCTTTCCGGCATGCAGGTGCGCGCCTGCTCGTTGACTCCCGTGCGCATTGCCCGCCTGCGCTGTGCCGACGCCATCGTTCGCCGGGTCTGCCAGGAGAGCGATTACG
The DNA here is from genome assembly GCA_003167275.1 of Bryobacterales bacterium. Taxonomy (GTDB): domain Bacteria; phylum Acidobacteriota; class Terriglobia; order Bryobacterales; family Bryobacteraceae; genus JAIQFL01. Next base: position 14,134 of record PMTT01000676.1, on the reverse strand, counting down.
ATCGCCGGGTCTGGCAGTTTCCGGTAATCCTGATCCCACTGGGAACGGTCGAATCGCCCGACTCCATCGTGTTGCGCCCGGTGGAATCCGTGGACGGCATGACCGCCCAATCCGTCCTGATGCCGGACGATCTCCTCGGCCGCCTCAACAATGAGATTTTACAACTGGAAGGGATCGCCGGAGTCTTTTACGACCTGACGCACAAACCCCCCGGCACGATCGAATGGGAATGAGTTTCGGTGGCAGTCACCGTAACCCCCGAATTCCGGAGTTTCGGTGGCAGTCACCGCAACCCCCTAACTCCACCACAATTTCCGAGTTCGGGGATTGAGGTGACTGCCACCGAAACTCTACGCCAGATTCAGAACCTGCATCACAGTCCCGCTCTGCTCCTGGATCTTCTTCTGCAGCATCATCAGCGCATAAATGAGCTGTTCGGGACGCGGCGGGCAGCCGGGCACGAACACGTCGATCGGAATCACCTGGTTCACCGGCACCAGCGCGTAGTTGTTGAACACCCCCGTGGACGTCGCGCAGGCCCCCATCGAAATCGCCCACTTGGGCTCGGGCATCTGCTGGTACAGGTGCCGGATCACCGGCGCCATCTTCTGCGACACCCGTCCGGCGATGATCATCAAGTCCGACTGCCTCGGCGTCCCGCGGAACACCTCCGCGCCGAAGCGCGCGATGTCGAACCGCGATGCGCCCATCGACATCATCTCTATGGCGCAACAGGCCAACCCGAACGTCATCGGCCAGATCGAGTTCTTCCTTGCCCAGTTCACCGCATTGTCGAGCGTGGTGAACAGGATCCCTTCCGATGCCGCGGCGGAGGCATTGTCCACCACGTAGTTGTCCACGCGCGCAAAAAGTTCCGGATCGCTGGCAAGGGGAGTATTCATACCCTTATCTTCGCATGGGTCCGGGCACTCCTGTAAAATGGAAAAGTCGGGCACGCCCGGCCCGAATTCCTTTTCATGCCATCCGAATCATTCCTGCAGTTACTCGAGCGCACCGCTGCCGTGTGCGGAGTCGACCCGGGCTACTGGGACATCTGGGGCCGTCATCATGCCACCACCACCGAAGCGCAGCAGGTGATTCTGCGGGCGATGGGAATCGATGCCGGCGATGCCGAGCGGCTGCAGGATTCCCTCGCGGCGATTGCCCGTCGTGAGTGGGAGCGCCTTCTGCCCCCCGCCGTGGTAGCGCGCGAAACGCCCCAGGTGGAGTTACCACTCAACGTGCCCGCCGGCTCGCCGGAGGATCGTGTGGGCTTCTCGGTCCGCCGCGAAGACGGCTACACCGCCGAATTCGACATGCGCCTGGGAGACTTTCCGCAGACCGGAACCATCGAACTGGATGGCCGCACGTGGGTCAGGAAGCAGGTGCGGATCCCCATCCAACTCCCGCTCGGCTATCACGACATCTCCGTGCAACTGGGCTCGACCCGCGCCACCACGCGGTATATCGTGACGCCGGACCGCGCCTGGACCGACCCGCAGCCTGTTCGCGGCGGCCGCGCGGCGGGGATTGCCGTCAGCCTCTACGGCGTGCGCTCGGAGCGGAATTGGGGCTGTGGGGATTTCAGCGACCTGCTGGAAATCGTGGACTGGGTTTCGGAAGATCTAGAGGCCGCCTTCGTGGCGCTTAACCCCCTTCACGCCATTCACAATCGCCGTCCCTTCAATACCAGCCCGTATCTGCCGAACTGCATCTTCTATCAGAACTTCCTCTATTTGGACATCGAGGCCATGGACGATTTCCCGGACTGCCGGCGCGCGCAGGATTTGCGCCAGTCGCCCGCTGTAGCCGCCGAGATCGAGGAATTGCGCCGTTCTCCTTTTGTAGAGTATGAGCGGGTAGCCGCCCTCAAGCTGCGCTTCCTGAAACTGCTGTTCCTTCGATTTCTGCGAGAATGGCGCAC
>PMTT01000676.1:0-12161 GCA_003167275.1 Bryobacterales bacterium | reverse complement strand
ACTGGCGCCGCGTGATGTTCTACCAGTTCCTGCAATGGCAGATCGATATCCAGCTCAGCCGCGCCCAGCAGAGGGCGCGCGACCGCCATCTTCCCATCGGCCTCTACCACGATCTGGCGCTTGCCACGGACCAGTTCGGCTCCGATCTGTGGGCTCACCGTCCGTTCTTCGTGGCCGGGTGCCGCGTGGGATCGCCTCCCGACGATTTTGCGCCGAAAGGCCAGGACTGGGGCTTCCCTCCGCCCAATGCGGACCGGCATCGGGAAGACGGATACCGCCTNNGAGCGGTCCGACGATATGGTGCGCATCCTCGCTCTCGAAAGCGTCCGCAACCAGGTGGTCGTCGTCGGTGAGGACCTCGGAACCGTCGAGCCCGCCGTCCGCGAGACTCTGGCCCGCTTCGGCATTCTCAGCTACCGGCTCTTCTACTTCGAGAAGAACGAGCGCGGCGAGTTCCGCCGCGACGACGAATACCCGGTTCAGGCGGTGGTCTCCTCCACCACTCACGACCTGCCGACGCTAGCCGGATTCTGGATCCAGGCCGACGTGGAGGCCCGCCGCGCCGCCGGCGTGCTGGACGACGAGGGCTACCGTTCGCAGGTGGCCGGACGCATGATCGAGAAGCAGAAGATGCTGGACGTCCTCTTTCAACTGGGGCTCATGCCAGCTCACTTGCCCAGGCAAGCCGCCGCCTATCCCGAACTGACCGGCGAGCTGCACAATGCCATCATTGGATTCCTGGCGCGAACCCCTTCCCAACTCCTCGCCATCAACCACGAAGATCTCACCAAGGAGCGCTTCCAGCAGAATCTTCCGGGAACCACCTGGCAGTACCCGAACTGGGGCCGAAAAATGCGCTTCACCGTGGAGCAGTTGCGGCAGGACCCGGAAGCCCGGGGCTACACCCTGATGTTCCGCAACTGGATTGTAAAATCCGGACGCGGGAATGGGTTGTCGTAGGGTATGCTTTAGCTTGCCCAGCCCCGTGACGAAGTCAGGGCTCTCACTCACTTCACCTCTCGCACCGCCCCCGGGTCGAAGATCCGCTTATCCACGTCAACCGCCTTCCACGGCGCCGCGTCCGCCTTCGATGCCAGGCAGTCACTCAGATCGCTGGCCGCCGCGTCGAAGAGATTCATCGCCGGCACATGCAGCAGCCGGAAGATCGTCTTCAGCAGCCCCGGAAAACTGGTATTCACGTGAGAGACGTAGTCCTTCTTACACCAGGGCCCGGCACACAGTAAGAGTGTCCGATGCGCATCAATGTGATCGATCCCTCCTTGCGCATCGTCCTCTGTAATGAATACCGCAGTCTCCTTCCACCATTTCGTGCCCGACAGGTATTCCACGATACGCCCCAGCGCATAGTCGTTGTCCACCACGAACGACTCTTCGTAAGGGTATCCGTCCTCCAGGCGCTCCTTGGCAATATAGTCGTTGGGCAGGTGCAGAAAAAGGAACTGCGGCGGTTCCTCCCCGCCCTTCCCGTACTTCTCGTCCATCTCCTGAATGAACTGCGAAGCGCGGTACTGGTCCGGAATGTTCATGTTGAAACCGGGGTAGCGGCGCGACGTGTTGCGATACAGGGCGTCGGGCATCGGCACATTGGTCACGAATCGCGCGCCGGTCGGTTCGAAGCCTTTACCCTCCCCCACGCCCGCCAGTTCGAAGCCNNCCCTGCTCCTCGGGATGCACTGAGGCGTCCATTCCTGCAAACAGAAGACGGCCCTGCGCCGGTCCCAGTCGAAAATCCTTCTTCTGATCGCTGTTGGCCGCCAGCACCGACGATTCCGTCCAGGCATTCGGATAGGCGCCCACCAGCCAGTGGTGTCCGTCTAAACTAACCTCCGAATCGGCATAGAAGTTGTCGCTAAAGGCCCATCGGCGGGCAATGGCGTGATGGTTCGGCGTAATGTTCACGTCCTTGAGACTAAACTGCTTGCCTTTGCCGTCAACATACCCGCGCGTTCCCAGCCGGGCACTCTCGGGCGTCCCCATCGCGGCCCCGTTGGACGCGCTCAGGATATCCCCGAACACCTGGTCGTACGATCGGCTCTCCTTGACAATCAGCACCACATGGCGGATTTCCGCGGGGAGGGGCGCTGGAGGCTCGGAACTGGGACGGAATCCGTTCGCCTCCATGACAAAGGAGGTCTGCTCCCCCAATTCCTCCGTCTTCGGTAGCGGAAAAACCGAAACGGTCCCCTGGTACAACTGGTTGGGAAGCAGGGCTCCCCTGGGACCTCCGGAGCCGTTGGGCCCAGTCCCCTGGCCTTTAGCGTTGGCCACGTAAACCGTGTCCCGGTCGATCGCTACGCAGGTGGGAAACCAGGCCACTGGCAGATGCCCAAGCACCCGCTTCTCGCGCGTGTCGATCACGCCCACGGCGTTGATTCCGGCCTCCGCCACCAGCAGCCAGCCGGACTTCTCGTGGTACGCCATGCCGATCGGCAGCACACCCCGCAACTCTTCCAGACCGGGAATCCTAATGGGAATCTCGTCCGTCACCGTGTTCGTCTTGGCATCGATCACCGTGATCGAATCGTTGCTCGCGTTGGAAACAAAAACCCGGTCGGCCGTGGCCACGATTCCCGACGGACTGCTGCCGCCGCGGCTCTTCTCGCCGAAGGGAAGACCCGTCCGGATGAAGGTCTGGACCTTGGCTTCGGAGGGAGTCGAGACGTCGATCACGCAGACCGAATTCGATTCCGGCACGTTGGGGTCGCCCAGTCCGGGGACCTGCAGCGCGCCCTTCCCGGTCTCGCGTTCGGCCCCCGTGACCGATTCGGCGCTGGGGAAACCGAAGGCGGGGAACGGAAGTCCCGTTTTGGCAGCCTCTGTGGCATCGGCGCCCGGTATGCTCTGGTACTGGAACATCCCGACGTTCGTGACGTAGAGCTTCTGCCGGTCGGGCGAGAGTGCCAGGGCAAACGGGAGCCGGCCCACCTTTACGAATTCCAGGATCGCGCGGGTCTTGGTGTCGATCACCACCACCCGGAAGTTGGCCTGGTCCACCGCGTAGAGAATGCCTCGTTCGGCATCCAGCGCGAGATCGCCGGTGTAACTGTCGTCGAAGCCCTTCTGGTTCAGGTCGATCACCCGCCGGCGCTCGGTATTCCAGTCGAAGAGGCTGATTTTACCGGAGTTGCCTTCAGATGCATAAATTGCATGGTCGCTCGAAAACGCCAGGCCCATGAAAACGCTACGCCAATCCGCGGCGTCGAACTCGTCCAACATATCGAGCGAGCGGGCAACCAGTTGGCGGCCCTGCCAGCGGCCGTTCCGGTCGCGGTCCAGAACGGTCAGCGAATTCCTCCCCGGGCCTCCATTCGAGGTCACCACCGTCTTGCCCGAGGGGCTGACCGCCAAGCCGAACGCTCCTGGCCCTGTAATGTATTGATCCCCAAGGGGATAGATGATCCGCCCACCTGGCAGGATGGATCCGCCCGGATGCCGTTGTGCCTGACGTATGCCGGCCGGGGCGTGGTACGTCTGCGCCGCTAAAGTCGTGCTGAGCGTCAGCAGCGTCAGGAAGAGGGGCCATGCGGCGCGCACCCTTCCATGATAACCCGTGGAGAAAAGCCGCCTTCCGGAATCCAGGAACCGCCCGACTAGCCGTGGGCCATTTCCCAAATTCTGCATCATTTTTTCCCGGAGTCGGTAAAGTATTCCACTCCTCAGCCGATACCCTATATCCAAAAGGCATCTTCCGCACCCTTCTATTTAGTGTTACCCATTACGTTTACCAGAGGTTGCAGCCATTTGGCGGTCGGACGTATCATTTGGCACGCAACGTGCTATTCGGTTGGGGGAATGAGGCACTTTATGTATCGCCGATTGGTTCCCCTCGCGTTGCTGGCACTTCTCGCCGCCTGGAGCCTTCCGGGTGTTGCGGCCTCGATTACCGGGTCTGAGCAGGCTGATCAAAAGCAAAACCAGGACCAGAAGCCCAAGCCGTCCAAGGCCAAGGACAGCGGAACTTCCCTAACTGGATGCATAGATGAGCAGAATGGCCACTACGTCATGGTCAACGATCGGACACGCGATCCGATCGCCGACCTGCAGGCGGATGGATTCGAAACGGAAGGCTTTGCCAAACACGTGGGGCACAAGGTGACCGTCCGGGGGACCTCAAACCCGGGCGAGACCCGTCCCCTTTTCAAAGTTCGCAGCATCGAGGCAATCAGCGATACCTGTGCACCTCAATCACTCAAGTAGGGGCATGTAATTTAATCGTCTTTTGGAGGAGACCATGGCAACTAGTCCCACAGTATTCGCACCCCAGAAACCGCTCGAAGATCCCTTGGCGCATCTGCCCTGCTCCAGCATCGTGGAGTACCGCAAGGGCCAGATGATCTATAACCAGGACCAGCCTTCCACCAGTATCTACCTGGTGATCGACGGCAAGGTTAAAGTCTCGCGTCTCGCCGATGACGGCCACCAGGTTGTGGTGGATATCTATCAGCCCGACGAGTTCTTCGGGGAATCGGCTTTTCTGAACCTGGCGCACCGGTCCGAGCAGGCCACCGCTCTAGAGGGCACTAAGTTGATGACCTGGAGCACTGCTGAGATCGAAGACATCATTACGAAGCGGCCGCGCCTGGCGGTAGCTCTACTGCAGATCCTGGTGCAGCGCACCATCGATTTCACGCACCGCATCGAGAGCTTCTCGGTCGACAACATCGCCCGCCGGCTCGCTCGTTCGCTGATCCGCTTCTCCGAACGGCTGGGGGTTGTGGAAGAGGACGGCTCCATCCGCATGGTACCGTTCACTCATGAGTTGCTGTCGCAATATGTGGGCACTTCGCGCGAGATCGTGACCCACTATATGAACCAGTTCCGGCGGCAGGGTTATCTCCGGTATTCGCGCAAAGGCATCATTCTGTATCGCGACGCCTTTCGCGAGTGGTTGCGCCAGAACGCCTGAGGCCAACCCCGTGGCGCGGACATTCATGTCTGCCGCGTCGACACTCGTGTCGACGTTTTTCGGATCGCGACGAGCAAAGAGGGATGAGCCCTGAAAGCTCTTCCCTCACAACGTCAGCGTCACTTTGTGCAGCGTGCGCGGCTCGTCCGGATTGAGTCCCTTCTGTGTCGCCAGGCACGCCGCGAACAATTGCGCGGGCACGATGTAAGGGATCGGCGTCAGCACTTCCGGGAGGCGTCTGGGCAGGCGGATCACTTTGGTCGCGCGGGCGGCCACATCGCGGTTTCCGGAATCTGTCACAGCCACGATTTCCGCCTGCAGTCCTTGAAGTTTAGCCAAAGTCTCATCCATCGATCGCCAGGTCACGCCCGGTGGCGCGAAGGCAAACACCGGAAAGCTCGGCTCTACAAGCGCGATCGGACCATGCAGGAAGTCGGCTGAAGAGAAGCGCTCGGCCACCACATAGCAGGTCTCCATCAGCTTGAGCGCAAATTCGAACGCATTGGCGTAGTTCAGGCCGCGTCCTACCACCACCGCATAACGCATGTAGCGATAGCGTTCCGAGAGTGCCTTCACCGCCGGCTCCAGCGTCAGTGCTGCCTCGACAGCGTCGGGCAGCCGTTCCAGGTCCGCGATCCGAATGGCTCCACCCAACGCATACGCCAGCAGGTAGAGCATCATCATCTGGCCGGTATAGGTTTTGGTGGCGGCCACGCTCTTTTCCCTGCCGGCGCGGACCAGGAACAGGTGCTCCGCCAGCCGGGCCAGCGCGCTGGAACTCTCGTTGGTAATGCCGAGCGTCAGCGCACCCTGCTGTCGGGCGCGTTCCAACACGACATTGGTGTCGGTGGATTCACCGGACTGCGAAATCGCCACGACCAGTGTCTCCCGGTAATCGATCTGCGCCTCGTAGAGCGTCGCAATCGAGGGCGCGGCCAAGGAGACCGGAATCCCGGTGGTAATTTCGAGCAGGTACCGTCCAAACAACGCCGCGTTGTCCGACGTCCCGCGTGCCACCAACACGATCAGGCGGGGGCGCCGCTGTTCCACTCTCCGCTTGAACTTTTCGACCCGCCGCAGTTCCCCGGCCAGGGTGTGCTGCAACGCGGCCGGCTGCTGACGGATTTCCTCGAGCATTCGCGACATGTGATTCAAGCATAGCTCAGCACAGCAACCGAGCCGCGACCGTGAGGCGAGCGGTTGCCGGCACAACAACCGAGCCGCGACCTGCTGGTCTGCGGTGCTGGTGGGACAGGCGGTTTTCGCCTGTCAAGCCGGCTGAAAGCCGGCTCAAAAAGGGTAAGTTTTGCGACGAAACTGCCGAGGTCCCTATTTTCTTGCAGGCTCGGCCGTCAGTGTTGTCGAAGGGGAGACCTTCTCGTAGATCAAAGGCAGGATCAGCGCTACTATTAAGATCAAAGCTGCGAGGGCTAACCCGGCTAAAGGTGCCAGCACAGCCAGAGTCAGGCCCTGGCGTTTCGTCATATCGACTGCGGCTCCTTTCAATCGCTTGAACTTCCATCATCGGAGGACACGGTCGAAGCTCATCTAATGTTACCAAATGAGACTTTAGGAGTCCCAAGTTCGAAATCCGGAAAAACTCGCGCTGATTCAGTTCGCCCTTGAGGGCGTATTGCCAAGGGCAAGGGGCTTCACAAGAATCCCCAGAATATGTACGGAGACGCCCAATGCATCGGCGAGAGCGGTCGGGCTATTTTAAGTTGATTCGCGGAGGTCGATGGTATGATCGGGGCATATGGCCCGCGGGTTGGTTCTCATTCTTCTCTCGTGCCCTCTCTTCGCCCAATTCTCGCAATTCGCGGCTACCGACGACGGACGGCAGATATACTTCACCTCGACGCTTCAATTAGCCGGCGATCCGACCGGCGTTGCCGGAAACAGGATCTTCCGCGTCACCGGAAATGGTCTTGAAGCGTTCGCCGGGAGCGGCGATTCGGTCTCGTCGGGCGCCTATGACCCGCAGGTTTCGGGCGACGGCCAAACCGTCGGGTTGACGCGGAACGGGAACGGTGAATTGCTGGGGGTCGGGGCCGCCGTGCTCGGACCCGGCACGCTCACCATGAGCCGGAACGCGCGCTGGGCCGTCCTGACGGTGTCGAGCATCTTGCCGCCGCCAATAAACAGTTACATTTCCCAATCGACCGTGATTAACCTTGCGACCGGCGAGCGCACCATCTTACCCCAGGTGAATGGCTATTCCCAGACGTTTGGGCCCGGGATTGCTTCGGACGGAACGGTGGTCATGCAGGGAACATCGGGTTCCGGCCTCTGGCGGCAAGGCAACTTCGCGCCTGTCGCGCTTCCGGACGGTTCCAGCATCGAGGCTTTAAGCGACAGCGCGCAGGTGCTGGTTTATAGCCGGGTTCTCAATACTTCCTCGGCGAACCCGCAGGAGCTGCTGGTGGCGAGAAATCTTCTCACGGGAAATGAGACAATCCTCTCTTCTCAGCCATTCCCGTACACGTCCGCGCGAGTCAGGGGGCTGAGTAACGACGGCCAGTGGGTGTTGTGCGTAGTCGCTGGGTTGAACGGCGGCGCTGCCTTCGTCGCGAACACGACGACCGGGCAAAGCATCCCCCTGGCGCTTCCCGACGGCGAACGCGCTACCGATGGCACGCTCAGCGGTTTCGGAGGCCTGGCATTTCTGATGACCTCAAGCGGCCGGATCGTCAGCGTCGATCGGCAGAGCGGCACGAACGTTCTGACCCTGGTCGCCGCTCCTTCCTGGGTACCGGATATCGGAAGCTTTCCCTCAACGCTATTTCCGGGCTCGATGGTGCATCTCAGCGGCAATAACCTGCCTTCTACGGCCGACGCCCTCGCGGGCCGGATTTTCCTCGATAACATCGCGCTTCCGGTGGTCTACGCGAACAGCACGGAGGTCGCCGTTCAGGTGCCATGGGAACTCCAGCCTCCGGGGCCATCCGCCTTCCGCATGGACATCGGCGATTCACCGTTCCGCCAGAACCAGTGGGTCCCGATCTCCCCAATGTTCCCGCAATTTGAACCGCTTGGCCCAGGCGAAACGAGCGTGCTTGGTTTCAAGGCCGTGCGTGCCGACTTTAGCGGCCTGTTGACTTCACAGCCCAACCCCGGCGACACGATCGTCGTCTACGTCGTCGGATTGGGGCCCGTGAACGCCCCCATGGTTACCGGCCAGCCCGCTCCGCTTGACCGCACCGTTGCGATTCAGGGGCAGTTCAACTGCACCTTCAACCCGTACGGTCCGCAGGCGGAAACGTTGTTCGCCGGTCTCGCTCCCGGGCTGCTCGGCATTTACCAGGTCAACTTCCGCTTGCCCCCAGGACCGAACCCCGGACCGATCACCGGCGGCTCGTGCACCTACAGCGGTCCGGGCAGGAATGGCGGTTTCACTTGGAATGTACCCGGAGCGGCACCTCAGTAAAGGTGCGTTCGCCTCAGTGCTGGGTTTCACAAACGGTAAGTTTCGGCACGATTTTCGAAGGCCCGTAAAACAAGGGCTTGCCAGTCCCGAAACTCTGTCCCAAAACGGAGGCCATGGTCGCACCACCAAAAGACCTTCCAAACGCGAATGACAATCTCCCTGTCGTAAAGGAATTGGCGATCGTTTTGAACTGGGCCAAACAGGCAGGCTATGTGAACGTTGCCGCCGCCGTGAAACGTGCCATTATTGAACTGGAGGCGTCACGCATGGTCGCTGAACAGGAGGCACGGCTCAGGAGGCGCAAGTGAAATACGGATACGCCCGCGTCCCAACCAGGGGAAGGCCAAGTTCGTGGTCCGCCGACGAGGAGTGGTTCGCCATCATAAGCCATCTCGGGGTTCCGGCAGCAATCTCCAAGAGGTTGGGCCGCAGCTTGCGCGACCTGATAACGACACTGGACGATCTCCGAACCAGGGGCCGCGAATTCCAAAGGGTGTTATAATCGGCGGCAAATGCGCCAAGTCTCTGCTTTCTTGATGTGTTGTTGTCTTTGTTTAGTTGTTGGGTGTAATAAGGACAAAATTGAACGTCTTGAAGCGGAAAATCGTGAACTTGTTGCAAAGTTGGCTGCGGCCAATCTCGACCTGCAAGATAAATGCTCTAAACAGGCCAGAGTCCGATTTGCTAGTCTTAGCTCTAGCCAAGCAATAGCCACATTTACTAATCACTACAATGCCAAGCTGAATAAGTGCTTCGCATTGGTGAATCAGCTACAGTTTACTGGCGGCAAGATGAGTATGGTTGGAAATGTTCTCGTGGATGCATATGAGGGGAAAGAGTTTGCACATTATGTTTGGCACGATGGAAATGTCACGAGGTGTGATATGGTCGGCATAGATGGCAAAGCCTGCACTTCGCTGGAGCAGTTTAAGAAAATTATAAAGCCGTATATGGAAGAATACTCCCCCCGCCCTGAATGAACTGTCAATCTGGGCGTCACTTTTTGCCGTCAGCGTCGTTCGGGCTCCCAAACTTTTGAAGCCAAACCGACATCGCAAGGCTCACGCCAAACACCAAGACCAGACACCCGCTAACGATTTCGCCCACGCAGACCAACTTTGCCAATGGAGAGTGGGGAGAAATATCCCCATAGCCGACGGTTGCGAAGGTCGTGACGCTGAAGTAGAAGCCATCAATCGCCGTGAGCGGTTGGGAATAGGAAGATGGGTTCAGTAACGAAATGCTGTAGTGAATGCAGCCAAACGAGGCCGCGATAATCATTGCAGCGAAGATCATCGTGGACAACCCCACCTGGTGCTTCGCATACGAGAGCATTCTCAGAGCACCATGATGCGTCTCAAATCTTGAGACGACTTCAAATAGTTTAAGCAGTAACAGATAAACACTGACGCCAAGTCCGACGCCAGGATGGTGAGTGCCGGCGACGAGATACGAGAGCAAAACGTAGAGAACAAACGTTATTGGTTCGAAGTCAGGCCACCATGCTACCCGTGCGGCGAGCCGCACCCCCAACGCGGTCTTCAAAAGTAGAGTTGGAAGGATAAAAAATCCATACAGGGCCCACAACACGGCGGTAATTCCCCTCAGGATGGCTCCCTTTGCATCGCTGTACTGTTCATCTGTTGGAGCTCCGCGCTCAACGGCTTTCATCCACGAAATTAAACGCGATGTGGCCGCCCCTGTATTAGTACGTGCAAGCCGCAGTATTCTGACGACCGGTCCTATTACAATGATGAGGCTAAGAAAAAACGGAAGGGCATACAAAAGAGGGATCATCCCGAGTACGAACTCTCTTTGTTTGAACATGACTATTGCCAAAACGGAAGACCAACAGACAACAACAACCATGAACGTCAAAACCGAGCCGATAAGAAGGCGTTTCAAATCCCCACCTTCTCATATTCATCGAGCGTGATTTCGTCGCTGCGCCGGTCGTAGAGCTTCGTGGTCCGCGGTGACGAGTGGTTCGCCATCGTCTGCGCGTGTTCAAGGGTACCGTTGTTCTTTAGGTAATCGGTGATGCCCGTGGCGCGCAGGCTGTGATTGCCGATTTTGGTCTCGATCCCGGCCGCGCGGGCGCGGCGCTGGACCATGCGGTAGGCGTCCGGTTGCGTCATCCGTTGCGGGATGCCGGTCGTCCGCCCCGTGGTTCTAAATAGCGGCCCGTCCGTATCGGCTGCGATGCCGGCGGCCGTGACGTACTCATCGAGGAAGGCTTCCAGCTTGTGGTGGCTGGGTGCTTCGTGTTCCTTACTGCCCTTTTCATGGAGGCGCACCCAGCCGCGGCGTCCCTGGATAAAATAATCCCCACGTCCATCCGCAGCACGGCGCCCACGCGAGCGAAAGTGTAGATCATGGTGGCGATGAGCGCCCGATCGCGCAGGCCGGTCAGGCAAGGGACCTCTTGCTCCAGGCCATCCTGTTTTACCGTTCTGGTGACCGCGATGCTCTCGATCAGCGCACGCGCCTCGTCTCTGGTGAGCACGGGCGTCTTGCCTTTCTTCACCTGGTGTTTGGGCCCGCGCACGGCATGCGCCGGGTTGACGTCGAGCACATGCCCGACCACCAGCCAGTCGAAGAGCATCCGTAGCGCCGCGAGGTGCTGTTTCACGGACGGATTGGCGAGTTCGCCCACCAGGCCTTCGATATAGCCCGCGACCGTGGAAGGGTTTCACCTGGCCCAGATCATGTAGCTTGCGCCCCGTGCACCACTCCGCGAACCGGCAAGCGGCTTTGTAGTAAGCCCGCCTTGTGTTCCGGTTGCGGATATTCACCGTGAAGAAGCCGAAGAAGCGCTCTGCCGCTTTCGCGTTCGGCACGAACAGAGCCGGCATGCTTGCATCGAGCGCCGCCAGACCGCGGGGGATGACAAGGGGGATTATTTCCGTGCTCATTCCGGGGTTCATGGCTTTATCCGTATGATTTCCGCGAGAAGGAAGTCGAGTTGAGATGAGCAATTGACCTGTTGGGCGACTGGCAGCGTTTCGCTCTTGCGGATCGGCATGTGCAGATGCGCATTCGCCACTTTCCGCGCCCCGTTCTCAAGATGGTGCATGGCCTCTCTGAAGGATTTGCCGCCGCCGCTGTAGTTGTTGGCCACCTCGCTAAATGTATTTTTCCCAAACAGAGGCGGCACGTGATCGAGCAGTCCGCGCGTCAGCATCGCCGTGGCGAAATAACACCTCTCGCTGTAAGCCGTATTGATTTCCTCGCACAGACGGACAAGCTTCGTGAAATCGAATTGCGTCGAGGCGAACTGGCGCAGCTCTTCAATTCGGCTCTCGTTTATGAGCGACAGATCGCCGGCAGATGGCCGTTGACCGGCGCTGGCACCGGCCTTTNNAGTAGATCGTGTTTGATGCGGTCAAGTCCAAGCCTTTCGAAGTTTTCAAATCTCGCCTTTCGGCCCTTTTCTTCGGTCGCCATCATGGCGGTTAGTTCTTGCAAATGGGGATCGCTTCTTGGAGTGCAGCGCGCGCGAAAGTCCCCGCGATAAAAGAATTCGTCGTCATCACTGATTTCAGAAGAATACTCAATGGATCGCCCCTGGCCGTCACTCCATTTCCAGAGGGTGAGGTAATCCGGCCGGAGCCGCTTGAACGTATCCACTAGTTCCCGGTCCCCGATGTCAGGAAGCGTTTGACGGAAGAATACCGCCAGCTCCGCAAGCCGGAACGGGCGTCCCAAAGGATCGGCGTGCTGGAGGGTGAGGTTAAGAATTTCATGTTCAATGCGGTGGTGGCGCAAGGTGGCCATAACCGTATGATAACGTCCAGGATTCTATCC
>PMTT01000564.1 GCA_003167275.1 Bryobacterales bacterium | reverse complement strand
GAGCCTCTTGCAAAACTAAGTGAAGTTGTTGAAATAAAACAAAACGGCGTGATTTTGTTTGGAAAGCGGGCCCAACGGCGTTAAGCTGTTGCTGTCAACCAGGCAGCCAACCCGAGGCCCATATGAAGCTTACGCTTCGCCAGCAGATCACGCAATTCGCGCACGTGCTACAGACCCGACTGTTCCCCTGCTTGGAGGAGGAACTAGGGGAGTTGAGTGGCTCCGCCAAACGGCTGGTGTCGACTTTGGAGATGATCCCGTTGGCTCGCTTCGTGCCTGCCTCCCGGGGCTGGATCGGCCGGCCGTCCAAGGACCGGCTGGCGATCGCCAGCGCCTTCGTGGCCAAGGCGGTATACGGGTTCACCCACACGCGACAGTTGCTGGAGAGCCTGCAGCGGGACGATCAACTGCGGCGTATCTGTGGTTGGAGTTCGGCGCGGCAGGTGCCCCATGAGTCTTGCTTTTCGCGAGCCTTTGCGGAGTTCGCGCGCATGGAGCTACCGCAGTTCGTGCATGAGGCTCTGGTTCGCGAGACCCAGCAGGGTCGCTTGATTGGCCATATCGCGCGGGATTCCACGGCCATTGAAGCGCGCGAACGCTTTCCCGAGACACCAGAGCAACGTGCGGCGCGACACGCTGAGCGCAAGGCGAAGCTCAAGCAACAACGCAAGACCGCGCGAGCCGCCGCCAAAAAAGCTGCAGGAAAGGCTGCGCAGCCTCCCGCCAAAAGGGGCCGACGTGGTCCCGATCAACGCTTCCCTGGCGGCAAGCGGCCGTACGTGCCGAAACCGGACACGCGCCTGGAACGCCAACGCACCATGAAACTGCCAGCCATGCTGGCCGATCTGCCGACGAAATGTGACATCGGCGGCAAGAAGAACAGTCAAGGGAACACCGAGTATTGGCGCGGCTACAAACTACATCTGGACGTGGCCGACGGCCAAATCCCCATCAGCGCCGTGCTGACCTCCGCTTCGCTGCATGATTCTCAAGTGGCCATTCCTCTGGCCACCATGACGACGGCACGCGTCACCTATTGCTATGAGGTGATGGATTCGGCTTACGATGCGTACCACATCAAGGAGCAGAGCCGCGCGCTGGGACATGTGCCCATCGTGGATCCGAAAGCTCCGGGTGGGGTCAAGCCCGAGGGCCAGACGATTCCTCTAGGGGCGCTGCCGCGCCAGTTGAGTTGGGCGGAAGAGGAAAGATACAAAGAGCGGACGATGGTGGAACGGGTGAACGGGCGATTGAAGGATGAGTTCGGGGCGCGCTTCGTGCGCGTGCGCGGGGCATCCAAGGTGATGGCGCATTTGATGTTCGGAGTCCTGGCGCTGACCGTGGACCAGATTCTGAGGCTGGTGACCCAGTAGACTTTGCGGAGATGAGCACTTTATCACAAAGAGTACCGGAGAACCGTGGAATTTAGGACCCCAATATATGGGTGTGGGGTGGCCATATATAGTGGTGTCGCGATTTCACACGCTCGCAGCCCCTGATAGCAATTAGGGCTCCAAAAAATCGTTGTTGCAGACTGCATACGATCAGTGCCGAACGCTTCTGTTGCGAGTTCTGCAAGTGGGTCACAACAACATTTGCAAAAATATCTTCCCCTTCTTTTCAAGACTTTACGGCCTCAATCACCCTCTATCCCTCTCCTCGTATGCCACCATGAAGGCATCAGGCCAGCCTTCCCGCGACTGAATCCGTCCGGGCAGCCCGGCCTTTTCTATTTCTTAGAAACTCATATGACCAGCTCCCATCCCAACGCCTCCACGGGCCCCCGCTCCGCCGAGGGCAAGGCCCGTTCCAGCTTGAACGCCCTGAAATCCGGCATCTATTCCAAGTCCCTCGTCATTCCCGGCGAAGATCCCTCCGATCTCGACTCTCTCCGCGACGAGTACTTCCAGCGCTACCAACCCGCTCTGCCCGAACAGCGCGACCTCGTCGACATCGTCGTCCGCTCCACCTGGACCCTCCGCCGCCTTTCCGTCGCCGNNCACGCCTTCGCCTTCTGCGACAAAACCCTCACCCGCCTCCAGCGCATCGTCAATTCCACTCAGCGCAACGGCCGCGACGCCCTCCGCGAGCTCGAACGCCTCCAGTCCCTCGATCTCGCCCCCGATCCGCCTCCCGCCCCCGCGATCCAGCTCGTTCCTCCCCCACCGAAGGCTCCCACTCCCAGCCCCCAACCCCCGACCCCAGTTCCCCAGGATCCTACTGAAAACAAACCGGCTAGCCAGCCTGACCAGTTCGTTTCGTCAACTTCTGTTCCGCCCCCTCCCGCCGCCCTGAGACCCTTCCCAAAAGTCGGCCATAACGCCCCAAAAGCCGCCCCAAAAGCGGCAGAGCTTCCCTTCCACCTGCCCGGAGTTGACTGCGGCTTCGCACCCGTCGACCCACGGACCACCTTCAAGCGCTGCCCCTACTGCTTCCCGGACGAATGCTAATCCGATGAGCGGGAACGATCCAACCCGTGGCGCCGCCGCTCTCGCCTGCCCATATTCCGTTCGCACGCGGTGCGTAACCGTTCCCCTTTCTCCGGCCTCAGGGCACTACAATGCGCACCTGGACCAATGCCGGGTTCCAAATATAGGCCACTTCCGTCCGTCCCTATCTTCAACCATTTCGCTCCATCCGATTGCAAGGTATAATTCGTTAACAATACAGATCGGGGTGGATCGGACCTCTCCGCTGACATCGCCGAAACTCATGGATCGAATCGGGAAATACGAAATCACGGGGGAACTCGGGGCGGGCGGCTTCGGTAAAGTCTACAAGGCTTTCGATCCCAGTGTCGGCCGCGTGGTCGCAGTCAAGGTTCTCAACGTTCAGGACGACCCGGTGATGGTCAAGCGCTTCCGGGCCGAAGCCACCACCTCCGCCGGTCTCCAGCACAAGAACATCGTTACCGTTCACGAGTTTGGCGAAGACCGCGGCAAGCAGTACCTGGTCATGGAATACCTGGATGGCCGGAACCTTCATCGCCTGATCAAGGAGCAAACTCCCGTTTCCATTCTGGACAAGCTGCAAATCATGTCGCAGGTGTCCCAGGGCCTGCATTACGCGCACAACCACGACGTGGTGCACCGCGACGTGAAGCCGGCCAACATCATGTGGCTGTCCGATGGCTCCGTAAAGGTTATGGACTTCGGCATCGCGCGCCTGATGCACGAGACCGGTACCAGGCTGACCCAGACCGGTTCCATGATCGGAACCCTTCAGTACATGGCGCCCGAGCAGTTCACCACTGACAAGTCCGATGCGCGGTGCGACATCTGGGCTTACGGCGTGGTCCTGCATGAGTTTCTCACCGGCAAGAATCCCTTTGAGGCGCCCAATCAGCTACAGGTCATGTTCCTGGTGACCAGTGCGGGTCCTGTTTCGATGCTGTCGCTTCCTGAGCATCCCCCTGGTTTGACCCCGCTGATGAGGCGTTTGCTGGCGAAATCCCCCGACGAGCGCTACGCCTCCATGGAGGATGCGCGGTTCGACCTGGAGCAGGTGATCCTGGAGTTGAAGCAGACTCAGGTCGAGACCCTGGAACAAAACGCCGGAGCGCTGATTCAGGAGGAGCGCTTCGGTGAGGCTCTTTACGTGGTCCGGCAGATTCTGGACCTGGATCAATCCAACTTAACGGCCCGCAGATGGCGGAAGGACCTGACCGAACGCGTCAAGACGCAGTCTCAGCAAGGGCGTCTCAAGGACTTGATGGACCAGGCCGACTCCCAGGTTTCCGCGGGGGACTACGGCGCGGCCGAAGAATGCATGGAAGAGGCGTTGCGCCTCGACGCCAACAACAGCGCCATCCGCGCCCGCCTGGGGGAGATCCGCTCCCAGCGGGAAAGAATCAGGCGTGCGGCAGCGCTTGTGGCAGAGGCCCGCCTGGAACTCCAACACGAGGCGTTCACGAGCGCTTTTGAGCACGCCAGCCAGGCTGCGGAAGCCGATCCGAACAGCCAGGAGGCGATCCACCTGGTCAGTCAGGTCCGGACCCTGATGGAACGCCGGGAAGCGGAGACGCGGCGTAAAGGCGCTTTGAGTAAGGCCAAGGGGCTGATCTTGGTGCAGGATTATGCCGCCGCCGCACGCATCCTGCAAGACTGGACGGAGCGGCACCCGGCAGACCCGGAGATCCAGGAGAAGCTGGAGGAAGTCAGGCGCCTCGAGTCAGCCTATGCGGCTCGCTTGAAGGTCGACGCCGCGATCGTGGAAAGCAAGGAGATGATCCGCCGCGGCTCCTACCGGCGCGCCATCGAAATTCTGCAAGGCATCGACCAACAGATACCCGAAGTTCCCGTGCTCTTGACATATGCCCGGGAACAATTGGAGGCCGAAGGCGCCGCCACCCACCGGCGCGAGGAAGAGAATCGAACCGTCCGGCAACTGGTGGAGGAATGCCGGGCGATGCTGGCCGCCGGCAGCCTGGATCAAGCGGCCGCGCGTTCGGCCGAGCTCGACGCCCGGTATTCGGCCGAGGGGAGCGTGGCGGAACTCCGCCAGGAAGTGGCCCGCAGGACAGAGGAATATCGCGAACAGCGGCGGCGCGCGGCGGAGTTGCTGCTCGAAAGGGGGCGCGCCACTGCGCTGCGCGAAGCCATTGGACAGGTCGAGGCGTTGATCGCACGAGGCAACTTCNNTGGAAGCGCCGTACACGCCCGCCGAACCGGAGTCCACTCCTCAATTCGATTCCACGCCGGAGACAGGCCGCCGGAAGATCCTGGTGCTCTGCCTGTGCGTTCTTCTGGCTTTGGCTGCGGTCGTGGCCGCCATACTCCTGTGGGGCGGCTCGTCCAAGCCGAAGGAAGCTCCCCCGGAAGTGCCTGCGCAAACGCCCGCCAGGCAGGGCGTGGGTCCGGGCCGGCAAACCCCTGGCGTACGGCCCAAGGCGGCAGCGCCAAAGGGCGTTGAGAAGAAGGAAGAACCGAAGAGGGCGGACGCGAAGAACGAACCGCCAGACTTGGTTTCCACACTCAAGCCGACCCAGGCGCCGGACACGGGGACCTCAATCAAGCCGCCCCAAGTGACGGACCCAGGGGCCTCGGTCAAGCCCCAACCCGCCCCAACCGAAGGGACCCTGGTTTGGACCGGAGACCTGGACACGGGCCAGGAGATCGATCTTGGGTCCAACTCGATCAAGGGTTCCCTGTCCGGGACTCTTCCGGGAGTGCCTGTGACCGTGGAAGTCCACCCCGCCGGCGTACGGATTGTGACTGCGCCGGGAACGGACAACAGATGGCGCCATCTGGTGGTCCATAACGACGGCAAGAAACAGGTGATGGTCCTGGTAAAATGGTCCGTCCTCCAGTAGTGAGTGAGGCCCCGTAGGGTATGCTTTAGCTTGCCCACCCAACATCAAGCCTGGGCAAGCTAAAGCATACCCTACAACGCTGGGCAAGCTACGCGATCCGTTCGATAGGCGCCGGGTGGACGGCGGCAGCGGAGGTCAGTATGTCCGCGGCGGTTCGCGGCCACACCTGATCCACCATCGGGCCCAGGTCGCGCGTGAACATATTGAGTTCCTCCGGCCTGGCCTCCCCGGGAGGAAGGGATGCCAGCAACTCCCTGGGGTCGAGATTCACTTTCGCGGATGTGCTCTCCGCCGAAGCCATGAACCGCGTCAGATCGCGGCTCTGCTGGGTCACCGTCATGGCCAGCCATTCCAGGAACGCCCTTTGGTGCAGCCGCTGAAGCACACGCGAAGTCTCGGCTTCCCCATATTGCCGGTCAGACTGCGGTTCGTGGTACTTGCCCGTGGAACGATCGCGGAACGACGCCGTAAAGATCAGGCTGCCGAATGCGGTGGTGATCAAAGCCACCTTGTCGCCCCAGAAGTCCGCACAAGATTTCACCACTACCGGCAGGATGGGGGCTTCCGCCGGCGCCTTTTCGTCCGCCTCCTGGAGGAAGCAGCTTTCAAAGGCTCGGTCCAGAAGCTCGGGGGTCAGAGCGAGCGGTAGTTTCTCGAAGTGGATCAGGTTGAGTGCATGCCCCAGAACGTCGCGTGGATGACAGCGGCGGAAGGGCTTTTTGCCCTGCTTATAATGCTTGTCGATAAACCATTTGATCAGGTCGCGGGAGCACGGAATGCGCCGGGTCGTGCAGAAGCTCTCGAAGATGCGGATGAACTCATTCTCCGCCGGGCTCCGCAGCAGCAACTTGTACTGCATGCGTCTCAAGAACGCCTCATCTCCCAGGTCCGCCGGATTGAGGTTGGTGGAAAAGACCAGAAAGGCCTCGAACGGGGCGGTCATCTTGCCTCCCGTGAGGAAGCTCATGTAGTCCACTCGACGCTCCATCGGCACGATCCACCGGTTCAGCACTTCGGAGGGAGTGGCACGCTGCCGGCCGAAATCGTCGATCAGGTAGATTCCGTTGTTGGCTTTGAGCTGGTAGGGCGCTTCGTAAACCTTGGACGCGGCGTTGTAACGCAGGTCCAGCATGTCGAGGGTCAGTTCGCCGCCGCTCACGATGAAGGGACGCTTGCACTTGGCCCAGCGCTTGTCGTAAGTACGTTCCGTCGTGACAGCGAAGACCGAGGGCTCCTCCTCCTCTTCAGCAATCCGTTCGTGGTAAATCGGGTCGAATAACTGGACGATGTTGCCCTGGCATTCCAGCGCGTACGGCAGGAAAATCGGGGCGGTATCGAGATTCACCAGAGACTCGATGAGGAACGTCTTGCCGTCCCCAGGTTTGCCGTACAGCAACAAGGAACTGGCAGAGCTGATGGCCGGGCCGATCTGGGAAAGCAAACGTTCCGTAAGCACCAACCCGCGCAGGGCTTTTGCCAGAGCCTCTTTGGTGAGCCAACCTTCCCGGAGCTTTTGCCGGCGCACCAAATCCGCGTATTGCTCCAGGGGCACCGGAGCCTGTCCGGAATAGTGGTTGGACTCCAGGCAATCGCGCGCCCGGCCGCGTCCCGCCTCGGTGAGTGCGAAGACGGCGCCGACGCTGCCCATGCCGAGCGAACGCTTCACCTGGACCAGGTGCTGGAGCTTGAGGGACTCCACCACGTCCTGGATCACGCTGAATTTCAATCCGATGGCGGTGGAGAGTTCCTGACCATAAAGGTCGCCGCGAAAGTATAGGATCTTCAGAACGAGGTGTTCGATCGTGGATTCGGGAAGCCCGGTCTGATCGATCGTCTCGGGTTGGAGTGGAGCGAGT
>PMTT01000315.1 GCA_003167275.1 Bryobacterales bacterium | reverse complement strand
ACGTCGATGTGGGTGCAGGAATACCAGTCGGCGCCGGTGTGCGCGCCGTAGGGGTTTCCGAAGGCGATGTGAATGCCGGGGATCTTCTCATCCTGGAGGATGTTGCCGATCACGTCGCGCACTCCGATGTTGGTCCCGATGGCGAACTCGCCCACGCGGTCGCTGTTCTCGTCGGTGTGGCAGTAGCGCCAGAATTCCTCCTCCAACTCGCGGTTGCGGCAATGCGCTTCCTTGAGACGGCTTTCCTGAATCGCGATGGTCAGCGGGTTGTCGCCCAGGTCGCCGTACTTTTCGCAGAGGTAATCGCCCACCACGCCATCGATCACGAAGACGCCTTCGACGCGCTCGGGCGTGGTGAAGGTCTCGCCGCCTGGGAGGTTGCCCCACTTATTCGGGCTGATAATACCGCTGGTCTTCACCCATTTGAGACGCGGCGAGAACTGGCCTACGATCTCGGTGCCGGCGGGATTGGTGGCCCGGATCTCGCGCGCGGCGCTGGCCATCTGCCATACCTGCGTGCTGATGCGGTCGACTTCGCCGAAATCGGCGCGCATGCCTTCCAGCATGATGCGCCGGTCGATGTTCACCATGTGGGCGTGACGCATCTTGCGGCGGTTCACGACGTCGGTCATCTGCATACGCGTGCGCAACTCGTTGGCCTGGGCCTTCACCGCGAAGATGCTGACGTCGCTCGTCTCCATGTCGGCCAGGATCTCGGCCGGCATGTCCTTCAATGGGCGCGGCGCCAGGTCTTCGAGGATCCATGCCTCGTACGCCAGGCTCCGCCGGTCTAGTTCGGCGGCCAGGGAAGCCGCGATCTCCGAGCAGGCGCGGTCGGTGATGAGCGTGACCTTCTCATTCGGTTGAATGCGCAGGCAGGACTCGACTGCATTACGCGCTCCGGCGGAAAACGCGGGGTCGAAGGCGAGGGTTTGTAGGAACTCTTTGGCATTGCTCATGGTTGCTCTCCTCCAGAGGCCCCCGTTGTCTCGAAAAGGCCGAATTCGGTCTCCTGGATCATGTAGTCTACGACTTTCTTCAGATCGCGCGTTTCGTTGTAGACGCGCAGTTGGCGGTCGGCTCCATTGCCATTTTCGAGGATCCGCCGGATGTAGGAGATCTCCTCCTTGCTGCCTAGTTGCTCCACCACATCGCCCACGAACTCCAGGATCTCACCGATCAGCTCCCGGGCGGGCACCTCGGTCTGCTTGCCGAAGTCGATCATTTTGCCGTCCAGGCCATAGCGGGCGGCGCGCCATTTGTTTTCCATGAGCAGCGACCGGCTGTAGTGCCGGAACGACAGGTTGCGCTCGTGAAGCTGGTAGAGCTTGGCGATGATGGCCTGGCAGAGCGCCGCGATGGCGATGGTCTCCTCAAGGCGCATGGGCATATCGCAGACGCGGAATTCGAGGGTAGGGAAGTACGGATGGGGGCGGATATCCCACCAGATCTTCTTGGCGTTATCGATGCAATTGGTGTGGATGAGCAGGTTGACGTAGTTTTCAAACTCCGACCAGCTCTGGTAGATGTCGGGGATGTTGGTGCGCGGGAACTTGTCGAAGACCTTGCAGCGGTAGGATTGCAGGCCCGTATCCATGCCCAGCCAGAAGGGCGAGTTGGCGGAGAGGGCCAGAAGGTGGGGCAGGAAGTAGCGCGCGCTGTTCATGAGCTGAATGGCGGTCTCGCGGTCCTCTACGCCGATGTGCACGTGCAGGCCGAAAATCAGGTTGGCGCGGGCCACCATCTTGAGGTCTTCGACGATTACGCGGTAGCGGTCGTCCGGGTAGATCTCCTGTTTGCTCCAGAGCGCGAAGGGATGGGTGCCGCCGGCCGACAGGCGCAGACCGTTTTCGCGCGCCAGGGTGATGATCTGGCGGCGGATGGAACGGATCTCGTCCTTGGCTTCCTGGATGGTGGTGCAGACGCTGGTGCCGATTTCGACCACGGACTGGTGCATCTCGGGCTTGACGCGCTCGGCCATGAGGAGGCGGCCCTTCTGCACGATTTCGGCATGGATATGAGACTTCAGATCGCGCGTGACGGGATCTACGGTTTGATACTCCTCTTCGATCCCGATGCTGAGGCTGGGGCGAGTGTTTTCGATCGATTGTCCATCCATGATGATTTATCTTACTGTGTTGTAGCACGGGCATTGCGTTGTAGCACGGGCATTCTTGCCTGTGTTGGTTTTTTCCGGAAACTGCGTAGTTGCAAACCCAGCGCAAAACCAACACAGGCAAGAATGCCTGTGCCACTTACAGAAAAGCGGCCCAGTGATACGGCAACTGCGTGCCGGCAGGCTCCAAGGCTCGACGGACTGCCATCTCCGCCACGGCATCCACGATCCATCGGAGGTTTTCCGGGCCCACGGATTCCAGGCCCGCGTCGGGAGCGGGGTTCATGAAGTCGATTGCGTAGGGGACTCCATCTTCCACGGCGAATTCGACGGTGTTGAGGTCGTATCCGAGCGCCCGGCAGAGCTTCAGCGAGTCACTCACAATCCGCTCGCCCAACTCGGGCGCGGGCGGCGGGTTTCCGGGGACGTATCGCAGATGGTGCGGCTGCCCGGGGTCGTAGCGCATCACGTGAACCTTCTCCTGATTCACGACGTAGCAGCGGAAGTACTCCTGGAATTTCACGGCTCCCTGGAGCGTCATGCACAGGTCGCCCGACTCATCGTAGGCGGCGAAGAATTCCTCGGGCGAGTCCACCTTGTAGACGCTCTTCCATCCGCCGCCATCGTGGGGCTTCAGAAAGGCCGGGAAGCCGGTGTAGCGGAAGATGGCGTCCCAGTTGAGCGGATACTCCAGGTTCCGCATGGAGCGGTCGGTGGTTCCTTCGGGAAGCTTCTTGTGGGGCAGCAGCACCGTGGGGGGCACCGCGACTCCCAGTTTGGTGGCCAGGGCGTAGTTGAAGAACTTGTCGTCGGCGCTCCACCAGAAGGGGTTGTTGATGACCTTGGTTCCGGTGAGGACCGCGTTTTTCAGGTAGGAGCGGTAGAACGGGATGTCGTGCGAGATGCGGTCGATAATCACGCCGTAGGGGCAGGGGACGGCCATTTCCACGCCGCCGACTTTGAGATGCTCGGCTGTCACATTCGCCAGGTCCATCTCATTGATGCGATCCACCAGGGCTGGGGGAAACGACTCTTCCATTCCGTAGAGAACACCGATCTTCGTCATATTTACCTTTCACTATCGTAGGACGGCCGAAAGACACCGGCGGCAAGACCGGCGGCGTTACAGGAACTTCTCGGCCATTTGGTACCACCAGGGCCAATCGTGGCCGAAACCCTGCCACACATCCAGGATATGGGGTATCGCCTTGGTTCCTAAGAGGTGCGCCATCTTTACGTTCTGATCGAAGAGCGGATCGTGATTGCCGACGGCCAGAACATATTTGTTGCGGCGGATCTGATCGAGCAGCCAACCTTCGCCCATGTTCGGAAGGTAGTCGAGCGGCGCGTGGTAGTACGCATTCTCGTCGTAATAGCCGTCGAGGAAGCGATTGGGGATATCGAATGCTCCCGACATGCTGACCGCATAGGCCACCAGGTCGGGATGGCGCAGGCCAAAGTTGATGGCATGGTATCCGCCGAAGCTGCAGCCGGTGGTGCCCATGCGGGGCCAACTGGTGCGGTCGCGGATGAAGGGTGCGACCTCGCCGACCAGGTAAGCGTCAAAGGCGTTCTGGCGATGGAGGCGGTCCTCGGGGCGAAGGGAGCGGTTGTACCAGGACTCCTGATCGACGGAGTCGACGCAGATCACCTGCAACTCTCCGCGGTCGATTTTAGGCCGCACCGCATTGACTATGCCGCGGTCTTCGTATTCGTAGAACCGGCCGCCCGAGGTGGGAAACACGACGACCGGGAAGCCCCGTTCGCCGAAGGCGAGCAGTTCCATGTCCCGGTTCAGAGACGGGCTGTACCACTTGATGTAATCTCGACGCATTGTGATGGGAGGGTCGTCCCGGCGGGAAGCCGCTGACGCTACTGAGCGCCCACCCCTCGGCTATCGTAACGGTTGCGAAGGGGCTGGGGCAAGCTGTGGGCACAGGGTTGAGGGCGGAAAAGACGGGGGTCGGGTCATTTACTGGCCAATCGATGCCCATTTCGGACTAGCACCGGCGAAGCAAAGCAACAAAGTTCCGCGTTCTCCGCTGCCTCCGTTCTCTCTTTCTTTCTTGTTTTTCTCTCATGTTTTCTTCTTCTCCGCGTGTTTCTCCGTTTCTCCGCGTCTCCGCGGTGAAATCCCATTTCGGCACAGTCTCGAATCTCTTCCCATTGGCCGGTAAACGGGTCACAGCCCCAGAAAATAAATCGTCTCCGTCTTTTCAAGACTTTACCGCCCTAAACTCCAATTACCCCCACTCCCCCATGCCACCATCAAGCCAGGTAGGAATCCACGCCCACCATGCCGTACTCACTGAGTCCGGCCTTTTCTATTCTTGGAACTCATATGACTCCCAACGCATCCACAGGCCCACGCTCCGCCGAGGGCAAGGCCCGCTCCAGCAGGAATGCCCTGAAATCCGGCATCTACGCCAAGTCCCTCATCATCCCGGGCGAAGATCCCGACCACCTCGATACCCTCCGCGACGAGTATTTCCAGCGCTACTCTCCCGCTTTTCCCGAACAGCGCGACCAGGTCGATATCCTGATCCGCTCCACCTGGACCCTCCGCCGCCTCGCCGTCGCCGAATCCCAAGTCTGGACCTACACCATGGTCGGCCGCCTCCGGATCGAACCCAACGCCGACGCCCCTCTCGGCCATACTCTGGCCTACTGCGACACCACCCTCGTCCGCCTCCAGCGCATCGTCAATTCCACCCAGCGCAACTACCGCGACGCCCTCAAGGAACTCGAACGCCTCCAGTCGCTCCCCATCAACTTCGATCCTCC
>PMTT01000925.1 GCA_003167275.1 Bryobacterales bacterium | reverse complement strand
GGGTCGGCGTCGCTGATCGGTGGGCAAGCTAAAGCATACCCTACGCGGGCGCGCTTCTCGATTTCTACGAGCGCCTCGGGGCTGGCGTAGGCCGACGGATCCTCGGTGGGCGGACGGTGGAATAGAGTGCTCATGTTGCCATTGAGCACGGCATCGTTCGCAAACTCGTGCCAATCGATGGGTTCGAGCTTGTTAGCGCCGGGCTTACGCCGATTTGGCTTGGGCGGGTTCATTGGCCTCGGATCGCTCATGTTGGGAATCCAGACTCTTCAGGAGAAGGGAAGCCACATCGTTATAATCGGCCAGAGCCTTGGAGTTCGGGTCGAAATCGGCCAGAAACTTCCTGACCCGGGCCGCTTTGGGCACGGCCGAATCGGTGCGGATCACGGGGAGCACCGGAACTCCAGTGTCGGCGGAAAGCTGTTTCAGCGAGTCCAACACCATGCTGGTCAACGCCAAGCGCCGGTCCACCATCACCGGGAGGAGCCCGATGGTGCGGACGTTCAGGCCCTTCTTGAAAAAGCGATTGAGAGCCGCGGCGGCATTGACCGCGGCGACGGCTCCCTGCAAACTCAGGGTTTCCATACCGACCGGCACCAGCACCTGCTGGGCGTAAACCATGGCGCACTGCTGGGAGAGGGTGATGGAGGGCGCCACATCGATCAGGATTACGTCGTAGGCGTCTTCGTGCTCGGAAAACAGGCGTTCGAAGGTCAGTTCCCGGAACGGGCTGTTGGATAAAGTGACCTCGGCTTCGGTGGTGTCGCGATTGCTGCAGACCACGTCCACGTTCTCGCAGGCGTGGACTACACACTCCCGAAACGCCATGTTGCGGATCAGGAAGTCGGCCAGGTGGAACTCGGGCTTCAGGCCGAGGATGGTGCGAATGGACCCTTGGGAATCGGTATCAATCAGCAGGACCTTCCTGCCTTTGGCGGCGAAGGACCTTGCCAAAATAACGGCGGTGGTGGTCTTCGCCACGCCGCCCCGCTGATTGGAAATCACGAGTCGAATCACCTGGATCACCTCTCTTCCTGTGCTCGAGGATCTGTGCCACCTCGTGCTCGGTCCACCAGCGCCGCCCTTGCTTGCCTGTGACCAGGGCGGGGGAATCGACGACGCCGCTCTTGAGCCAACGCAAGAGGGTGCGTTTGCTGACCGAAAGCAAGCGCGCCACTGCGGCATCCGTCAATCGATCCCTGGCGGCCGAAGTTGGGACTATCGCCACTTGTTGGGATGATAGCATCGAATCCGGTTCGAGGGAATCATTTCGGTGACAAAATGTTCCGAAAGGCCCTCCGATGACATTTCGGTTATTCCGTGACACCAGGCAGCGGAACGGCCTGGTCCGATTCAACCTGATACCTTAGAACGGCATGGAGCTTGAGGGAACACCGGTCCGCATGCTTTCCGTCACGATGCCTGTCTATAACGAGCAGGCGACCATCGAACGCGTTGTGCTGGAGCATGTGGAAGTGCTGGAACGGTTGGGAAGCGTTGTGCCGGAATGGGAGATCGTCTGCGTGGACGACGGGAGCAAGGACCGCACGCCCGAGATCCTGCGCGATTTAGAGAAACGGGTGCCCCAACTGCGTGTCATCCGGCAGGAAAACCAGGGCATTTTTGGAGCGGTGATGAGGGCCTACCAGGAGGCTCGGGGCTCGCACTTCTTCGTCACGGGTTCGGACGGGCAATGGCCCGCCGGGAATCTGGAACTGCTGTTGGGGCCGGCATTATCCGGCGCCGATCTGGTGGTAGGGGTGCGGTCCAACAAGCGGGAAGTTTATACGCCGGCGCGGTGGTTGATTTCCAGGGCCTTCAACCTGCTGCCCAGGATGCTGTTCGGCGTACGCGTGGAGGATGCGGGCAGCACGAAACTGGGGGTGCGCGAGGTGTTCGAATACCCGTTGATCTCGCGCAGCGTGTTTTTCGAGGCGGAACGCATCATCCTGGCGCAGCGCAAGGGGCGCCGGGTGGAGTTTGTGCCGATTCGGTTCCTGTCGCGAACCGAGGGTAAGGGGATGGGCGCAAGCTGGAAAAACCTACGTTCTTCGATGGCGGATCTGTTGTGGTGCCTCTGGAAGTACGGGTTCCGCTAAGCGCCTATAGCTGTGCTCTAATGTCCTGTAGCCAATGGGTATCCCGAGTCAACTGCTGGAAGCGGAAGTTCTTCAGGCTCTAGAATATCCAGTTGATGTTCCGCTGTTCCTTCGAAAGCGGCGGTTACTCAAGCAGGCGCTCCAGGGAAGAAAGCCCGGTGTCCGGACCCGGATTGCGATTCTAGGTGGCTCGACGACCGCGGAAGTTAAGGCCTCTCTCGAAGTTTTCCTGTTGAACCAATCATTGGAGCCGCAGTTCTACGAGTCTGAGTACGGGAGGTTTGCGGAAGACGCCCTGTTTCGAAACCCGGAGCTGGATGCTTTCCAGCCCCGTATCGCCTACATTCACACCACGTGGAAGAACATCCGCTCTTTTCCGGCGCTGGGAGCCGGCTCCGCGGCTTTCGAAGCCGCGGTGGAAGAGGAAATGAGCCGGTTTCGAGCGATCTGGGCGGAATTGGAAAAGCAACATCCTTCGTGCACCATCATCCAGAACAATTTTGACCTGCCGGTCCTGCGCCCGCTCGGAAATCTGGAGGCTGGGTCGTATTCCGGGCGGGTCGTCTACATCAACCGGCTGAATTACGAGTTCGCCTGCGCCGCGGCCGGCAATTCCAGGCTGGTAATCCATGACATTCACTCCCTGTCGGCGGAGGTCGGCCTGGAGAAGTGGTATGACGCTAACTTATGGTTCAGTTACAAACTGGCGGTCACGCCCTTTGGGTGCGTGCTGCTCGGCAAAAGTCTGGCAAATCTGATCCAGGCGATTTATGGCCGCACCAAGAAGTGCCTGGTGCTGGATCTGGACAATACGCTCTGGGGTGGTATTGTCGGCGACGATGGCGTGGACAATCTGCAACTGGGATCCGAAACCGCCCTGGCGGAGAGCTATCTGGCGTTCCAGAATTATGTGAAAGATCTCAAGAATCGCGGCATCTTACTGGCTGTCTGTTCCAAGAACGAAGAGGCCGTCGCGTTGGAAGGCCTCGGTCATCCGGATGGGATCCTTCGGCCCGCGGACTTCGCCGCGATCAAAGCCAACTGGCTGCCCAAGCATCAGAATATTACCGACATCGCCGCCGATCTGAATATCGGGCTGGATAGCCTGGTTTTTGTCGACGACAACCCGGCCGAGCGCGACATCGTCCGCCGATATCTTCCCGACGTCACGGTTCCCGAAGTCGGTTCCGACCCCTCGCAGTATCCTCTCATCCTGGAAAAATGCGGTTGTTTTGAGCCGGCATCGATCAATGAGGATGATCTGAAGCGAGCGCGCTACTACGAGGGAAACAGCACGCGCTCGGCTGCAGCCTCGGCTTGTAGCGACTACGGGGAGTTCCTCGAATCGCTCGAAATGGTGTGCGAGATCAAACCATTTTCGCCGGTTTACCTGGGCCGGATTGCGCAGCTCACCAACAAGACCAACCAGTTCAACGTAACCACGCGGCGGTACACCAAGGCTGAAATCGAAGAGATCGCACGCGAGGACCAGTACATTCATCTTTACGGACGGCTGATCGACAAGTTCGGCGACAATGGCCTCATCAGCGTTGTAGTGGGAGAGATTGAGGGGCGGAGCCTTTCGATCCTGCTATGGTTGATGAGTTGCCGCGTGCTGAAGCGCGGCATGGAAGAGGCGATGCTGGACGCGCTGGTGGAACGCTGCCAGGAGCGCGGCATCCAGCGGATTTTGGGAGTCTATCTGCCGACGGCGAAGAATGCGATGGTCTCCGGGCTGTACGAATCACTCGGTTTCACCAAGACCGCCGAAGATGAGTCCGGCCGAACGACCTGGGTGTTCGACCTCTCCTTCGACTATGTTCCACGCAATCGATACATCAGGAGGTCTGAGTGACCGATTCATGTGGGAGCCCGGCCAACAGCCCGGCTGCCGAAACGACCTTATGACGCAAAGTGAAGTGATTGCCAGGCTGCAACCGATCTTCGACGATCTTTTTGCGGAAACCGTGGTGCTTACACCGGAAATGACGGCTGACGAAGTCGAAGAATGGGATTCTCTGGCGCAGCTCTCGCTTTTGTCGGCGATACAAACTGATTTCAAGATTCGCTTCCGTGTCGGCGAAGCAGAAAATACCAAGAACATCGGAGAACTGGCAGACCTGATTGGCCGGTATGTGCAGGCGAAGTAGGCGGATCACGTCCGGCGCTACGATGCTATGCCCGCACCCGTCCTTTTCGCCGGGCGCAAAACTCCTCATACTGCTCAACCTGGTCCAGGATCTCCTGGTGCAGCGCCTGGATACGGGGCTGCGCTTCCGCCGGATAGGCGTCGGCAAAGTGGCCCATCCACGGGTGAGCGATGCGCAGCTTCCGATTGTTCAACTGTGTGACATGGCCGATCACCTCGCCCCTGTGGCCATCTACAACCCCTCCTGGGGGTACCTCACCGCGAGCGCAACTGTTGGCACAGATAAATGCGCCTTTGCGGAGGACGGAGCCAGGCAGGAGTATGCAGGACACACAAACAACCACGCCATCTTCAATCCTGGGTCCGGCCTCGAGATGGGATGGCGGCAGGGGATCGGCAGAGAGCATGGTGAAGGAAAAGAGCCAGACAAAGTGCCCGATGGTGGCGTCGCGGGTAACCGATACATAGCCATGGATCCGGCAGTAATCGCCGATCGTGCAATTCCCTTCCAGGGAGGAGTGACTGCCCAGACGCAAATTCACTCCCGCCCGCACTCCATCACGGACCAGGATGTGATGGCCGCACTCGAACCGCGGACCGAGTTGCGCGTCCTGATAAATTGCGGCATGCGACCGGATGGTGCTTCCCGGACCGATGACGGTCTTCCCGCTTCCGCTGGACAGCGGCAGCCCAATCGAGCAATGGTCGCCAATTACCGATCCATCCCCGATTTCGACGCAATCGTAGATTTTGGTTCCGTAGCCGATCACCACATCTTTTCCAATTTGCGCGTCAGGAGATATACAGGAATCAGTCATAAGGTTGGGTCTTGGTTCGCGACTTCAGGCGCCCGCTTGTACCGGTTCGCTCAAGACTTCCGACCCGCCTCTAACACCAACCCGATATCGGAGGTCATTTCCGGCGGGAGTTCGTCGCCCATGTCGAAGAGGGCCTTGAAGAGCGGCTCCGGGAAATCGGCCATCATGGCAAAAGGCAAAATCTTGAGCTGGAAACCTCGCGCATGAACAATCTTGTAGCCGGATGCCAGGGCGTGCGATTTGAGCGTTTCCATATCGTAGATGCGCTGGTGCCCCAGCGCATAGTCGCGCTCGCTGAAATCATAAACTGTCTTCAGATGGCCCATCTTTACACCCAGGCGGCGGTGCAGGGACGTCGCATTCGGCACAACCAGGATCATGCGTCCGCCGGGCGCGAGCCATTGCCGGCTCCGCTGCAACACCGCAACAGGCTCGTGGACGTGTTCCAAGATATGCGTCGCGACTACGGTATCAAACCGTGCGCCATTGGGCGGGAGGAAATCTTCAAAAAAGCTCTCGTGGCAAGCGACCTTGTCGCCGTGAGCCGTCTTGAGGTTCTGGAGGAGTTTCCGGGAGCCGTCGACTACCGACGAATGGCCGAATCGCCCGATGATTTCAACCGTCCAGCGGCCATCGCCAGCCCCCATTTCGAGGACCTCCGGGCCACGCACCCAGGGCATCACGCGATCTCGAATCTCCCGGCCCACCATGAAGTCCACTCTTTGGCCGGGATCGGAAACCAGGTAAGTGTCGCCGAATTTATCCAACCGCTGTTTGTGGGCGGCATCGAGGGGACCCATCGAATGGATTATCCCTTGGCGCCAGGACAGAAGGCAAGACTTGTGCGGGCAGCGTTACCGCGAAGGTTAGAGACCATGTTGCCGGCCGACGCGGCGAAGCCTCAACTTCTACCGCCTGGAGTCCGGCCACCGAGATTGGCCGGTAAACCGGTCACAGACTCAGAAAATAAATCGTCTCTTGTTTTTCAATGCTTTACGGTTTCAAACGACCCTCTGGCCCATTCCCGCGTGCTCCGGCATGCTATCCATGAAGTCAGACAGGCCGACCCCGCCAGAGTGAGATGTCGCCCGGCGAGGCCGGCCTTCTTCTATTAAGTCATGCAAACACCTCGATGGGTATGGATAACGTTGGTCTCGCTGGCAGGTTGCGGATGGCACCTCAACGGACAGACCTCGATTGATCTCACTAGACAAGGCAGACTGGGTAGCGGTACGACCCTGCCGGCGCAGTGCGCGGTAGGACAGGTGTTCTTCAAGTCGAACGCGCCAGCCGGGACCAACTTATACACTTGCGTCGCGCAGAACTCATGGACGGCCGTCGGGCTCGCGCAGGGAACCGCGGCGAACCGCCCGGCCAACTGCATCTACGGGCAGATCTGGCTTTCCTCGGATACGGGCGCGATGACGTACTGTTCCGTTACGGGCAACCCCGGAACGTGGAGTCCGACACTGGCCGGCCCGACGGGTCCCACGGGAGCTCCTGGCACGAACGGTGCAATCAGCCAAATTGACGCCGCTGGTACTCCTTTGACGATCAGGCCAATCCTGAACTTCAGTGCGGGGGCAGCCTGCGTAGACAATTCAGGCGCGAACCGCACCGACTGCACGTTCAGCGGGGGCGGAAGCGGCTTCGTCGTGCTAACATCCGGCTCAGGCGCTCCCATGGCGACTTGCGCCGCCCCGTCATCATCCAACCTGGCGGTCTACCTCGACACGGCCAACCAGGACGAATGGTGGTGCGCGGGCACCAATACATGGAAGAAGATTCTCAGCGTAACCGGAAGCGGCCCCTACGAAGTTGTCGGTGGCACGGGTAGCGTTCCAAGCACTCCGTCATCGGGCAGCGTAGCCTGTTATTTCGATTCGACAACGAATACACAGGTCTGCCTCGACGCCGGCGGCAACGCCTTCACGATGGTGAAAGGCGCCGCCGCGGTATCGAATCAGTTCCTTACCAACATCGATGCCTCGGGCATTCAACACTTAGCCCAGCCGTCGTTTGCCAATCTCTCGGGAACGACAACCTACAAGACCATCTCCTGCCAACCGGGCCTCGGGGATGGGGTGACTGCCATCACGGCGGGAACCTACCTGATGTCCGAATGCCTGAACGAGTTCAGCGCGCCCTGGACGATTACGGCCATCAAGTGTTTCACCGACAATAACGGGACGAGCACCATGAACGTCAGCAACTCGGCTGGTAGCGGGCTCTTGACGGGGGCTGTGACCTGCACCAATTCATTCGCCTCCGGAGCTCAGAGCGGCACTACCACCCTGGCGCCGGGCGATTGGGCGAAGTTCACCTTCGTCGCCGATGGAACCTCGAAGCAAGCGACCTTCGTAATCACGGGGCCAAGATAATGAAACAGTTAGTCCTATTGCTGTCTTTCCTGTCCTTCTCGCAGGCGCAGTCCCTTGGTGTTGGGGCGCACCGAAAGATATTCGCAGTGGTTTCCCCGGTCTCTTGTACGCCGGCTCCCGGCTATGCCCATTGCCGTGGACTAACCATCGACCACACGCAGGTGGGTGGATTGACTCTCACCAACTTCCCGGTGTTGGTGTCGACTACTCTCGGAGTCTCAAGGCTCCAGAACGCCAGTTGCTTCGATAAGGTCTACACCAGCGACTCCGGTGGCATGACACTCATTCCGTGGGAACAGGAGTCCTGCACTCAATCGACCGGGGTAATTGTCGATTGGGTCCTGTGCGCATCTTGCTCCAGCAGCGCGGACACTATACTCTATATGAGCTACGACAACTCGGGAATCTCGACTGCCCAGAACACGGGGGCAAACGGCCCGACCCACGTGTGGGATGCCAATTATGTGGGGGTGTGGCACATCCCTGACGGAACCACTCTTAGCGCCGCGGACAGTACCGGCGTGAATAACGGGTCGTTCTGTAGCGGATCTCCGAACACCGCCGCCACTACCGGACAGATCGACGGAGGATTGGGGGGCAGTGGGAACGGACTGGATTGCATGACCGTACCAACTAGTGCATCCCTCCAACAGCAGACCTTTACGGCTTCGGTATGGGCCAAGTTTCCCGACGTCAGCAACGTTTCCGATTTCTTCGTGAATGGAAACATCCTGTTCCGCCTGAACGGGGACTCGTCGGTGGCTCTCCTGGTGAGCGGAATTGCAGGGATTGTAGGATCTAGCGAAAAGTTAAGCGCCGGGACGTTTTATTACCTGGTTGCATCTTATAATTCCGCAACAGGGGTAGGCAATGTCTATGTAAACGGTACAGCAGACAGCGGCACCAACAGTCAAACCTTTTCGTTCAGCTCAAATCTGTTTCTGAATGCGTTTAACGAAAACATTGGTGAGTTAGGATACGTGATGGATGAGTTGAGATTCTCAAAGGCTGTCAGGCCATCCGGTCAGATTACCGCTGAATACAACAACCAGAAGAGTGGCAGCACCTTTCTAAGAATTGGGGCGGAAATATGAAGCGTTTTGTGAGTATCCTCTTTGTGTTGTTGTTGACGATTGGATTCTCGTATGGTCAGACCTCTGTCTACCTGCGGGACAATCCATACGCCTTTACGATCTCCTCCTGTACGAACGCGATCCCGATGGTCTGCACGGTATCGAGCACATCCGGGCTTTCGACAAGCCCCCCCAATAACATCGTGGAGATTGGGGGCGTGTGCTCCAACAACCCCGGAGCTTTCTACATCTCGCCCGCCAACGGGATTCGCAAGATCACGGCCATTGGCGGCGGGACGATCACCTTGGCGGATCTCAGCGGAACCCCTATTGCCGGCAATGGTGCATGGTGTTCCGGGGCAGGCGACGGATATGCTGCGTCCGTGCAATATGGTGGCAGGTTGAGTAGTTATAATCTGGTCAGTGGAGTTCGGGGCTACTTCGACGGCGACAATGGCTCCCTTACCAGGGAGTGGGCACTCGGTCCTGCAAATGGTCTCACGAGTCTGATCTGCAACGGGTCTTCCTGCACGGTCACGACCAGCTACAACCATACGGCCCGCGTTGGCGACCACATCTCGATCTACAACTCTGGCGTGGCCGGGTTGGATCGCGACGGCCGCACTTCGGATTACGTTATCAGCGCGGCTACTTCTACTGCCTATACTTTTCCCTCGACTGTCTCGTCAGGCAATTATACCAACAGCAATTTGCATTGTGGTCCAGCGCCAAGCCCGAACGGGCTTATTGGCGGGACGGAAAGCTGTATACGGATTTCACAGCGGGCCGTGACGATCAATCCTTTCTGGGACCGGATGGCGGGAGTTGTCAGCTACTACGGGACTTTTCCGCAGTATAAGTTCATCACTGATGGAGCCGGCGGGACGAATATCGGGGCAGCGAATACGAACTTCTGGCCCGCCATAGCCACCACATTCTTACTGGATCAGGCCAACGGTGGCCTTGCCGCCGGGCTCCACTACCTCATAAATAATGTAGAGAAGGTGGGAGGGGCAGGTTTTATCTCCTCTGAAGTCGGCACTGATTCGGGCAACTTCGACATCTCGGCTAATCCCATAGGCGGTTGGGTGAGTGACGTCGGCCAGATGTATACCGTTTGGCGTAGATACGAGTCTCCCGCGTCTCGCCAGACGTTCATCGATAAGATGGTCAACGACGTCGATGATTCTACGCCTTGTACCAAGACCTTGTTCGTTGGCCACGACTTGCTTGCCAGTGGTGTAGCAGGATCTACTCAGAACGATGCTACGCATATCACTCTGTCCGCATCCGATAGCGCTGCCAATGGATTCTATGTCAACACTGTGATTGAGCTTCAATCGGTCAATGGGAGTGGTAGCAAGATCTACTCGACCGGCGCAGTTACTGCGTACGATAACACCACCAAGATCGCCACCGTCGTGGGGTGGGAAGCCAACGGGGCTACCAGTTTTAACCCCACGCCAGGAATGACATACTCGATCTTCTCGGCGGCGACGATCAGCAATATTGGCAACCAGACGGCGGCTACGGTAACTGGCTACCACACGACCTTTACCTCCCACGTTTCTCCCGGCGACTGGGTGTACGTCTTCAATGAGGCCGACAACGCCTACGTGTTCGACTCGGGTAAGAATGGGAGTATAGTAACCTCTGTCAACTCCGACACCTCCTTGACAGTTTACAATTCGACCAATCTGGTGCAGATTCCCGGTTCTGGGTCCTTGTCGGTTCCTCGAATGTACATTTACAGCCCGAAGTGGACTACGGGTAAATGCGGGGCCAAGTGGATCGGACGATATTCCGAGTTCATGTGGGGGTCGCAACCTATTCAGTACCCGGTGCGGGGTAGTTACTACACAGACCCGATGAGCAATCTGGAATTGGGATACGGTAGTACGTGGTCCCAATTTATGATGGCGATCGCCGATGACGATGCCCGCGCAATTCCGGGGCTGGCCTTTTACCAAACTCCAATGTTTGACCAGATACTTGGCGGGCTGTGGAACCTCACGACCGGAATCACGGACAGCGGCTCGAACTATGGGACGGGAATCGTTGGGCCATTCATGGGACGAGCCGCATGGTGGCTCCAGCACAACGTTGTCGGGTTTCCGGATATGAACACGGCAGGACCTTGGACCGAGGGAATCTCCACCTACAAGATGTTCTCCCTTAAGCCGGATAAACCTTGGAGCACCAACAACGCCGATCATATAGCGGTTCCGTTTCTGTTTGGCGACGTGCCTACGAATAATTACGGAACCAGCACCTCGACAGACTCGCCGATTATCTTGGACCATGGTTCAGCGTGGAACCCTACCGCGCCCTCTTCGCAGTATTTCAAGGATTGGCTGGTGCATGGGATTAACTATACCCCGTCGAGCATCAATGTCTACATCGACGAGCTGGCTGTCAAGATGGACCAGAGGATCGTGGCGTCAGACTACACGGCTCAGCCCAAACAGTATTTCTTCGGCACTACCAGTTACCCGGTCTGCGCCGCTATAACGGGCTTCCCCTGCAATCCTATATATATGGCCAGTAATATTTATTCCAGGACTTCATGGACAGACCCGGCCGCGACTGACCTATTGTTTGAATCCCGCACCTATCTCCTGGACCATGACGCTCCGAATCCCGGCAACCTCCAAGTCTACAAAGCCGGGTTTCTGCTTGGAAACGATGCTCAGCCGGTGGGATCAGCCCCACGGGGAGGAATTGAGCTAACGGGGTTTGCGCCCGAATTCCAGGGATTATCCATTACCCGAAATTGGGGGCTGGATCGATTCGGAGATGGAACGGGACCGGCCATTACAACACCTCTTCGGTGGGCATCCGCAAACCACGGCTCGTGGCCGGTTGGTTATGGGGACCAAGCTTCTAATTATATGTACGTCGCGTCGGAACTCAAGAACAATTACACGACGGCATATAATCGGGCACAGAAATCCATCGTCCATTTCAAGAAGCTTTCCACGGAAGAGATCATTATTCAGTACGACGACATCAACACAAGTAACGCACCGACCCAGGTTGCGGTTCATACTCACTACCCGCAGAACCTCCAGGCGGCGAGCCCGGATAGTAGCGGGGGTGTGCCGTATACCGAAGGGGACACGACGTGCCCTGGGTCTGGCGGGTGTGGGAGTCTCAATGCGAATCGTACCGTACTGGAGCAGGAAACCGGCACCGCAAGCGCCCACGGAGATCCGACACCTCAATACAACATGGTCTCGAAGTTCGTTGTGCCTTCCGGGGCGCCGGGCGTTTTTCTGAAATGGGACGGGAGCGCCTATCCATCGAGCAGTGGTAATACCTATCGTGTTTCAGCCTGCGCGGACGCCTCGTCTACCGGCGCATGTGGGGCTACCGGCCAGAATTCCCTGGAGCTTATCACTGTCCACAAGATCGCAACCCAACCAGACACAAGCCTTACCGTCACGGCACTGAACCCGGATGCGAACTGGACCGGCGTTCAGACTGCCGACAAGGTGGCGCTTTTTGGTCGTGGCGGGACCACGCATAGCACTATGACCGGGTTCACCACGACGCACGCCGGGACGGCCCAATATCTCTTCGGAGGACTGACACCTGGTACCTATAGCGTCACGGTCAATGGCTCGCCAGTGACAGGGAGCCCATTTACGGTGGTTGCCAACGACAACTCGATCGAGTTCGAAAACACCGCGGGTATGGTGAGCATCAATGGGAGTGGCGGAAGTCCCGCGTTGGCTCTCGGTCCCAGTTCGTTATCCTATTCTTGCGTTTCGGGCGGCTCCAACCCGGCCGTTCAGACCATCAACGTCAGCGCCGTCAACGTCACGCTGGATAACTGGAGCGCGGCCAAAACCAAGTCATGGCTGACGTTGTCACCAGTCAGCGGGAGTGCGGCTGGCAGCATCGCGGCGAGTGTGAACTGCGCTGGTCAGCCGGCGGGTACCCAGACGGACACCATCATAGTATCGTCTACGACAACCGGGATAACCAACAGTCCACAGACCGCTGCCGTCTCCCTGACGGTGACCGCGTCGTCGTCCAGCGTCAGCTCGACGATATCCGGCAAGACAAGCGCGAGTGGGAACGTAACCGTTCACTGAAATGCCTTCTTGCAGAAGGCGAATCGGTACACCAATTCCGGTGCTATTATAGAGATCGCCCGCGCTGGCGACACGCCACGTCCGAAGCTACCAAATGGCTAGTAAACTAATCCCGTTTTTGCCGTTGCTCTCGCTGTGGGTGGCTGTGGCCGCGCTGGCTTCTCTGGTGATCCGCGAATTGGGTTGGGCCAGGGTAAAGCAGTATTCCTTAACTCTAGTGATTCTCGCGCTTGCCCTGCTGGCTCTTCCCGGCGGCGCCGTGATGAAGTTGGGCCGTCCTTATGAAGATCGCATTCTGGCGATTCTCCAGCGCCGCAAGAGTCCATCTATCGGCGATTCGAACGGATGTCCGATCTTCCCGGCCAATAATATCTGGAACGCGAGGGTCCGCGATCTCCCGCTAGACCCCCATTCCCCGGCCTACATCGAGTCAATGGGGCCGGGCCTACCGCTTCATCCCGATTTCGGGGCCACGGGCGGCATTCCGTATGCGGTCACAGATGGAGACCAGCTCGTGACGCAGGTCACGTTCGGCGATGGCGCAGGAGAAAGCGATCCCGGCCCTTACCGCATCCCGGACGACGCTCCGCTTGAAGGGGGCGAGGACTCCCACGTGCTCGTGTTGGACCGGGGCAAGTGCATGCTCTATGAGCTCTACTCCGCGAGCCACACCGGTGCCCAACAGTGGCAGGCCAGCTCGGGCGCCATCTTCAATCTCCGATCCAATCAGTTGCGTCCTTTGGGTTGGACCTCGGCCGACGCCGCCGGACTCCCTATTCTTCCCGGACTGGCTCGATACGAGGAAGTAAAGGCTGGTCGAATTACCCACGCCCTGCGATTTTCGACCAGGCACACGCGCCGGGATCTGGTGTGGCCCGGAAGGCATGTTGCCTCGCGCTCCAGCGACGGAAACCTGCCACCCCTGGCGCAACGCTTCCGCCTGCGGAGTTCCTTTGATATCAGTGGCTTTGGTCCGGAAACCCAGGTGATCCTGACGGCCCTGAAGGAGTATGGAATGATGCTGGCGGATAACGGAGGCCCCTGGTACATCACCGGCGCGCCGGACGTCCGCTGGAGTTCCGCCGTCGTTACCGACTTCCGCAAGGTGTTAGGCTCGAATTTTGAAGCTGTGGATACCTCCAGTCTCACGGTCAATCGTGATTCAGGCGAAGTGCGGCAGTAAGAGGCGGCCGCGTGCGAGGCTGTTTTGATATGCAGATCCAAAAGACGCTGATTCTAGTGTTCCCCGTGTTGCTGAGTTGCTGTGCGCAGGGTCAAAGCCCGACTGCGGAACCAACTCCGGCTGCTGAATCGCAAGCAGAACGTCCCCCCACCGCGACAGTAACCAACGGCCGGATGATCGGTAAGTGTCCGATCTTCCCCGCGGACAATATTTGGAACATCCGCGTGGACCGCCTTCCGGTCGACCCCAATTCGTCAACCTACATCCGGAGTATCGGCGCGGATAAGCCGGTGCATCCGGATTTCGCACGCGATCCCGCTTCGGGCATTCCCTACAATGTGATATCCGGAAACCCGCGCAAGATCGACGTACAGGTGCCGAACGACGAAAGCGATCTGGGGCCGGTGCCGATTCCGGCGAATCCGTCCCTGGAAGGCGGGGGTCAGGGCGGCGATAGCCATATGATCGTAGTGGACACGGATGACTGCCGCCTGTATGAACTGTACGCCGTCAAGCGGTTGCCGGGAGGCGGGTGGCACGCCGATTCGGCGGCGCACTTCGATCTCCGGTCCAACGCGTTGCGGCCCGATGGCTGGACCTCGGCCGATGCCGCGGGCCTGCCGATCTTCGCGGGCCTGGTGCGCTACGAAGAAGTGGCCGCCGGCGAGATCCGTCATGCCTTACGCTTCACCGCCCCCAAGACGCGCAATAGTTATGTCTGGCCGGCCCGGCACTTCGCCTCGAGGAGCGCAGACCAGGCTCTGCCGCCCATGGGATTGCGCGTCCGGCTGCGGTCGGATTTCGACATCTCGGGCTTCTCCAAGGAGGCCCAGGTTATTCTGCGCGCTATGAAAGCCTACGGGATGATTCTGTCGGACAACGGCGGTCCGTGGTACGTCACCGGAGCGCCTGATTCGAATTGGGATCCTGAACGGCTGACCGCCGAAATGCGCAAGGTCGCGGGATCGAACTTCGAAGTGGTGGACGCTCTCTCCACCATGCGCGGCCCGAATTCCGGGGCTACCGTGGAACCACCCTCCACCGCCTCAACGGCATTGCGGGGGCCCTCGATCGGCAAATGCCCGGTGTTTCCCGCGGACAACATCTGGAACACGCCCGTCGACAAACTCCCTCTGGATCCGCATTCAGCCTCCTACATCCGGAGCATCGGTGGCGACAAGCCGCTCCATCCGGATTTCGCACGCGATCCCGCTTCGGGCATTCCCTACAATGTGATATCCGGAAACCCGCGCAAGATCGACGTACAGGTGACGAACGACGAAAGCGATCGGGGACCGGTGCCGATTCCGGCGAATCCGTCTCTGGAAGGTGGGGGTCAGGGCGCCGGCGATAACCATCTGATCGTAGTGGACACGGATGACTGCCGCCTGTATGAACTGTACGCCACCAAGCGGTTGCCGGGAGGCGGGTGGCAGGCCGAGTCGGCGGCGTACTTCGATCTCCGGTCCAACTCGTTGCGGCCCGATGGCTGGACCTCGGCTGATGCCGCGGGCCTGCCGATCTTCGCGGGCCTGGTGCGCTACGAAGAAGTGACCGCCGGCGAGATCCGCCATGCCATCCGCTTCACCGCGCCCAAGACTCAGCGCAGCTACCTCTGGCCTGGCCGGCACTATGCTTCGCGCAGCGCCGATCCGGAATTGCCGCCCATGGGGCTGCGCGTCCGGCTGCGCGCCGATTTCGACATCTCGGGCTTCTCCAAAGAGTTGCAGGTGATCCTTCGTGCGATGAAAACCTACGGGATGATCCTGGCCGATAATGGCGGCCCCTGGTTCATTACCGGGGCGCCTAATGCGAATTGGGAAGACACTCGTCTCACGGAAGAGATGCGCCGCATCCCCGGCTCCAACTTCGAAGTTGTCGATACCTCATCGCTCATGCGGACCCCAGCCTCCGGGGCGGTCATCGAGCAGGCTCCGGCGGGCGCCGTTCCAGCATCACGCGGGCCGTCCATCGCCCAATGCCCGGTGCTGCCCACCGACAACATCTGGAATACTCCCGTCGACGGGCTTCCGGTAGACCCGCACTCGGCGATCCTGGTACAGAGCATCGGTCCAGACCAGCCGTTGCATCCCGATTTCGGACCCGAACCGGCGTCGGGCATACCCTACAACCTAATATCCGGGAATGCGCCGAAGGCCAATGTACACGTGCCTCCCGGTGAAAGCGATACCGGTCCAATGCCCATCCCGCCGAATCCCCGGATCGAGTCCGGGGAGGATGGCCATATGATCGTCGTCGATCCCAGCGCCTGCCGGCTGTATGAATTGTATGCGGCCAAGCCTGCGGCCGCTGGTGGCTGGCAAGCCTCTTCGGCCGCCTATTTCGACCTGCGCTCCAATGCCTTGCGTCCGGAGGGCTGGACCTCGTCGGATGGCGCCGGTCTGCCAATTTTTCCGGGCCTGGTGCGCCATGACGAAGTGGCCGGGGGAGAGATCCGGCACGCCATCCGGTTTACCGCGCCCAAGACACAGCGCAGCTATCGCTGGCCCGCGCGGCACTATGCATCGAGGAGCGACGATCCCAAGTTGCCGCCCATGGGCCTGCGCGTCCGCTTGAAGGCCGGTTTCGACATTTCCAGCTTTTCGGCCGAGACGCAGGTGATCCTGCGGGCTTTGAAGAAATACGGCATGATTCTGGCGGATAACGGAGGCCCCTGGTACATTACCGGGGCGCCCGATCCCCATTGGGAAGCCCGCATGGTCGAGGAAATGCGAAAGGTGAAAGGGTCGGATTTCGAAGCGGTGGACACATCTTCGCTGATGCAGGGCCCCAATTCGGGAGCGGCGTTGAAACCGTAACTTGCGGCGGAAAGCAGCGAGATCCGCGACCGCGTGAAGGTATTCGATTGTGGGGCAGCCTGGTAAGCCGTGGCCTGTCCCACAGGCGTTCATCCCGCCTGGCAAGCCTTCTCGAGAATGTAGCGGCCGAGGTTTTCAGGTGAAAGGTGCTGGTCGAAATAGTTCGCCGTGGCCTGTTCCATGTCGCCGATCAGGGTTTTGTGGGCGATCCAATCCTCCACCCGGTCCACGACCTCGTCGGGGTCGAACGGGGCCGCGCCCGACGGGCGGTATGGAACGCCGAGATTCAGATAGTGAACGTTCTCTTCGAGCGGCGCGTGCCAACGAGTTGTGGCGGCGTAATCCAGCACAGGGCATCCGCCCATCGCGAGGATATCGGTCATCCTCCAGGGAATGCATTGGTGCATGCCGTGACGCACGACGTTCAGCCGCGACCGGGCGGCGAGGTCCCAAAGTTCGGGTAGCGGCATCCACTCGGTAGTCCACGGCACGCCGGCTTTCTCCAGCCGGGCGGCGGCAGCGCGGATATCTCCGGAAACCAGGAAGGCCAGCAACTTCTTCTTGCACTTAACCCGCGCCAGGGTTTCAAACAGAGCCAGGTTATGCTCCACTCCTTCCACTTCGTCGGTGCCTCCCCATACCCGAAAGAAGGCGAACAGGTCCCACTCTTTTGGCGTGTTCCTGGCTTCCCGAAGAAACTTCATCTGGCTAAGGACGAGCGGATTCAAGTTCGCCATGGGCATGACTTTCCGCGGATATTCACGGGTTGGCCAGAAGTTGGTCTTAAAATAGATATCGGACCACTCCAGCACCTGCTTGTGTTCGATGTCTCCGGAGTCTTGAGCATCGACGCACACCTTGACGTCGCCTTTACCGGAGTGAAAGACGTAGGTACCGAGGGCGTGTTCCGGGCCCCGGGCGGCGCCGAGGGTCCTGGCGATGCCATCGATCATTCGCGTCCCCAGCCAGGGCAACAGTTTCCGAAACCGGTCGGAGGCGCGTACGCGATACAGGAACCTTAGCTGGCGGGGGAAGCGGGAACCCGTTTCACGAAAGGGAATGCCATGGCCGGAACAATAAGTGGAGATGCTGTTCCTATAGTAAGATTGATACCGGTCGTGCGTCCGGTTGTAGGGCTCGACGATAGCTTCCACCAGCGTGACCATGGGCGACATGAGATCCGATTATAGCGAACCCGTCAGCGAGGGCACTTCGCGCGGCCGTCATGCGTCGCGGCGCTGATATCGGATCCACTGTCGAGGTCCGGCGCGGGGAAATCCCAGAAAAATCCATGCCCAAACACGAGCACGGCCGACAACCGGATGAGGCAACGGATCGGCAGCGCTACACTATAGATTCCGTGCCGGGGCAAGCCGCAAGCAGGGGCGCGCCCCGCACCGGTGAAATGCTGGATCTTCACTTTACACAGTAGACCGATGAACTCGGAAAGGTGCAGAATGAGTCGACGACAGACAGTCCTGGTGTCCGGTTCCTGCGGTCTGATCGGCTCGGAGGTGACGCGCTCGTTCGCCCGGCGGGGATTTTCCGTCATGGGAATCGACAGCAACCATCGAGCCGTCTTCTTCGGACCCGAGGGCGACACAAGCTGGGTGCTGGGACAGTTGCAATCCGAGATTCCGGACTACCGCCACCGGGCGATCGACATCCGCGACCGTGAAGCGGTGCTGGCACTCATGGAGGAACTGAAGCCGGACCTGATCATTCACACCGCGGCCCAGCCGTCACACGATCGCGCGGCGGCAATCCCGTTTCTCGATTTCGAGGTGAATGCAATGGGAACGCTTCACCTGCTGGAGGCCGCGCGCCGTTTTTGTCCCGAGTCGCCCTTCATTCACATGTCGACAAACAAAGTGTATGGGGACCGGCCGAACACGCTGGCGCTCACCGAACTGGAGACTCGCTGGGACTACGCGGATCCCGC
The DNA here is from genome assembly GCA_003167275.1 of Bryobacterales bacterium. Taxonomy (GTDB): domain Bacteria; phylum Acidobacteriota; class Terriglobia; order Bryobacterales; family Bryobacteraceae; genus JAIQFL01. The sequence goes on along the minus strand of PMTT01000925.1, from coordinate 2,200 downwards.
CTTTGCGAATGGCATCCCCGAGGATTTGTCGATCGACCAGAGCAAGCACTCCCTCTTCGGGGCATCCAAGGTCGCGTCCGACGTCATGGTGCAGGAGTACGGCCGCTATTTCGGCATGCCCACCTGCTGCCTGCGAGGCGGATGCCTCACCGGTCCGAATCACTCGGGCGTAGAGTTGCATGGATTCCTCAGTTACCTGGTGAAATGCAACGTGGAGGGGCGCGAGTACAAGGTCTTCGGATACAAGGGCAAGCAGGTGCGCGATAACATCCATTCCGAAGATGTGGCCGGCTTCATGTTTGAGTTCTGGAAGTCTCCGCGGGTCGCCGAGGTCTACAATCTCGGCGGCGGGAAATCCAACTCCTGCTCCATCCTGGAAGCATTCCGCATGGTCGAGGACGTCACCGGCAAAAAAATGAACTGGCAGTATGTCGATGAGAACCGGGTTGGCGACCACATCTGTTACTACAGCGACCTGCGGAAAATGCGAGCGCACTACCCCGAGTGGAGACTCGTCAAGACGTTGCCGATGATCTTTGAGGAGATCTCCGCCAGTTGGAAGCATCGCCTGCGGAAAAGTGGTTTATGAGGGTCCTCATCACCGGGGTGTGCGGTTTCGTGGGGAGCACACTAGCTGAGTGTTTGCTCGAACGGGTAGAAGGCCTCCGGATAGCGGGCATCGACAACCTGATGCGTCCGGGGGCGGAAACGAATCGGGTGCGGGTCGAACGGCTCGGCGTCAAATTCATCCACGGGGACCTGCGATCGGCTAGCGACGTTGCGGGTCTGCCCGCCAGTGATTGGGTGATCGACGCAGCCGCCGATCCCAGCGTGCTGGCGGGCCTCTCCGGCGCCGGAAGCAGCCGCCGGCTCTTCGAACATAATCTGGCCGCAATCGGCAACATACTCGAATACTGCAGGGAGCATAAGGCCGGGCTGTTACTGCTCAGCAGCAGCCGCGTTTACTCGATTCCCGCGCTTGCCGCTATTCCCCTGCGCGTGCACAACGGGGCCTTCGCCGTCGACCCAACCGCACCGCTGCCCTGCGGCCTGACAGCGTGCGGCATCGGAGAGGACTTCTCCACCGCCGCGCCGATTTCTCTCTACGGAGCCACCAAGCTGGCCTCGGAAATCATGGCCCTGGAATATGGCGCCGCGTTCGACTTCCCCGTATGGATCACGCGCTGCGGCGTGCTCGCCGGTGCTGGACAGTTCGGCACGCCGGCCCAGGGCATTTTCGCCTTTTGGGTGAACGCCCATTTGCGGCGCCGGCCGATTCGCTACATCGGGTTCAATGGCACCGGCTGCCAGGCGAGGGACGCATTTCACCCTCGCGATCTTGCGGCGCTGCTGGTTGCTCAAATGCGCACGGCCCGCTCCGGCGGACAACGCGTCTATACGGCCGGCGGTGGTCCGGCCAACACCATGTCGCTGGCGCAGCTCACGGGCTGGTGCGACGAACGCTTCGGGCCCCATGCCCCGGCCGTGGAACGGGAGCCGCGCATGTATGACATCCCGTGGGTGGCGATGGACAGCTCCCGAGCGGCCCGGGATTTCGGCTGGCGAATCGATATGCCTCTTCCCACAATTCTCGATGAGATCGCCCAACACGCCCAAAACCATCCAGACTGGCTGGAAGTGAGCCGCGTATGAAATCGCCGCCGCCAGTCGTGCGGGATCCGCTTCAATTACTCTCCGTGGTGATTCCGGCCCAAAACGAAGAGGGCTGCATCGTCGCCACCGTCGAGCATCTCCACCTCGAATTGCGCCTGCAACAGATTCCGCATGAAATCGTGGTCGTCGACGACGGAAGCACGGACTCCACCTGGAGCCTGCTCCAGGAGATCCACTCCCGCATCCCGGAATGCAAGCCGGTCCAAAACTCCGGCGAGCACGGTTTCGGGCGCGCTATTGTATACGGATTCAATCACGCAAACGGGGACGCCGCGGTCGTAATGATGGCCGATGAATCCGACGACTGCCGCGACGTGGTCCGCTACTGGCAGATCCTGGGACAAGGTTGGGATGCCGTATTCGGCTCACGCTTTGTTCGCGGCGGCGGAGTGATCGACTATCCCCGCCACAAGCTCCTGCTCAACCGTATGGCAAATCTGTTTCTGCGCGTGCTGTTCGGCGCTCCTCTGAACGACTTCACCAATGCCTTCAAGGCTTACCGGCGAACCGTCATCGAAGGCTGCCG
>PMTT01000419.1 GCA_003167275.1 Bryobacterales bacterium | reverse complement strand
TCTCCAGGTGGGGCAGGTTTCAGGCCCACCGGGTTGTCCGGGAATGCCCGACGAACGGGCCTCGCGCGCCTGCAGCTCCCAATGAAAGCGCAGCTCGTCGTCCAGTTCCTGCTCGACCTGGCGGCGGCGGAACAGCGATCGGAGGCGCAACGGGATGGTGTAAAGCCAGTGCTCCGGGCGCATCGTTCAGGCCTCCTCCAGGCGCATGACATGGGTGATGGCTTGGGAGAGCCGCTCCCATTCCGCCGCCTGGCGGGCGAGTTCGCGGCGACCGAGCCGCGTCAGTGAGTAGAACTTCGCGCGGCGGCCGAGCTCGCTGGTTTTCCATTCCGCGGCGATCCAGCCTTCCTGCTCGAGCTTGTGAAGCGCCGGATAGAGTGACCCGTCGCTGACCTGAAGGACGTTGGCGGAGACCTGTTTGAGGCGCTGGCTGATGGCAAAGCCATGGAGCGGCTCCAAGGCGAGGATCTTGAGAAGGAGCGCTTCCAGGGTGCCCTGGACGAGGTCGGAAGGTTTGCTCATGTATGTCCTCGGTTACCGAGATCATAATACTGGGAAAGGGGGCGGGCGTCAAGGGGGGCCGAAGATGGCTCGCGGTTTCGACGCGCCATCGGGGCTGTCTGTGCGGTGGGGGATGCGGGGCGGACGTGCGAAAATGGGTTCGTTTCGTGGTTCTTCTGTTTGGATCGGCCTCGAAATTGGGTTTGTTTCGTAAACGGCCGGTTTGGAGCCTGGGGAACTTCTCGAGCGGTTGGCGCGATAGGGGGAGAGTTGCGCGTGGGAGGCGAGTCGGCGACGCGGAACAGAGCGCGATCAGGCGGAGTTTCCATGAATGAGACGGTGGGTGCGCGACGACGTGAGTCCTCGACTGCGGCATGCGGCTTGGCCTCCTCTTTGAGAGATAGTACGGGGAGGGGGTGGAGTCTGAAATAAGATTTGGCTAAGTGATGGGAAAGAAAGGGCTTCTTTTTTGTGGTTTGGCCGTCCGTGATTGAAAGAGGTTTGCTCGGTTCACTGGGTTAGCGAGCAAAGGAAAAAGATTCGGGGCTGTGCCGAAATGGAGCTTTGACGCGGAGAAGAAGAAGACAAGAAAGAGCACGCAAAAGAAAGAGAGAAACGGAGGCCGCGGAGAGAGCACGGAACTTGGTTGTGGGGCAAGGCAACTTTCGACTTCACCGTGTTCCTGGAACTCCAGACTTGAAAACCGTATGCCGTGCGAGGTCTTACCGCCCATCGATGTGAACTTCCGGGTACTTACTGGTGAGGGTTGTCAGCGACGCCGCGGGCGCCCCATTCAGGTGCACTTCAAAGAACTCGTGCACGTAGTCGGCCGAAATAGCGAGCCCGCGGCGTCCATCCAATCCCCCGATTCCAACCAAGCGCAAGAGTCCGAAGGCGGCCTGGCTGTTCAACAGAATCTGGTCACTGAAACTGAAGTGATTGGCTCGACGAATGACCACGTACAACCGCGGGTCTGGCAGGCGATCGTAAATCGATTGGATGTCGGCAAGGACCTGGTGGCTCTCTCGATCGGCCATCTCCCTACTGTGATCGCTGAGAAGAAACATGCCGGGCTTGCCAAGCCCTTCCGGGACTACGCGACCGAACGGAATGCCGTCTATATCGACCGCGGCTTTGCACCTTGAATCCTGGTGACAGAATTCGAGCGCGGTCGCGCCACCGAACGAATGACCAAACATCCCGAGTCGCTCGAAGTCCATTCGGCCTGCGAGTTTTTCGGAGGAGTCGTCATTCAGGCGCTGCAACTGGTCCACGACGAACGTTGTGTCAGACGTCCACATGGCCAGCAGCTTGCCGACGACCGGATCGGCAAGGTTGCCGTTCGCGTTTTCGACGTTTGCGGCGGGCGATCGGGCGACGACGCGCCCGTCGGGTAGCACCACGACAAAGGATCGGTACGGCGCGTCGAAGCCCACGACGAAGAAGCCGTGACTGGCGAGATCTTCCGCGAGCGTCGTGAAGTCGGTTGTCAAAGCGCTACCGCCGGCTCGGAGCAACACAACCGGATATGTGCGCTGTTCTGGCGACACCATCGCGTCGGGAACACTATGGGCGTGCACCAGAGCCGGGTCCCGCTTGAAGAATGATCGCATGAACACGCCCTGACGTTTGGCAAGGGCCGCTCGCCACTGACCGGGCAGATACTCCGCCGGCGCGTCTGGATTCGAACGGATCGCTGGATACCATACCCACACGAGCACCTGTCGTTTCGAGCCTCGATAGAGAGCAAGGTCGTCGGTCGCCGCCTCATTGGTCCACGCATACGTGGTGCGTCCGATGGCGAAGTGACCTGTGGGAATGGGCAGTGCGATGGCCGTTTTGTGCTCCCGCCACATGAAGAGGAGCAGAATGGCAACGAGCGCAAGGCCAACAATGGCGACGGCGGCCGCGGCCTTCGTGAGCCATAAAAGCGTTTGGCGAAATGCTCCGGATACGGACTGCGGTGAGATCGCCGGTTCCATGGCATCCATCGTATGCCAATTACTTTGCAATGGAAAGTTATTTGTTCTAAGGGCAGAATTGCGGTCTCGGCCGTGATCGATTCCCTAGCCAGTTTCGTTTGGCGCCCGGGCGCCCCCGAGTGAATGGGTACCGACGAGGTTTGAGGCCTCCGGTACGAAAGGACGGAGGGGCCATTCAGGCAACCGCGGAAGTGTATAGTTTCGCACAGAAGGGAAGGGAAGCCAGCGGGGTTGATATCGTCTTTAAACGTTTAACAACGTGTTGGCAGATACGGGAGACTATTCGATCCTGATGGACTTCAGCTTGGACGACACGGACGGTTACAGGAAGATTCTCGATTTCAAGAACCTGGGATCGGACAACGTCTGTACAATATGACTACAGACATCAACTTTTACAACTTCAGCTTCAGCGGAAGCGGAGTGTTGACTGCCGGGACGCCGGCACGGGTGGTCCTGACGCGGGATTCGATCACCAACCTGGTGGTCGGCTATGTGAACGGAGTACAGGCGATCAGCTTCACCGATGGCAGCGGCAACGGCACGTTCACTGGTCTGAACGGGATCATCCAGTTCTTCGAAGACGACAATGTCACAGGGGGGCGGGAATCTTCGGGCGGCGTGGCGACTCATATCAGCATTTACGATGGGGCTTTGTCCGCTTCTGATGTAGCGGCACTGGGCGGTCTGTCGAGTGTGCCGGAGCCGGCATCGTTTCTACTACTGGGGATGGGGCTAGCCGGGATTGCGATCGCGACGAAGCGTCGAATCGGCCAGCGGTGATTGGGCCCTGGACGCCCTCGTCCGCGCCGGATCCCTGGTCCGGCTCTGGCCGGCTGGCGAAACCGCCTGTCCCACCAGGAACCAGCACCGAGGCGGCGGGGATGTCCAAGAAATGGCCAATCTCCAGCCGTCCGACCCCTGGTCCGGCTCTTCGTAACTCCGAGCAGGCCGACCAGGGGGTCGGCCGCGGACCAGGGGGTCCGCCCCACCAAATCGCAAGCTACAGAGCCGCCAGGACCGCCGATGCGATTCTGGCGGCACCCTCCACACGGGGATGTCCCAAGGAAGCGCGCACGCACTGAACCCACTGCGGAATGTGGACCACATCCCCGTAGAGTATCTGGCACACCTTCTCTCGGGGATCCGAGACCTCATCCTCGGGGAGGAGCAGGGGCGTCAGTTCCCACAGCAGGGAGTGAGGCGCCCACAAGGCATTCTGCTCCGCGAACGGCAGCTTGACGAAGACGCAAGCGGTTCTTCCGAGCGTTGCATTCGCGGCATCGACCGCCGCCTGTAGGGCAACATTCGACTTCTGCCAGAAGGCCAGGCAATTGTCGATGACCTGGGGGACGAGGTCCAGCAGGGAAAACTGGCTTGACGCGAGCACCGAGTGCGTCGCTACTCCATGGATCTCCAATAGCGACTGGAACTGAATCGGCGTCTGGCCCGACTGAAAGCTGAGGATGGGGTAGTACCCGATGACGGCAATACGGGCACCCGGCACGGTCAACTTCCCGGCCGTCGCCTCCAGGAGTTCCTGCATTTCCTTGTCGCAGAACTGATCGATCCACGAGGCGAGTTGGGACGCGCTGGTCGCTGGGCTGAGGATTCGCGACAGACTGACATCGTTGATTCCGCCGTTCAGCAGGACCAGCTCGACCTGGGACCAGTCCCGCGGAGTGAGAACCTGCTGCCACACCGATGGCAACCCCAGCGGAATCTCACCTGGTTCGATCACTGTGGAAGTATCCTTCGAGGTGCCGATTATCGCGCCTGAGTGCGCGGTACGTTGAAACTGAATGCTCTTCGCCGTGGCGACCAGAAAGTCGAACTTGTGTTCCTCTTTCAGTCCCTGGCCCCAGCAAACACTGTCGCCGACCGTTAGGATCATTTTGATGCTCCTTCTTTCTGTCCATTCGCTTCCGAGTGGGATTTTACACGAGCAGGTAACCGAGATCGACCGTCGCGATACCATCGGCCGAGTTTTGCGCCGAATCCTTGACGATGTACTCATGCATGGTGATCGGGCTGGTGCCTCCGTTGACGAGGTGCTTCAACACGTCAAGGCCATGAAGAAGGAGGTTCTTGTGCTCATCCATGTCGCAGTCCAGGAGGTGCACCGCCTGGCACGCCACGACAATAAAGGCAAGGGTCAGTTGCAGATTACCTTGCTCGTAATCCTTCTTGACGGTGATCATTTTCCGGATGTTCTGGCTGCCACCATACTGCGGCGGAATGTTGGGGAGGTGCAACGCGAGAGCCGAGTCGGGCTCGGTGAAAAATCCCTGTCCCTGGAAGGTGGTGTTCAGGCCGCTTAGAATCGTCTGGACGTTTTCAAAGAGCGTTGCGTCTACTTCGGCGATGAACCTCTCCTGGTCGAGCCGTACGATCTTCCGCACATAGCTGAACCATGGCACCTTTCCAATGGGGTCCTGCTCATCGGTGAGGACGGAGAAGAGGTTCAGCAATGCCATCTTCCCCAGTATCTGCGAGGGGTCGACCAGCGTGTCGTAGCTGGCGTTCAGGTCACCGACTGCCGGACCACTCTTGAGATCGACGTTGTCACTGACCACGACGATGTCCTTGAACGGCTGAAAACGGGCCACGGGAAGCGTCTGGAGCGGAGTGAACTGAGGCTTCCACTCTCCCGGGAAACGGGTGAGCTGCATCTTGAACGTGGGAGACGAGTTTCCGCGCGGCTGGAAGAAGAATCCGGATACGGCGTCGTACCGGGAGAAGGAGACGTTGACCTGCCACACCGGAAAACCATCGGGGCTGGGAAGGGAAATGGTCACCTTGCCATCGAAATGGTGGACGACCTCGCGTGCGAGGCTGCGTTGAAGTGGCGATGTTTCATTGATGTCGACGGTGACCTGAGGGTCCAGGGCATCGACTCCTTCCATGGTTGTGGCAACGATTGTGATGGTGATTAAATCTGGCAAGAGAGCCTCCGTTGAGTTTAGTGACCCAGGGCATTATAGTACGCGAGGTTGATAAAGACAAACAGAAGGCAAAGAGTAAGTCACGGTGGGCAGGTCAGTGACGACCTGCCCCACGGGGGTTTTCAAGGGTTGGGCGCGGGAGGGGTCTAAGGGCCTATCGGGAAGATGACGTGCGCCCGGAAATGCGTCGAGACGAGTCTCGATGCGGCAGACACGAGCAGTGTCCGCGCCACGTCGGCGAATCCACGAGGCGTTCTTACGTGGGTCGGTTTTGGGCAAGAAAAAACAACACAGGCAAGAATGCCTGTGCCACGTTAGGCCCAGGCCAGGACGGTTTCCAGGAGGACGTCGGCGCCGCGGGCGCAATCGTCCCAGCGGGTGAGCTCTTGGGGGGAATGGCTGATGCCGCCGACACTGGGGACGAAGATCATTCCCATGGGGCCCAGGGTGGCCATCATCTGGGCGTCGTGGCCGGCGCCACTGGGAAGGCGGCGCGACTTCAGACCGAGAGTGGCCGAGGCGGCTTCGATGGACTTCTGAACTTCCGGGGTCGCGAGCGCCGGGTCATGATGCGCGGCGGGACGGACATCGATCTCCGTGTGGGTTTGGGCGGCTATTTCGCGGGCGCGGGCTATGATCTGCTTCCCCAGACTGGCGATCTTGGCGGAGGAAAGGTCGCGCAATTCGACGGTGAGCCGCACTAATCCCGGGACTACGTTGGGCGCGTTGGGAGTCACGGCTATTTGGCCGACGGTCCCGACTTGCGCTCCCGGGTCGCGACAGACGATTTCGTTGACGGCGATGGTGAGGTAGGAGGCCGCCAGCAAGGCGTCGCGGCGCTGCGGCATGGGGGTGGTGCCGGCGTGGTTGGCGAAGCCGCGGATCTCGACATCGTAGCGGTCGATGGAGACGATCCCTTCGACCACGCCGATGGGAATGCCGGCCTGGTCGAGAGTGCCGCCCTGCTCGATGTGGAGTTCCAGGTAGCAGTGGAAGTAGCCGGGCTGGAGGCGGGCTTCGGCGATGCGGTCGGGATTGCCGCCGACTTTGCGGATGGCGTCGGCTTTCTTGACGCCGTTCCAGACGAGGTCCAATTCGCCGGGGTCGAGGTGGCCGGCGGCGGCGCGGCTGCCGTAGATGCCGTTGTTGTAGGCGTACCCTTCCTCATTGCACCAGACGACGACTTCGAGGGGGCGGCGGGTGGTGACGCCGGCGTCTTGGAGGGTCTGGACGACCTCGATGGCTGCGAGGGAGCCGAGATCGCCATCGAAGTTGCCGCCGCTGGGAACGGAATCGATGTGGGAGCCGAAGAGGACGGGAGGCTGGGCGGGATCGGAGCCGGCGCGGCGGGCGAAGATGTTTCCGGCGGCGTCGATGCGCGGGGTGAGGCCGGCGGCTTCCATGAGGCCCATGGTGTAGCGGCGGCCGGCGAGATCGGCATCGGAGTATGCGACGCGGCTGACACCGGCGGAGAAGGTGGCGCCGGACGGGCGGCCGAAGACGCTGAGGGCCTCCAGATGCTCGCGCAGGCGGGCGGCGTTCACGCGGGGGGCGGTGGGATTGGCGAAGGCCGAGAATGCAAGGGCTCCGAGGAAGTGTCGTCGATGCATGGGACTATGGTGACACATGAGGGGCGTGGGGCCGGCGTTCAGCCGGAGCGAGACTTGTGGGAACACGGAAATAGCGTCTGGCAGAATATGGGGACAGGCAACGCTGGCCACGTCGACGGGCTCGCTTCTCTCCGTAGGGTATGCTNNAGCATACCCTACGGAGAGAAGCGGTAGCCTACTCCGCGGACGGTGTGGATGTGTTTGGGGGTCTGGGCGTTGTCTTCCAGTTTTTGACGAAGCCAGGCGACGTGCACGTCGATGGTGCGGGATGAGACGCCGGGCTGATACTCCCATACGCCTTCGAGTAACTCATCGCGCGAGACTACTGTGCCGCGATGATCGATCAGGTAGCGGAGAAGCTCCAGCTCCTTGCCAGCCAGGCTGATGGGCAGGCCGGCTTTGCGCACGTGGCCGTTTTCGAAATTGACTTCGACGTCGCCGAACTCGAAACGACCGACGGGCGCCAACTTCTCGCGCTTGGAGCGGCGCAGCAGGGCTTCAATTCTGGCAAGGAGCTCGGGGGCCTCGAATGGCTTGGTGACGTAGTCGTCCGCGCCAATCTTGAGGCCGACCACGCGATCCACTAACTGGGTCTTGGCGGTGAGCATGAGGACCGGGGTGTCCTTACCCTGATGGCGCAACTCGCGGCAGACATCCAGGCCGCTCTTGCCAGGGAGCATGACGTCCAGGACGATCAAGTCGAATGGTTCGGCGGCCGCCCGGGCTAAGCCGGTGGGGCCGTCCATGGCGGTCTCCACCTGGTAGCCTTCCGCGGTGAGGAGGTCGGAGAGAGTGAGGACGAGGCCGGGCTCATCCTCGACGAGGAGAATGCGGGCGCTCATCCGGTGACCCCGGCGGCGGCTTCGGGAATGCGCACGATGAACTCGGCACCCTTCATGGGTTCACTCTTTACCCGTATGGTACCGCCGTGGGCTTCCACGATTTTCTTCACCAGGTTCAGGCCGAGGCCGGTGCCATGGACCTGATCCTGCATAGCGCGTTGTCCGCGGAAGAATGGGTCGAAGATGCGCTTCTGCTCCTCCTCCGGGATGCCCGGCCCGCGATCGGCCACGCGGATTTCGACCATGGCGCGTCCTTTGTCAGTGGCCCTGGAGGCGAAGATGCCGATCCAGTTACTGCCCTTGGTGCCGTACTTAGCGGCATTCGTAAGAAGATTCTGCAAGGCGTGCTTGAGAGCGGTGGGGTCGCCGAGAATCAGGGGTAGGTTGTCCTCGATAGTCTGTTCGACCACACAGTGCGCGCCCTCCATTACGGCCCGGCTGGATTCCATGGTGTCTTGAATTACTGACTCGATGGAAAGCGGCTCGGGCTCCTGGATGACGCGGCCGGATTCGGCGCCGGCAAATCTCATGATCTGTTCCACCAGGCCGGTGAGCCGCCCGGATTCCTGTTGGATCAGGGCGCCATAACGTTCCACCTGGGCGGGATTGTGCGCCATCTTGCCCTGGAGGTTGTACCCGGCGGTGTGAATCACGGTGAGGGGTGTGCGGAGTTCGTGGGAGACGCCGGCCACGAAATCCATCTGCAGTTGGGCGAGTTTCTGGGCGTGGCGGGTGTAGCGGATGAGGGCGGCCACGCTGGCCAACATGAGTAAGAGGACGCCCGCAGTGACAGCGAGGTTGCGCCAGCGGAGGCGACTGACTACGGTTTCGAGAGATCCGGCGCGATGACGGACGAACATCTCCCAGCGGCCGGAGGGTGGGCCGGAATTGGGGCCTCCGGGTCCTGCGCCGGGTCCCCTGGCGGGTCCGCGCATGCCTGACGGGCCGGCTGCGCGGGAATCGTATGGGGGCGTAAAGATGCCGAGCGAGGTGTCGGCAGTGAGTGCGATCGGCTTAGTGTCCTCAGGATCGGATTGGTAGATCACGGAGGGAGGGTGGGATCTGGTGAGGATCTCCACTTGATAGTCAGTGAGGTCGCGCTGGAGCAACTCGGGCAGCATGGACTCGCGGATGTAAGTAAGATTCAGCTCCAGGATTACCCAGGCGGCTTCCCGGCGGCCGAACGGGGGGCGATCGGGCGGTGCGGAGCGGGTGGCCGGACGATCGGGAGGGCCGAAACGGCCCGGCGGGTTGAAACCTCCGGGGGGCCCTTGGCGGGGTGGACGACCAGACCGGGCCGGGGGCAAGCCGGGCGCTCCGAAGCCGGATCCGAAGAGAGGCATCTCGAAAGCCAGATCATCGTTTTCCGATAGAACATCTGACGGGCTGCGTCTCTGCCCGAGGTCCGGACCGATCCTGGAGTCTATGCGGTTCCTGAGGGCGCTCCAGTTGGCGGGCCAATCGGCCTTCTGGAGCCTGCCGGTGTTCAGGTCGAGGGTGCGCAACACGGCGCCACCTTCCTGCGGAATCGCGATAGCGATGCGGCTGAAGATGCGGGTGTGGCGCGACGAATTCCTCCACTCTTCATAATGCGAGGAGAGGGCGGATTCGACGTCCTGCACGTCGGTGGCGGAATTGGCGGGCACGAGCGCCCAGGTGGCGGTGGCGACTTCGGAGTTGAAGTCGTGGCTGAATCGGTTGAGGCTGGCTTGGAGAGTGCCGCGCAGGCGCTCGCGGGCGGCCACGCTGACTTCGCCGATCCAGCGGTACTGCAGAAAGCCGAGAGCTCCGCAGAAGACGAAGAGAGCAGTGACGATGAGCCAGGAAAGCAGGGCGCGGCGGCGGTTCTTCTCCGGACTCATGGACCAAATGGTTGCTGGCATGTATGCTCTCCACCTCACGTGGGCGGGTTCAACCCGCACGGGACCTGGCGCGCACTCCGAAAAAACGTCGAGACGACTCTCGACGCGGCAGACTCGAGTGTCCGCGCCACAACAATAAAGGTGCGCTTATCGAAGCTTAACGTAACACCATCCCCCGGTAAAGAACGTGTTAAGGACGTTAAGCTTTGGACGCGGCGCGCAACTTTGGGGCGGTTCGCTGTACCTCTCTCTGTGTGGAGAACAAACGCACTGCAACCTGGCTGGGGCGACTGTTAGCCGCCACGCTGGCCATTTCCGGGATGATGGCATCCGAATTTCACGGAACGGTCAAAACCGGGGGACTGCCGTTTCCCGGGGTCACCGTGACCGTTACCCAAGGCGAGAAGAAAGCGGTCACCAGTACGGATGAGAAGGGCTTCTTCCGGTTCGCCGACCTGGCGGACGGCATCTGGGCGGTGAGTGTGGAGATGCTCGGGTTCGAGAGAATCGAACGGGAAGTTGGCGTTGGCCCGGGGGCTCCCGCTCCGGCGTGGGGACTGAAGTTCCTGAGCGAAGACGCACTGCTGGCCTGGCTGGGCGCGCCTTCCGGGGGAACTCCGCCGTCGCCAGTCAAGGCGGCGGAGAGGGCTTCCAATGGGGACGCGGGCCCGGCGGGATCGTCCGCTCCGGGGGTTCCCGTTATGCGGCCGGGGGGCGCTCCGGGCATGCCATCGGCGGGGCGCGGAGGCCAATCTGCCAACGGCAATCGGGCGACATCGACACAGGCCGGTTTCCGGCGCGTGGACGTCAATCAATCCGCGAATTCCGGCGCTGGGGCGACGGAAGGCGTGCTGAAGGCTGAAGAGATTGCGGACCTCAGTCAGACCTCGGCGAACTCCTTCGTGGTACAGGGCAGCATGAGCAGCGCGCTCGGAATGGGTCCGCAGAACGATTGGGGAATGGGCG
>PMTT01000642.1 GCA_003167275.1 Bryobacterales bacterium | reverse complement strand
CTAAAGCGTGGCGGGGCAAGCTAAGCATTCCCCACAATCCGTTGAACTCCCGAAACTCGTCTAGTACAGTGGGGGAGGAAGGTGTTTAAAACCATGCTTCGAAGATCTGGACCTTCTGTCGCTTTTGGCTTTTTGATGGTCTTGGGGGGAGTCTCCCAACTCTCGGCTCAATCGTCCGCCGGCGCTCCCGGCGGCATCATCCGGACCGTCGCCGGAACCGACTGGACGTTTACGATCCCCGGCGGCCTGGGGGTGAATGCGCCACTAGGGCAGGTTTATGGGCTCACGTTGGACTCGGCCGGCAACCTGTATGCCGCGGACTATCAGAACCACGTCGTGGTGAGAATAACTCCGAATGGAACGGCCAGCATCGTGGCCGGAAACGGAATTGCGGCCTTTTCCGGCGACGGAGGCGCAGCGGTGAATGCTTCTCTCAACCATCCGCAGTCGGTTGCGGTGGACCGATCCGGGAATCTTTACATCGCAGATACCTTTAATAACCGCATCCGGCGCGTCTCGGCGGCGGACGGCACCATCACCACGATCTGCTGCAACGGCTTCGGGTACGACGGCGATGGCGGCCCGGCGTTGAACGCTTTGGTGGAACTCCCGAGTACGCTGGTAATCGATTCGTCGGGGAATCTCTTCTTCTATGATTTCGGGAATGCCCGGATTCGGAAAATCACAAGCAGCGGCCAGATCTCGACGGTAGCCGGAAACGGCAAAATGGGTTATTCGGGAGAAGGTGCGGCCACCTCCGTCGCAACCGACGTAATCAATCAAATGGCGGTCGATTCTTCGGGCAATCTCTATTTCGGCGATCAGGAACACCACGTCCGGAAGTTGACACCCGCCGGTCAAACGGTTCTGGTCGCCGGAAACGGGCAAGCCGGCTTTAGCGGCGATAATGCTCCGGCCGTCAGCGCGATGCTGAAGGAACCGGACGGCCTCGCCGTCGACAGCGCGGGCTATGTCTATATCGCCGATTTCAACAATGGCCGCATTCGGGCGATTACTCCCAGCGGCACAATCGTCACGTATGCGGGTTCGGGCAACATCGAGGACTCGGGGGATAACGGACCGGCCCTCCAAGCCGGCATGAATCCCATCGCCCTGGCAGTGGGAAGCTCGGGCTTCTTGTACCTGGCCGACTTCTCCACCTCCGTTATCCGAAGAATCGATACCGGGATGACGATCACAACCATAGCGGGCAACGGTGCGTATCGCTCCGCCCCCGATGGTACCCCGGCAATCAATGCCTTCTTCGACCACCCGCAAGGGCTCGCCTTTGATAGTGTGGGCAATCTGTTTGTAGCCGATTTCGATTCCGAGCGAATCCGAAAAGTAACTTCCTCCGGAGTATTCAGCACGGTCGCCGGCGCAGGAGCTCCTGGCTGCTGTGACGACGGTGGACCGGCCACTCAGGCTCTGTTGTCACAGCCCAATTCGGTTGCCGTGGATGCCCAAAACAACATTTATTTTACGGATTCCGATAACCATCGAGTCCGGAGGATTGGAGCAGCCGATGGAAAGATTACAACGGTCGCGGGCGCCGGGAGCTTCTCTACCGGTGGATCTTTTGACGGCGACAATGGACCGGCGACTCTGGCCCATTTGAACACTCCGAGCGGGCTCGCATTCGATAGCAGTGGCAACCTCTATATCGCCGATACTGAGAACCATGTCATCCGCCGGGTGGGTACGGATGGAACTATATCGACCATTGCCGGGACGCCGCAAAAACCAGGTTTTTCGGGCGACCTTGGCCTTGCCACCAAAGCACTTTTGAACGAGCCGTACGGTCTGGCGATCGATGCCGCCGGAAACATCTACATTGCGGATGCAAGCAATAACTGCATCCGGGTTGTATCCTCGGGCGGCGTGATCTCCACGTTCGCGGGGAATCCGCCGAAGGCCGGGTTCTCGGGAGATGGCGGGCCGGCCAAGGGCGCTTCCATGAACTATCCCGTGGGCCTCACATTCGATGGGGGCGGGAACCTTTACATCCTGGAGAATGGCGGAAACCGCATCCGCCAGGTGACCCCCGCCGGCATCATCACCACGATTGCCGGGTCAGGCATTGCCGGTTTCTCGGGCGATGGCGGTCCCTCCACATCCGCCCAAGTCAATTCGCCTTACGGCTCCATGGCTTATCTTAAAGGGACGCTGTACTTCACCGACACCAATAACCAGCGCGTCCGGGCGATTTCCCTGGCAGGGACCAACGCTCCGGCCTTGAGTGTGTCGCCCGCGTCACTATCGTTCACCGCCGTGAGCAGCGGGGCAGCCACCAATCAGGTGAAGGCGTTGGTGAGCAGTTCGCCCGCCGGGCTCCCGGTTCAGGTTTCCGCTACCACCACCAGCGGAGGGGCCTGGTTGCAGGTGGATACAACCTCGGCCACCTGCCCGGCCTCGATCGGAATCAGCGCTAACCCGGCGGGTCTGGCGGCCGGGACCTATCACGGCACGGTGACGATCGCGTCGCCTTACGCCAGCCCATCGCAGGTCAGTATTGCGGTGACCCTCACGGTAACCGCCGTGGCCACAGGGCACCTGAGCACCGATCCGACGCCGCTTTCGTTCCATGTGCTGAACGGGGCGAGCCCCACCACCTCGCAGATTTCGTTCTCCAATTCGGGCAGCGGCAGCCTCTCGTTCGCGGCCGCAACCACCACTACCGCGGGAGGGGCATGGCTGTCGGTGACACCTTCGAACGGGACCGTCTCCGCGTCCTCACCGACGGCTCTGACCATCACGATCACGCCGGGAACTTTGGCCGCGGGGGTCTATAGCGGCGCCATCAACTTGAAATCGCCCGATAATACGGATCCGCCGATCGTGATTCCGGTGACTCTGCTGGTGGGCAATCCCGTGCCGATCATCCTGATTTCGCAGACTGGCTTGACATATCAGTCGGTGCAGGGCGGCGGCAACCCGCTGCCGCAGGACATCGCGATCCTCAACGTGGGCCAGGGGACGATGAACTGGACAGCCACCGCGCAGACGCTTTCCGGAAATAACTGGCTTTCGATTTCTCCGGCGAGCGGCACGGTGGCCACTCCGTTTGTGAGTTACTCGACGGCCACGGTGAGCGTGGACGCTTCCAGTCTGGCGCCGGGGAATTACTTCGGGCAGATCCAGGTACGGGCGGATGGGGCCAGTAACGCGCCGCAGACGATTTCGGTAGTGCTCAACGTGTTTGCGCCAGGGACGGTGCTGTCGCCGGAATTGCGCCCGAGCGGGTTGGTGTTTATCGGCTCGGCGGCCAATCCGCCGGGCAGCCAGACGGTGTCGATTGCCAATCGCGGGACGAGTTCCTTTACGTACAACTCGTTTAAGGGCACGTTAAGTAACATCAACTGGATCACCAATGCGCCGGTAGCGGGCAGTGTTCCGGTGAATTTCCCGACCCGGATGACGGTGCAGCCGGATCTGACACAGCGGTCGCCGGGTGTGGACCGCGGTGGGATCACGGTCCTGTTCCAGGATGGATCCAGCCAGACCGTGAGCATATTGTCGGTTGTGCCACCCGCTGGATACACGCCCAGCTCCGAACCGGGCGAGAACCGGGCAGCTTTGGAACCGCATGTGTCGGGCAATTGCGGGAACCAACTCGTGGGGCAGGTCTTAAACCCACCGCCCACGACACAAACTCCCCTCGGGCAACCGGTAAACTTCGAATTGCACCTGACGGACGAGTGTGGAAATACGGTCACCGACAAGTACCCCGCCAGCGTGAGCGTCAACTTCAGCACGGGCGAAGCGGGACTCACTATGCAACATTCCGGCAATGGCAACTGGACCAAGACCTGGCAGCCGAAGAGCACACAGACCGGAACGGTAATCGTCCAGATGACGGCCTTCGCGAGCGGACAAGGCGGGAAGGTTCTGGCCGCCCAGTTCCCGATCAACGTGACGCTGACTTCGGCTGCACAGGTGCCGCTGGTGAACCCGGGAGGGATCCAAAACGCAGCCAGCTACTCGTCGGCGCCAGTGGTCTCGCCGGGAGGGTTGATTGCGATTTTGGGGAACCAGTTGGCGGACCCGACCGGGCAACAGCCGCCGCCGGCCTCGACCGTGCCGACCTCGCTGGGCCATACGCAGGTGAAACTGGGCGATGCTTTGTTGCCGCTGTTCTACACCAGCAACAGCCAGTTGAATGCGCAGGTGCCGTTCAGCCTGCCGGTGAATTCTCAACAGCAGCTCGTGGTGCAATACGGCAATACGCTGAGCGTGCCGGCGCCGGTATCGGTGGCTGCCGCACAGCCGGCCATCTTCACTCAGAATCAGGCGGGCACGGGACAGGGGACCATCGTCAACGGGGTCACCAACGTTCTGGCGGATTCCAACAACCCGGTGCACGCCGGCGATGTCATCGCGATCTATTGCACGGGACTGGGTCCGGTGAGTCCAGCGGTGCCGGAGGGAGTGGCGGCCTCGACGACGGTCTTGAGCAGGACCGTCACGCCGGTCACGGCGACCGTCGGGGGGCAACCCGCCACGGTCAACTTCGCGGGCCTGGCGCCAGGGTTTATTGGGCTGTACCAGGTGAACGTGGTGATTCCCAGCGGGGTGACCCCAGGCGACAGCGTGCCGGTGGTCCTGACCGAGGGATCGCAGGTGAGCCAGCCGGTGACGATTTCCGTGCGGTAGTGGGTCGGCTCTGCGCTTTGGTCCGCATCAGCTTGCGGTGGTTTCCGCTAAGAGCAGGCTAATGGAAAGAGGCTTACCCGCCGATATGCCCTATGTGTCGTCGGTGAGGTGGTCTGTCTCCGAGATGGTGCGCTGGAGCTGGCACGTTGTGCTTGCGGTAGTTGCATTGACGACCCCTCTATGGGGGCTGGACCCTGGGAAACCGATCGCCCACTACAGTCATAGCGTCTGGCATGCGGCGGATGGATTGCCACAGGACTCGGTCAGAGCGATCGTCCAAACGCGTGACGGCTATCTTTGGCTTGGCACCCAGGCGGGGTTAGCTCGCTTCGACGGGGAGCGCTTCACTGTCTTCGACCATGTTAACAGCCCACTCAAGCACGACCATGTCCTATCCCTCTGTGCTTCACAGAACGGTTCGCTTTGGATCGGCATGGGGGATTCTGGCGGTCTCTACCAATGGACTGCTGAAAGCGGGTTCGTCTCGGTTTGGTCCGGCTCAAACGTTCGCGCCTTATTCGAGGATAAGGACGGCGTGTTGTGGGCCGGAACGCAAGGAAATGGGCTGCTGCGCGTTAGCGGCACTCGAAAACGCGCGCACCACATCGTGCAGCTCAGCATCGATGACGTAAGGTCGATCACTCAGGACAGATCCGGCGTGATGTGGTTTGGCACCGAGGGCAAAGGTCTTTTCCGCCAGGAACGAGGAGTTTTCGCGCGTTACAGCGGTGCGGACGCCTTCCCGGATATTCGGATATGGGCGTTATGGCCGGATGCCGATGGGTCGATATGGGTGGGGACCAATGGCAACGGATTGATTCATTTGTCCGGGAGAAGATGGCAGCGTTTCACGGTTCGCGAGGGCCTGGTCGCGGATGTCGTCCTTGCCCTAAGGGGAGATCGTGACGGAAATGTCTGGGTCGGTACCGACGGCGGAGGGCTTAGCCGCTATCACCTCGGCCGGTTCGCGTCGTACAACACCACGACAGGCCTCAGCGGAGACGTGGTTCGCACCATATTCGAAGACCGTGAAGGAAACATCTGGCTCGGAACCGCTGGAGCCGGCCTGAACAGGCTGAAGGACGATCCATTCGTCACTTACGGCAACCGGGATGGCCTCTCCAACAACCTGGTTTGGTCGATGGCCGAGGGTAGTGACGGCGCAGTGTGGATTGGCACGGCCGAGGGTTGGCTGAACCTCTGGAAAGACGGTCGGATCACTCACTTCCCAGCGCCCGGCGCAGGTCATCACGATAATGTCGGCCCGTTGTTCCACGACAGTATTTGGAACCTCTGGGCGGGTTTTTCGTCTCCGGGACTGCAGCGATTGCATTCGTTCCTGCCTAATGGAAGGCATCCGCCGACTCGGTTGGAACTCACCTTTCCAGGCGGCACTCCAACCGTGGCGAATGCTCCGGACGGCGCCGCTTTCCTGGGCTATGATCACGGTCTGGTAGAAATTGGAGCCGGGCCAAGCCCACGTATCTACACAACAGCGGACGGCCTGCCGTCTAACAAGGTGTTGGCAATGACGTTCGACCGCCACGGCCGAATGTGGGTAGCCACGTCTCTGGGTCTGGCGCGACGCGAGGGGACGCGTTTTCAAGAAGTCAGCAGCAGCCCCGCACTAAGGGACGATTCGATACTGGCTCTCTGGGTGGACGAACGCGAGGACGTGTGGATCGGGTCAAGGACGAAAGGACTGTATCGTTTCCATCAAGGCCGTGTCACGCACTATACCCGGAACGAAGGACTGCTGGACACTCAGGTTTTTTCGATCCTTGAGGATGGCCGACACAACCTCTGGATGACGTGTCGAAAAGGGATATACCGCATCTCGATCCGGGACATCGATCAATTCGATGAGCAAGAATCACGCCAGCTTCCGGCGGTCATTTATGAGAGCCTCGACGGGTTGCAGAGTAGCGAGATCAACTACGGCGCCAAGCCGCCGGCGATGCGCACTCGTGACGGCCGCTTCTGGTTTGCTACTTATGGAGGTGTCGCGGTTGTCGATCCGGAACATCTCGTGGTGTCCCCCGACCCTCCGCCGGTGTACTTAGAACGCGTGGTCGCCAACGGCGCAGGATTCCCGCCCGGTAGCAGCCTGACGCTCGGCCCTACCCAGCGGAATCTTGAGATCCATTACACCGCTCTTAACTTCCGCGCTCCGCAACGCTTGAGATTTCGTTACCGGATGGAGGGTTTCGATACCGATTGGGTGGATGCCGACACGCGCCGAGTGGCGTACTACATGAACCTGCCTCCTGGCACTTATCGCTTCCGGGTTATCGCGTGCAACGGTGACGGCGTGTGGAATAACGAGGGAGCAAACTTCACGTTGGCGCTGCGGCCGTATTTCTACGAAATGCGGTGGTTCTGGCCTGGGCTAGTGTAGTGTGCCAGAAGT
>PMTT01000179.1 GCA_003167275.1 Bryobacterales bacterium | reverse complement strand
CGCCCGCTTTCCCGAATCCGCACGTAATACACCAGCGCGGCCAGGTAGAACAGCCCGCACAGTACGTCATAGATGAATGCGGTGTTGTAGTAGAGATTGGCGATGCCGGAATGGAAGCAGACGATCAATGCCGCCAGCGCCGCGGTTGGTTTGTCTACACCCAGGACCACGGCCAGGCGATAAGTCAGACCGATGCCAATTAGTAACAGCAGCAGGAGGACGGTGTGATAGGGCGCCGGATTCAGTCCGAAGAAGTAGTGCAGGGGCACATAGTACAAAGCGGTGATCGGCCGGTAGAAACCGCGCCACGGCATAAAGAGCCACAGCAGCATCTTCCATGGCGTGAGCCTCCAGTAATACGCCATATTCATCATGTCGTCCGGTGCGAAGTGGACCCGCACGGTGTCGGCGACGAAATAGAAGAAGTAAGCGGCAACCAACGCGCCACACACGCGCTCCCGCCACTTGGAAACGCCCATGGGCAGGCTCCAGCCTCTCAATGATTTCATTAGGATTCGCGGTTGAACACCCGCTGTCACTAAGACCGTGGCGAGACCGATTCCACTACACGTGTTCGCATTTACATTTGGGGAGGCCGGAGTAAGATCTTCAACACACCACGTTCGGCGGCGCGGGCAAACGCCTTGCCGGCTTCATCCAGCGGGAACTCGCCGGCGATCATTTTCTCCACCGGAATCAGTCCCTGCTCCAGGAGCGGCAGGGCCGATTCCATCCTCCCGCAACGGGAACCCACCAGCGTGATCTCATTGACGATGATCGGCGCGCTGTCGACTGCGATCGTCCCATGTATCGTGGACTTCATGATGACCACGCCGCGTGGTTCTACCATCGCCACGGCACGCCGAAAGCCCTCCGCCTTCCCCGTGGCATCGACCGCCCATTCGTATTCGGGCTTGGGCACTGTCCAGTCGGCGCGTTTCGTGAGCACGCCGGCAGCCGCGGAGATTCGCAGCTTATCGGGATGGTGTCCGAAGTGGTGAACCTTGAGACCCCGCGCATGGAGCGCAAGGGCGATCAGCAGGCCGAGTTTCCCGTCGCCCAGCACGGCCACAGATTGATGGGAATCGATCGTGCACTGGTCCAGAATCTCGCAGGCAGCCGCTAACGGCTCGGTGAACACAGCGTGATTGGTCGGGATGGCATCGGGTACCGTGTGCAGATTGCCCTCCGGAAGGGTGAAGTACTCCTCGAAAGCTCCGGGATGGCCCTTGATCCCCAGCACCGTTCGATTCGGGCAGTGGCGGCGACTCCTCGTCCAACACCAATTGCAATTCCCGCACGCCAGGTTGATCTCACCGACCACCCGTTTCCCGACCAGTTCCGGATTATCGGCCTCCGCCACCTCTGCTACGAATTCATGTCCCGGAATGCCGGAGAAGCCGTAGTAACCACGTTGGAGTTCCAGATCGGTGTTGCAGATGCCTGCCACCAGGAGTCGCAGCAACGCAAACCCCTTCGGGCGGGACGGAATCGGTATTTCGCGGGTGGAGACGGCGCCGTTTTCCAGGTGGACTGCCAGCATGCCCTTATAATAAGGCTTCATGCCTGCGGAACTTGCCTGTTTTGAGCAGCGATGCCATGCGCGCTTCCCGATTACCGAAGTAATCTACAATTGCCCGAGTTGTGGGGGCCTGCTGGAGGCCGTGTATCCAGCGCCCGAGCAGTCCGCCGCGGAGCTGAAGGGATTGTGGCGGAATCGCCGCACCTCCAACGCCCCCTTGGAGCAGAGCGGCGTGTGGCGCTACCGCGAGTTCCTTCCGTTCCTTACGGACTACACCCAGGTGGTGACCCTTCGCGAAGGGAACACACCTCTCCTCGACGCGCCCCGGGCTGCGTGGTACGGCGGACTGGACCGCCTGGCGTTCAAACACCAGGGCTTCAACCCCACCGGCTCCTTCAAAGACAACGGGATGACCTGTGGAGTGGCCCAGGCGCTGCGGTTGGGAATGTCGCGGGTGGCCTGTGTCTCCACCGGGAATACGTCGGCATCCATGGCGGCTTATGCCAGTGCCGCCGGACTGCAGCCGCTCATCTTTCTTCCGCACGGAAACATCTCCTTCGGCAAACTGGCGCAGGCACTGGAATATGGCGCGCGCACGCTCCAGGTGGACGCCAACTTCGATCAGATTCTGGCCCTGGTGCGTCAACTGGCGGACCGTCTGGGAATTTACCTGTTGAACTCCATCAACCCCTTCCGGATCGAAGGCCAGAAGACCATCATGCTGGAACTGATGGACCAGCGGGAATGGCAGGTGCCGGATTGGGTCGTCCTCCCCGGTGGCAACCTGGGAAACACGTCGGCATTCGGCAAGGCGTTTCGCGAGATGAAAGAATGGGGGCTGATTGACCGGTTGCCCCGGCTGGCTGTCATCCAGGCTGCGGGGGCAGCTCCGTTCTACGACTTGATGCGATCGCAGGACCACTCCCGGCTCATTCCTGTGGAGCACCCCCAAACCCTCGCCACCGCCATCAAAATCGGCGACCCGGTATCCTGGCCAAAAGCGCTCTACGAGGTCACAGCCTCGGGCGGCGTGGTCGAGACGGTCACGGAACAGGAAATCGCCGACGCCAAGGCGGTGATTGGGCAATGTGGAATCGGCTGCGAACCGGCTTCCGCGGCGACGTTGGCCGGAATTCGGAAACTGGTAGCGTCCGGCGACATGGCAAGCAGCGCCGACGTCGTGGCTGTACTGACAGGGAATACCCTCAAGGATTCCGACTACAGCTATCAGTACCACACGGGAGTACTAAAGACAGCAAATGGCACACAAATTGCTCCAAATCTAGGAAATAAGCCTGTACTGGTACCGTATGACCTGTCGCGTATCGCCACATTCTTAGGCACTTAACTTTAGTTTACCCACATATGGGGGTGGTAGTTAACCCGCAATTTAGAATCAGGAAACTCCTGTATTTCCTATTGTAATCTCTTAACCTATCTGGTACATCTGTACTATGTCGCCCGTGAAGAAAGCACCTGTGATGATCGCCTCTCATCGAGCCTCCCGGAAGAACCTGGAACACCTCTACGCCAGGCGCTTGGCCATCGACGCTTTGATCCAGTCGTTGGAGCAATATGATCGGTTTCGAGCGAAGGGGTCTACCGTAGCCAAACGCAAATCGGCCTAAGAGGCGAGCGTCATTTTCCCAAAAGCTTTTGGACTCGGGTCGACAACTCCTGCTCCGAGGCCGCACCGGGGTGGTAAAAGCGAACCACGCCCGTTGCATCGATGAGTGCGATGGTCGGTGT
Source organism: Bryobacterales bacterium (assembly GCA_003167275.1). GTDB lineage: Bacteria > Acidobacteriota > Terriglobia > Bryobacterales > Bryobacteraceae > JAIQFL01. The sequence goes on along the minus strand of PMTT01000179.1, from coordinate 349 downwards.
GGTCGAGGCCCCGTAAACCTGGAAGTTGTTTTCGCTAAGTGGAATGGGCATCCCGGCCAACCCTGGATAGTACTGTTGGCGGACCAGTTCGATGTACCGTTTCTCCGTCACCGGCGCGGCCGGTTCCCCACCCGCGACATACCCGTACAGTTTGGTTGGCGCGACCACCACCAGTCCTTTAGGACCGTATTTCGTTATTAAGGATGCGAGTATCGGGCTCTCGCCTTTACAGTCCGGACACCAGTGCGCCCAGAAGAAGAGCAGTATCGGATGGCCGCGCAGTGCGGCGAGGGTGGAAGGCTTCGCGCCCAGCCACTCGTTCACTTCGAGCGGCGGCGCCGGCTTCCCT
>PMTT01000181.1:13827-18706 GCA_003167275.1 Bryobacterales bacterium | reverse complement strand
CCCGCCGACGGAGCTATTCATTCACGCAACCTCATCGTTCACGGACGATGAATGGCATGGCTTCAAGACGGCCGGTGAAAACACGACTCGTATTGTCGGAGTTCAGATTTCCGATGCACATGATGATCTGAAGCTATTCCGAACCGGGAACTATCCAACGATCCGGGGGACAACGCTTATCACCGGGACGCAGTCGGCCTACCTCTGGACGGCAGGGTACGTTCCCCGGCTCGACACCTATCTTGGGCCGGAGACCCCGAATCCATTGATGGTGCGGATACAGCGCGGTGAATGTGAACTCGAGACGGTGCTGTCTGACGTGCTGGGGCTAACGAAGATCAACTTCAAGTCCTGCCTGTTTAATGACCGTCTGCCGGTGACCATCAAGTTTGCGAATGATGTTGGCGATGTCCTGTTTGCGGCCCCAATTGAAGGGGAGCCGAAGTTGCCGTTCAAGTTCTACATATGAGCGGGGGTGCTATCGCCCCAGCATTCGCAAGGCTCAACCGCCCCGCAGGCTCGCGGGATCACTGATCGGGCAGACACTCAACCAAGGCGAACCCGCGCCCGAATTGCGGTACTGCGCTGCGCATCGGCCCGAGCTTGACGGGCTCTCTGTTGCGGTCCCGATGCGCGGATTTCGACAGCTCATAATGCGCTGTACAGCCGGAGCCGCGCGCCACGGCACGCGGGTGCGGATGTGTGTCCAGACGCTATTATCCACCTGAGGCTATCCAAGATGACGACGTCATCGTCAGCGATCTCGCCACCGGCGGCGGGCAGGCGGCCCCGATCAGGTCGCCAATGGTCAACTGTTTGCCCGGCTGCGTTGCACGTTAAGACTCCTTTCGTGATTAACCGAAGTGATCGGGACAAAATCAGGCCAGAATGCCCTGCATCTGCGGTATCGTGATTTCTGTGAAATGGAGTTTCTTCAAAGGTGCCGATCCCTTTGCCCGCGGATGCCAAATGTGAACCTGGACGCCGATGTTGCTGAGCTGTTCGCGCGTGTTCGGGAGAAGTTACCTCTCGGTCGTGCTCCAGAAGAGATGAAAGCCGGCGAGCCCTGGTTGGGAATCGTATGCCCGGATCGCAGTTTCTTCCTGGTGACGCTGTCTGTGGCCGCAGAGTTGCCTCCTCAGCTTGTGGAACAGAACAAGGACTGCATCCCGTACACCAAACCTCTGAACATCACGGCTGTCGGATTCACGGGCCTGAGACCATCCCCGGAGATCCGCCGCATGCCATTCGTCGCCAGCATTCTGCCGTTCGCCTACATCGGTCACAGCATTGTCATATTCGAAGGACACGAATCGGGGTTCGAGGCTTCTCTCAAGGACGCCGATGTTCTTATAATCGACTCTGGCATGCTTCCGTTTCTGCAACCCAACTGGTTCGAGGTTGCACGCAGAGCGTTTCGGGAGCACGGGAGGATCCGAATGTTTGACCGGAAGACGTTGTCCCTTCCGCCGGTGGTCCCCTCCAGGAATTCCGTTGGCTGGGCATACGCGACCGAGCAGGACGGAGAGGCGAGCTATGTCAACAGTCTGCTGACAACCCTGGCTAGGCGGTGGCTAGGCGGGAGTCCATTCCTGTTCAATTGAGCTGCGATGGTAGGCTGCCCGTCCTTCCTGAACTGGCAACTTCACCTGATGAAATCGAGTGGACAACTGCACTGCCGTTTGACTATGGCGCTCTGAATTCGGAAGAGGTTATCCGGATCATCTGCAGTGCCCCCGGAGTGCAGTGGTCACCATTTCAGGAAAATCAGAGTTCCGGCTTTGTCAGAATGAAGCTGGCTGAGGGTGGGAGGACGGCCCGTGATGTGTCATTTCGGCTCGCCCTGACCGAAGCTGCTGCACCCGGTATTCTGCGAATTCGGCAATTCCCGCTGGGCAATTCGGTTTGCTGCCGAGAACCAAGGGGAGGATGAGAACCGACACTTGGCGGAACTGGATCTGTTTAACGGCAGAACAATCAAGGCCGTTCGTTTGAGATGGCAGTCCAAGCGGTTGACAAATGACCTTGCCCTTCACCAGACGGCCGTAATTGATGACGCAACACCCGTAAGCCGAGCAAACCGCCTCGGGCGGGCTGCGGCTGGGGCAGGCAGCAGGAGTGCCGTTCGGATTCTCGGGGTATTCGATCACAAGCACTGGAACGGCAGACTTCAGGCCCCACGAGCACAACTTCACAAGCTGGCAAAGATTAGGGATAATGCGACGGTGCCGGAACCTGCCCGCCGTCAAAAGTACGAGCGGGGGCTGTCGACGATTCGATGGATACTGACTTTCTCGCCACGACTTCAGCAGAAAGGGCCGTGGCTCGAATATGCGGCCGCTCAAAACCTGAGTGCGAAGTCACCGCACTTCGCGGAGAATAGAGGCCGCGGCTGGCTTGCGCAACATCTCCTCGGGCGGCTTGATGGGCTGCGAATCCTATCTGTGGATCTCGGCCAGCGGTACGCGGCCGCCTGTGCGGTGTGGGAGGCCATGAGTGGTGACCAGGTGCGCGCGACGTGCGCATCTGCCGGCGCACCCGAACCTGACAAAAGTGCGCTTTCGATTCGGGTTTCGGTAGGTGGTAGAAGGACTATACTGCGACGGGTAGGCGAGGATGCTTGGGCGCGGCTCGACCGTTGTTTTGTTATTCGACTTGCGGGCGAGGATGTACCCGCCCGAAAAGCAAGCCCCGCCGAGATCCAGGCTGTCCAGACTCTATGTAGGGAACTCGGCTATAGCGATGCAAGTCGCGCCGCAGCCGCAGTGGATAAACTGATGAGCTATGCTCTTCGCGTCCTTCGGCTGGGCCTGCAGCGTCATGCGCGACGAGCCATGGTTGTGTTTGGGCTCGCCGCTAAGGAGAAAGTCGTCCTTGGAAATCAACTCCGCGCCCTAAGCGAAGACGAACGGACTGACTCCATCGGTACCGCCCTGGCGGACTGGTGGACATTCGCCGTTAGCAGCCGTTGGCCGGACCCCCACGCCGCAGCACTCTGGGATGAACACATCGCGGATCGGGCTGCGGGTATCGAACTCCCGCCAGATCTTGAGAGCTTTTCCTTCCGAGAACGCTTGTTAGTTCGGGAGAAACTGCTGAAGGATGTTCGCCCTATCGCACAAGCTCTGCGGCCTGAAGAAGTGGAGCAACTGACAGAAATATGGCGGCTGCAATGGCTAGGCGAAGAGGCCCGCTGGTGTAAGCGGCTGCGGTGGATCAAGGATTGGCTGCTGCCACGCGGAAGTGGAGCGCAATGCAACTCGATCCGGCGAGTCGGTGGGCTTTCCCTTCGGCGGCTGAATAATCTTCGTGCCCTGTATCGGCTTGAGAAGTCATTTGCCGGGAGATTGCGAGTTGGAGTTGGCGGGCACCGCTGCGAATCGCAAGTGCCATCGGAAGAGTTCGGCCGCAAGACACTCACCGCGCTGGAACGTCTCAGGGAGAACCGCGTCAAGCAGACGGCCAGCCGGATCGTCGCGGCTGCGCTCGGTCTCGGCAAGGACCTGAAGCGGGGCCACGGAGAGCGTTTCGCACCGTGCCACGCCGTAGTAATCGAGAATCTGACCAACTACCGGCCCGATGAGGTCCGATCGCGGCGCGAAAACCGCCAGTTGATGGACTGGTGCGCCGCCAAGGTAAAGAAATACCTGAACGAAAGCTGCGATTTACACGGAATTCTGCTGAGAGAGGTTCAGGCCGCCTATACTTCCCGACAGGACTCTCTGACTGGAGCGCCCGGCGTCCGATGCGCCGATGTGCCAATACGGGACTTCATGGCATGCGGTGGCTACTGGGAGCGGGAGCTGCGTAGGGCGGACAAAGCCAATTCGTCGGGCAGGAGTGACGCGCGAAGCCGATACCTCATAGCCCTTCGGGACCGTATTTCAGCGGCGATTCCCTATCCGGCCGCTGCCGCTACTAAGGGGGCGGTTCGGATCCCGGTAGACGGCGGTCCCGTGTTCGTCTCCGCCGATCCACAATCACCGGCTGCCCACGGTACGCAGGCCGACATGAACGCGGCAGCCAATATTGGATTGCGGGCACTTCTCGACCCAGACTGGGCTGGCCGTTGGTGGTATGTCCCATGTAACGCGAGTACTGGAGTGCCAGTTGCCGATGGGCTGAAGGGCAGCGCTCTGATACAGCCGAACCTCACGCTCTTCAGTTCACATAATGGCGCGGAGAAGAAACCCAAGCGGCAAGTCGTGAACCTCTGGCGCGACGTGTCCGCGAGACCTTTGAATGTAGGAATATGGCGGACCTATGCTCAGTACCGCGCGAGTGTCATGGAACGGGTGACGGCGATTCTGCTTACTGGATTGCAGACGCTTGGGGACGATGTTGATCTCCCATTCTAATCTAAGATGTTGATCTCCGATTCTGAGGTGGTTGCACCGACAGGGCCGATGCGTTAGACTGGGGCTTCCTCGACAGGAGGAAACAACGCTGCGGAACGTGTCGTCCCCTTTAATGGGCTTGGTACCGCAGGTCACCGGAACATACGCGCTCATTGAAAACGTTAAAGGGGGCTGCGAGCGTTGGCCGTCGGGCTGAACCCCACCTCCGCTCGCAAATGCACAAGCTCCAGTGGCTCAGTTATCTTTACGCCCGGTCGGCAGTTGACCGCTCCTTGCGCCGGCAGTTCTCAAGGGGCGCTCGCAAATGCCGACTTAAACAGCTCGAAATCAAGGGTGGAGTCGGGCGGCCCCAGAAGCGAGCGTGGCATTNNGCATTGCGAGGTGACGGACACTTGGCAGCCGTCAAGGCGTCAATCCGCAGCATGACCCAGAAGCGAGCGTGGCATTGTGAGGTGACGGACACCAGTGCAATCGCAGCGGGATACGCTCAACCGACGAGCCCCAGAAGCGAGCGTGGCATT
>PMTT01000181.1:0-13704 GCA_003167275.1 Bryobacterales bacterium | reverse complement strand
GCATTGCGAGGTGACGGACACAATGGTTTGCTAAAGAAAGACATGGCGATTTCTCCACCCAGAGGCGAGCGTGGCATTACGAGGTGACGGACACGACGGCGGGCACCCGGACGGTGACGCTTTCGGCCGCCCAGAGGCGAGCGTGGCATTGCGGTGTGACGGATTCGGTCCACAGAAGTGGATCTATACGATGACCTGCTTAGAGGCGAGCGTGGCATTTGCGAGGTGACGGACACACGGTTCGGTGTATCGCTTCGGCCAGTTCCGCGCGGCTCCAAGCGGCGAGTTGGCATTGCGAGGTGCTGGACACTAAGGAAAAGACATCGGTTCACTTCTCGTTGTTTGCCCCAGCAGCGCGGGTGGCATTGATCGACTGCCTTTTCAGCCGGTGGGGTCGCAGGTTCCTCAAGGGTGGGCCGCCGAGCGTGTTCAACCCTCCCGATGCTCGTGTCCGGTTGGCTCTTCCAGCAGTTCGTCGATCTCACGATCGAGTGAACCGGTGTTGAACCTCGATGAGACGGGCTGGCGGACCAACGGCGACAAGCGCTTCCTGTGGGCCTTTGTGGCAGCGCGCTGTGTGGTGTACACGGTGGCGGCAAGCCGGGGCAGCGAAGTGCTGATCGGTCTACTGGGGCCGGTGTTCCACGGAATCCTGTGCGGTGACCGGTTCAGCGCATATTTGAAGTATCACAAGGGCACGGCGCAGTTCTGCTGGGCGCACCTGAAACGAAACCTGCTGGGGATCGTGAGAACAAGAACAGCGTCGTGGAGCGGTTTTGCCGCGACGCGCTGTCCCAGCATACCCGACTATTCCGCCTCTGGCAAAAGTTTCGAGGGGGCCAAACCGATCGGAACCAACTGACCCTGCGCTCGATCCCGATCCAAAAACGATCGTCGAACTGCCCGAGCGGCATTTGGACAGTCGGCACCGAGGGGTCCGCAACTTGGCCACGGCTTTGTTCGAGCACAATCAGCGGCTATTCACATTTCTGGAACAAGAGGGCGTTGAGCCGACCAACAACAGCGCCGAACGGGCGCTCCGCAACCGGCGTGCAGTGATCTGCTTTGGCAACCGCAGCGCCAAGGTGAGCTTGCCACAACCCGCTTGCTGACAGTGGCTGAAACGGTGTGATTGCCAGGGGCACAACGTCCTGACCTATCTCGCAGCAGTCATTGTCTGCCGTCGAACCCATCAGCAGGTTGCCTCATTGCTACTTCGATAGCCGTCCACCTGAACTGTTACCATTTGTATTGGGACAAGCTGGGGGTGCTACAAGCCGACTGGAATCTCCGGGACACATTCAAGCAGGATCAACGGACCCTGGTGATGTTGACCGACGGTGAGCCACGCTGCCGTCCGAGTTGCGGGACGCGCGGCCCCTGGTGGAAGACCTGCCCGAGATGGAAGCCCTGGGAAAGATTGTGCACGAGCAGGACGCCGTAGGGATCGGAAATGGGTACCGCAAGAGTTACGGCCCCCCGGTGGTAGACAAGGCCAACACACCCCGCCGGTACCGGCTGTATGAGTAAACGAGGATCCAATGACCGTTGATGAACGCATCAAAACGGTTGATGAACGCATCAAAACGGTTGATGAACGCATCAAAACAGTTGATGAACGCATCGAAAGACTGCTGGAACACCAGGAGAGACTCCAGATTCTAACAGCCGGGATCGTGGACAGCGTCCGCCGGCTGGAAAAGATCGCGCTAGCCCACCACTCCATCGACCTGGAGGACATCGATGCCCGACTGACTGAACTGGAGCAACGACTGGAGCAACGGCGCCGCCCCAAATAAGGACGAACGCGCCAATCCGGTCGCCGAGTTCCCGCACGGCGGCGGAGAACCGCGGGTGCCCGTGGGGCGTGGCAAGACCATGGCAACACCGTATCCGCGATCGACGTGACAGAAGCCCGGCGGCTCGGCCTGGATATATGGGCTACGATATCGAGGAAGTGGTGCTGAAGACCCAGCGCCGGTCAACCAAACAGGGTAGGCAGCCAAAAAGCCTTTGTGGCGCAATGTCCTATTTCTGCCCAGCGTCATATCCGAACCCCCAGCCGGTCGCACGGTGGGTCCACGAAGTCTTGTTCCAGTCCAAATATAGCGCTCGGTGCTGTGAAGACTGGAATGCCCCAGAGAGAGCTGGATCTGGGCGACGGAGGCATGGCCGCGGTGGGGAGTTTCGCCAAGGACTTCCGTAAATCGTGCGTCTCGACCGCGATCCCGAGAGCTGTTTCACGGAATGGCTGGCTAGCCTGGCCCCCGGCTTCTTCCGACACCCGCCGCATGAGGTCACCCTTGGTCGGCACGCCATATAGTCATATGGGGGCTCTGTCGTCGCCGTTTCCCCGGTCCGCATGTTTCCAAAACTGATCGACATCGAGCGGCGCATTGCAGGCAAGCTGGTTTGAGCGGCGAACTACAGCCCGAGTTTGGCGGCGGCGTCATCGCGGAAGAGGCCGCGGCCGCGGATGTACTGGCGCAGCGTGTCGAGAGAACGGTGGCCAATCTGCCGCACGATGTCAAACTCCCGTGTGCCTGGTCTGGGCGAAATGTTCCACCTGTGTGGCCGCCAGCTTCGAGGGCTGGAAGGCGCCGGCAAAGCCGACCAGCAGCAGGGCCCGGTCGCGGAGGCCGATCAAGCCGCCGGGAAGCGCATCGATCATGGCACGCAGACCGCCCGTGAACAGAGCCTGCTTGCCAATTCTGTCCGGTCCCGTGGACGCGCCGGATGCCCTTGAGCGTCTCTCCCACGCTGAGGTGCTCCACGAGCGCCACCTACAGTTACTCCGCCGACGGTCTGACACTCACGATTATCCCGGCGCGGCCGCTGGCCGCCAACAGCGAGGCTGTGACCGTCAAGGGCATCGGAGACGCCCCTGTACACCTTCTTCTTCATCGGAGCCGACGCCGAGCGGAATACTCTGGGTGTCCACGCCAGTTCCCTCCAACCGGCCCTATCCCGCGCTGGCTTCCGTGTTGAGTCACATCCGCTTCGACAAGCCGATCAGGCCGCTGAGTGTCAGCCTGAAGAGTGCGACGCTCCAGTCATCCAACAACGCGTATTTGGATATGGCGGCCTCCCTCGACAGCTCGGTACGGCGACCCACGAAACTGAAAAGCCACGGCTGTCCCGAATGGGAGGTCTACGACGGCCCAGCGGCCTATAAGAATACTCCGCACGGAGGGGTAGTGGGTCAGTTTAAAGCTGCTGACCCACTACCCAGGGAGGAGTAGGCCCCAAAACCAAAGCTAACTTGCCTGTTTTTGTCGTCAAGACGCCGGGGTCGAAGCCGCCATCATCTGACCGGGCCCATCGACAGCAGGGTCGACACAGGACAGTCGCCAGCCCGACGAGACGACGCGGGCGGTCCGAATTCGACCGCCTCATCACGGATGTGGCACCATCACTGGTGCCGTCTGGCTTAGGTCCGCTAATCCTTGTCTGGCAGCACCCATCTATGCTGAAACAACACGAGCGGGCGCTCTACACACCTTCTCCTTTCTCCGAACCGCAGCTCTCTTTGTGTGAATTGGCCCCGCTTGATTCGACAGCTATGGATAACAGCCTGTTGTGATTACGCCGCACGCCAGCCCCTCCGAGTCCAAATCTGCCGCTTCCTTTCCCAGGGTTCGATGTTCTCGGGTTTGATGCAAGGCGTCGTGCGCTTGCTTTTGGTGGCGTTATAGCGCTCAACTATCCGGTCAAGCCTGGCGCGCTCCTCTGCGAATTGCCGATTCAGTTCGGCGCGCCTATCCGGCGCTTGCCGAAGAAGCTCCCTGTTACGTTGCGCCCGCCGTTCTTGTTTGCTCATCTTCAGCTTGATCTTCATCTTCCTCGTCATATGAGGTCCTCCATTGCGGTTCCCGAAGGTCCGATCGGGGAGACAGAACGGTCCAAAGGAGATCGTTCATCGTGTACCTCTAGAAACTGTACGCACACACGGGACCAGGTGGTCGCGTTAGCGCCTGTAAGACCCTCCGGGAGTGTCGTGTCCCGCCGACATCTCAAGAGGCAGTAGGCCAGTGTCACGCTTCCAGCCCTGAGGATGGAAGCCAACATGGCGCTATGAGCGTTCCGCACCATAGTTTCAACCAGGAGTCTCTGTACCCGTATTGCGGCGAGGCCGCGAATCAAAGCCGACGCACGAGCCGCTGCCGTTCTGAGAGGCCGCGGATGTAATGCCAAACACGCCGTGACTATTCATCCACAGGTGGTCGCCGACGATCTCGCTATCGGCCAAGCTTTTCGGGGCCTTTGCGTCGGTTGAGGAGCAGCGATGCGATGATGGATCGCAGCATGAACCTTCTTCGGATGTCTCGGGTAGCAGGGCTGTTGTCCGTGACCTCTCGCCCGAGTTTGAAGCCTGGAAGCTCCGGATAGCTATACTGCCCGCGACACCTTTCCTGTCTCAATATTGCCTTTCGGTTCTTCATGCATCAATGAATTGCAGTTCACGCACCCACGCTGTCCCGACCTCTCCGGGGAGCGGGTCAGGCGGCTGCGGAATACAGCCGCGTGTGGATACGCCGGGCAACGCTCTCAGGGATGCTGTATCTGCACATAGACTTCTTCTTGCCGAGCTGGATCCTCAGGACTCCTGGCTCGCTCTTGACGAGCCGGCGGACGGTTTCACGGCCGATCCGCCATTGCTTGGACAGATCGCCGATACTGAAATGGCGATCGAAGGTCATATCGATTGCTTGCACTAGTGTTATCTCCTCCCGTTGCTACCGCTTGGATCTAGCTGCGCGCGACTGCCCAGCGCCATGCATGCCAAATATCCCTCGTAGATAGAACGGCTCACCTGCAACCTGTGAGAGTACCCTGCGGCCGCAAATGCAGTCGTTCGCTATATGCTTCGAGGAGTATAGAAAGACCTGTGCAGCCGAAACTTTCATATCCCGACCATCGACTCGACAGTTGCGGACGGGAACCGCTAATGCCTGTTGGCGAGCGGCTTCACCTGTTCGATCTGAACCAGATGTGAGGACCGGCTGCATCAGTGTCTCCTGTTTTAAGAAGAACAGACAGTTAGTAATTAATTCAAGCTCTTTTTCGAGCAAACCAACTATGATCCAGAGCGGCACTCTCATGCTCTAACTCGCCTTGGAATTAAACCTATCCTCGACGCGATTTGGCCCTAGGATCATCTACGGCCGCGCCGGACCCTTTGCTGGCGTGGCCCGCACCTGACTCAGGATCCCTATTTGGCGCAGGAGACGGAGGAAACTCCGTGCGAGTCACCATCGAGTTACAACCCTGTTATGAGCCGGTTCAGAGGAATCAAGCCGCCGCAAGCAAGATGTTGCTCTCCTTGCCTAGCCGAAGCTTAGGCCGCGCGACCACTCCCAACGGCCAGTTCCGGCGAGGCTGCTTTCACAGGGCCAATCCTTATCCGTACTTCGTGTGGATCTGATGAGACCTGTGGACGTTCAAAGAACCGATTAAAGGGAAACTCCTGTCGGACGACTGAACTTCCGCAACCATACCACACACACTGTTAGTTATCCGTACTATAATCGGGGCTATGGCAAGAACTGCTCGTCCCACTTCCAGCCCTTTTGGTGCTCTTTTGCGAAGCCGACGCGAGGAGTTGGAGATGGACAAGGTCATCCTCGCCCGGCAACTTGGTATATCGTTGGGTTTTTGGGATGTGATGGAAACCGGTCGGAGAGGCTGCGACCTGGATTTCCTGCCTAGGATTGCTGCAGCACTGAAACTGGATCCGAAGGTCGTAACGAAGGTTTATCTTTCCGAAAGACACCCCAAGTTATACCACGCTCTCTTCGCTGAGCCGGTTAAGGACTGGCAATGCGATGTCCCAGGCGTCGTCGTCGAAGACGTCCATTGGCGTCTGGACCAACTGCCCCGCCGACAGCGGAGTATCATCGAGGCATTGATCTATTTGCTCTATGATCTGTCTTTTGCGCCACAAACCGAGGGCGATCGTACGGAGCGCTCCTAGCTCTGTCGAGATCCGGTAATTCAACCTGACGATGGTGGCAGCATCCCTGCTTGATCTCGTCGCGTTTGTGCTTGACTGTCTTACCGCAGGTTTCGAATAGCGGTTGGTCTCCTCGGGATTCTACCGTGGTCTTCCACCCGAGTTTCATCTCTAACGTTGGCGCCGACATTATCTGCGGTATTTCTGCCGGCTGCCGGGGTCAGGAGAAAGTCGCATCGGCGTTGTCGGGAGTGGACGCCAACGTAGCTTATTGGAATGGGCGGAGGCGATTGGAGGTTCACGAGGCGTCGGGTTGGAGGCGATATTGATCGACAAGTCCCATCCAGAAGCCGAATGCCGTGCCCGCGATGGGGTTGCGTGCCTTGGCCAGCCAGTATGGCGCCCGACGGCTGGCAACAGCGGCCACCCGTGCGGTTCGCAAGGCTTACCGGCTGGAGAACATCCGTTCGATACTGCACACGCGACTGGATCAACACGCTCACCAAGGTGGAGGTGCTAGTGGTGGATGACTTCGTCATGAACCCGCTGGATGACATCGAGCGCCGGCTGTTTCTGCAGATCTGCGTCGACCCACTGCCTGGCGTCGCCCGACCGTGCTGACCAGCCAATTGCCGATGTCGAGTTGGCATAAGCAGATCGTTGATCCCACCATCCGACAGCATCCTGGATCGTCTGTGCGCAATGCCTATCGCCTTGAGCTGTCCGGCGAATCCCTGCGCACGAAGCCGGGAGGACGGTCCATCGGCACGGGACCCGGACCCAGACTGGGGTTGAAGCTGCCCACTGGGTGGACGTTCGGCGACGCGATGTCTAAGCCTATCGGACCCGGCCTTCAGGCTATTTGCCTGGGCTGTGCCGACCGGCATACCGGAAGGATCCGAACCGCCGCGGTGGAGATCGCGCAAGAATTGGCAAAGCACCCGCGAGATCCAAGCCACGCGAGACGAACTGGTCGAGCATGGCGTTTGCCGCGAGAGGAACAGGATATGGAGATCGTAGATCGCTACGGGGCTTACGGCGAACGGTCGTCCCCGTTAGGGCCGCACCAGTACGTGTCGCCGGGTTCGGACCTGTTCGAAACGTACTCGGGCCGGCGGGGCTACTGCCGCGGGTGAAAGGCTGGCTCGCGGTCTGGATCAGCGGAGAGCTTCCTTGGCTCGCGGGAGGCGGGCCACCTGGCTGGTTGCGGTCGCAAATACGCCACGCTCCTGTCCCGCCAAGCACCCGCGAGGTCAATCGCGAGCTTGACCCTACTTTGCGGCAGTGATCGATGAGGTCGTCACCCATCCCACACGTCCGATACCTGTTGGGTTCTACATCCGGCGGCAGCCGCGGCGCTGGAATGGATCAATTGCCCTCAAAGCCGAACGAACTGGGCGGGAACCATCATAGGCGGAGTTTTCCGAGGTGGCCCAAGTCAGCGGAGTGGCGGCCCACTTCACCGGAATCGACCCCGAAACGAGACGGTGGACAGAAATGATGGAGACGCGGTGATGAGGCCGTTTCCACTTTCCTCTTGAGCTGGCTCTTTCCTGGCCGGCCCACTTCCCGGCCAAACAGGGTGGCTTCCCATCGGAATCCTGGCCTGGCCCACTTCCCGAAGGGCTGGGTCGAGAACACCAACGTGGCCAAACAGGGTGGCGCACTTCCCCACAGAAGGCGTACTTCATTCCTTCCCGGATAGAGGGGACAACGGTTGTCAAGGCGGTTAAAACTGAGCTACATTCATCATTTAGTGAGAACTCTTTGTGAGAACTCTTTGCGATTTCTGGTTGAGCTTGAGGGATTGCTGACATCTCGGGGTTCTATCTCAAATTCATCAATTCGGCCGCCGGCGATCTGAAGAACTCGATGCTCTTCATGGGCGCTTCGCTCGGCGTCGGATGTGATCACTTTCACCTGGAGGGCGCTTGGGAGAAGGACGATAAGCCCGCGAAGACTACCGCCCGGGCGATGCTGGCGATGGTGCGCGACGAGCGCCGCGAGTTCACCGATATCCGCGTCGGATGCCCCACCTGCCACCACGGCGCGATCCAGCCCGAGACCAATCCCCCCGGCCTCGCGGTAAGCCGACCCGAACGGACCGTTTGCGTTGGAAGCGCGCTGGCGTTCCGCGCCCTTGGGTGGCACCGGAGATGCCCGATGCCTGGCAATCGCGGGCTTCGGCCGGGTCCCAAAGCGAGAGCCTGGACGAAGCGCGCGCGCGAGCGATGGAACTGCGCGGTGCCAAAGCCGGCGGCGTGCTGTACGCCGGTCACACCGGGCGCGGAGGAAACGACCCACCGTGAGGAGCGTGAAGGCACGATGGTCAGCAAACCCCTCGGGCGACGCCTGCAACGGTTAGAGCAGATCTCGGCGCGGAAGCAGGCTTCTACTCCGTGCCCCTTGGCGCCGGAAATCGCTCGGCGGCTCGCCAGCAAAGGATTCGTACCCGAGTCCCACGAGAGCCTGGCGGACACGATGGGCAGGGCGATGGGCTTGAGCATGCGGGAACTGCGGGCAGCACTTCAGCAGCGGGCCGCCGAGCTCCCGGTCTGAGGAAGCTACCGATATGTAGAGATAACGCTCGTGAGGAACGGTTGGGTCAACCCTTTCTGCCCATTACAGTGAAGAACTGGCAGCACTCCTAGCCGCTGGAGGATTGCAAGGAAAGGGCTTAGCGTGCTGGACTGCGGGGCTAGTGCTCAATTCAGTTATTTTGGGCAGAACTTTGACTTCATCATCGGGATCCGGCTGCGCCCTAATCGATTATGACCGCGACGGTCTGCTCGACATTTTCGTCGCCAACTACGTGGATTTCGACCTGGCCAACGTTCCCAAGCCCGCGACTGGCAAGAGGCTGCGACTGGAAGGGGGATGCCGGTCACCGCTGCAAATGAAAGTCCTACTGCGACTCAACGCCCAATGTCGCCACGTTGTGTGTCGCGATGAAACCACACCTCGGGCACTCAACCAGGACGCACGTAATAACTCCTGCGTGCTGCGCAGAAGCCGGGCCGATCTGAAAAGGGAACTTTGGGGTTTCTGAGAATATCGTACCCACGTATGCCGATTTAACGATTCGCCCTTGAAAACCGCACGTTGGACACGGCCCAAGTGCACCTCTATTTTGTAGAGCTAAAAGAATTTCGCCGCGTTTTTCTTATGTCATTAACTATCAGCCTATCACCTCTTAAAATCCGCGCCCTCGTCGAAGCGCGACTTCTCCCAAACCCCTATGCCCCCAACGGACTGGATCCCCCACCACCAAGGAAGAACGTGGCGCTATATAGGCTTTGGCGTCTGCTCAGAATAGCCAAATTGAGCAGTATTGCAGATTGCAATAGACCTGGAACGCCCGTCGTTAGGCCTTTCGGCTTGGCGAACTGGTCCCCGCTGGCGCGCGAATCTACTACTGTCCGTGTGGAAAACCAGACCCTGACCATCTCCGGCCAGCGCAAGTTCCAACAGCAGGAGGCTGGCAAGGGGTATGGGCCAGGGCATTGCGATAGGGGATGCCGCGCAGGAGCATGATGACTTCCGCGAGCACCAGTTCGGCAACGCTTCGGGTATTGGAGAACGGGGGATTGCCGAGCAGATCTGGGACCGGGGGTAATGAGCAGTATCGCGCGAAATAGAAAGCCGAGTCGAAGGCACCAAGCGGCGGTTTCGAGAAATTTCCAGGGAGAACGGACTGCAACTGTAATGCGGCCCATAGATTTTGACCGAGCCTACATATCGTTTGCAACTAGCGAATCCAGGCGATAACCCCCTTTGCCATCGGGCTTGAAACAGAGGGCGTAGTCGTAAACGCCTTTTGTCCAGGCGACGTGATACATTCCATCCGGGGAACGCCTGGGTTTTTCGGTGGCGACGGCTTGGCGTGCTCCTTCGGGGAAGTATGTATCGAATTTCTGGATGAAGTCGTCCCTGCTTTCAATGCGGCGTATTTGGTCGAGCGGCCATTTGGCAGGGAAAGTTGTCATGCCGGCGATGGCTTTGGCGTCGCGCTTGGCCACGGCGGCCTGGAACTGGGGCCACCATTTGTCGAAGTTGGATTTAGGCGGCTGGGCCAGGGCTAGGGTGAGGCTTGCCACCGCGAATAGAGTGAGCAACTTGCTGATGATGCGCATGGGTCTGATCTCCATGAACTAAGGTAGCGTGGGCGTCTTCGGAAAGGGCCTCTAAGATTATCAAACAGTATGGGGAAGATGTCCGCACTGCGATCGAGTAATGCCGAATAGGTATCGTTGGGTCGGCTTCGATTCCTGTAGGAACTTCCGATGCCATCGATCAACTCCTCCGCCGCTTAAAGGGCAAGACATTCCCCGTGCGCCTTCCACGCGACTTAGCCGACAGCATTCGGCGTATACAGATCGCTCCGGCGCGGCCTGCGATGTCGGCCAGGCCCACATCCACGCCACCAGCCGAGCGGCTCCCCCAGAATCCCGAACCGGCCGTTGCCCGTTAGCCTCCCCGCGCCTCTGATCCACCGCAAATCGCCGGCCGAGCCTGTGGATGGGTTATGGCCCAACTGCGTACAGCTTTGATGCGTCGGGCCGACGGGCTTCGGGTCTGAGTTGCCTACCGTTGTCAATCAAGACGCCGTAATGCTGCTAAGCTGAAGCCTGTTGTGGACAGCGGCGCCCCTGGCGGCGGCCCACCCTCCGCCACTTTCGGCGTGACGGCGCCCAAACCTGTACAGTAGATTACGATCGTCTCCCCGATACTCGCCGGGGTGCCGGGTTGCGCCAACGTCACTCCATCGCTCTTCACGATGCTCCCTTGCCCCGACCCGGTCTGGCTCACCGTGAAGATCCCTGGCTCCGCCTGCGCCACCACCAGCGATTGCGGGACCGACAAGCTGTTCCCGCGCTGCACGGTCAATTGATATTGAGTGTTCGAGGGCACCCCGTATGGCACTTGCACGTTGAACTGCCCTTGGTTCGTATAGAGGATGGGCAACGGCTGGTTCCCCAACAGCACTTGCGTCCCATTCGACTGCTGCGGTAGTGGTAGACCGCCGCTAGACCCCGCGCTATCGGAGAGATTCTGACCATAGATGGTGATCAGCCCGCCCGGCGCGATGGGCACTCCGCCTAAGTCGCTCGCTGCGTGCACCACCCCTTGCGCTGTCAACGTCGGCGTGGCCACTGATGCCGCCGGCGTGCTCACGACCGCGGTCAAGGAGTTTTGCCCGGCTACCACACTCCCGTTCGCCTGCACTGAAAGTGCAACCACAACCATTGTCACCGCCCCTGGGCTTAACGGCCTCCAGGTGCCCTGCCAAATCCCGTTTCCAACGTGTGTCATGTCCACCCTGTCTCTGTTGGAGAAACTCGCTGCTACACTGGCGCCCTGCCCCCCAGTCCCGACTAGGTTGCCGCACCCGTCTGACACCTGTACCTCCAGCGCGGAGCCTTGCCCGACCAACGCACTGAACTTCGCTTGAGACGGCGACCGAAACACGATGAAGAGCCCCTGCGTTGGGCACCCGGATGCCTCCGGCTGCGTTGCCTTAGTGCCTCGTTCGAATTGCCTTATCAGACTATTCGGGGTCGTCCCCGAAGGCGCTACGACGATCAACACTTGGATCGTCTGAATCGACCCATCATTAAACAGCAGCGTGATGACCCCACTCAGTATGCTCCCCGGACTCAGCTTGGTTAAGTCTGGATATACGTGTATGGTGGTCGGCTCATTCGGCTGTATAGTAGCACTCGTCGGAAGGTAACTGAAGCCTTTGCTTCCCGGCCCCGCGCCAACACTCCCCGACGCAAAGCTGTTCGCCTGTCCCGACGGATTCCCAACTAGCACATCCTGGGGTCCAGGCATCGTGCCGGCCATTCCCGTGAAAATCAAGCCCGCAGGGAACACCTGTGGTCCCAAAGCGGTTCCAATTGGCAGGACGGTTAGAATCACAGTCATTACTTGCGGCGTGTTGGCAGCCACGGCCGAGACCTGAATCCGCCCGTAGTAAGTCCCCGGCCCCAGCGTGCTCGGATCGATCGACGCGTTGACCAGCGAGACATCCAAATAAGGCCGCGCTATGGTTCCACTGGCAGGCGAGATCTGGAGCCAGTTGCCGCCCGTCAGCGTGGCGGCCGCAGCGGTCCAACTCATGGAGCCTTGCCCCGTGTTGAGGATGCCGAAGTTCTGCGGGAGTGGCACACCGCCTTGCGCCACTGCGCTGAAACTCAACCCGCTCTGGGAGAGCAGAATGGCGGCCGTGGGAACGCCCGCGGACACGGACAGGATCACCGGAATACTGATGCTGCTGCCGGCGCCTGTGATGGTCACGGTACCGCTGTAGGTCCCCACGGAAAGCGAGCCTGGCGTCGCGGTTACAGTGAGCGACGCGGGAGACGTCGGAATGGCCGTAACGCTAGCTGCGGAAATCCCCAGCCAATGAACCGCCAGAAGAGGTGGCGGCCGAAGCGGCGAAGGCCAGAGAACCGCCCCCAGTGTTCTGGACTTGCAGTGGTTGGCTAACCGGGCCGGCACCTTGGAGTGCGTTGAAGCTGATATTACCGGCGGAACGACGACGCCTTCCTCTCCTGCGTCACTCACACTAACAGCCACACCTGGACCGCTTGGAGCGGGAACTTACAGCGGCACGGTAACAATCACGGGGGGTGGCACTAGCATCGGTATTCAGGTGACCTTATCCGTAATCGCTCCCGGCGGACACCTTTCGAATCCGGTTGTTGTCATAGTCGGCAATATAGAGGTCCAGGCTGCGTCGCCGAAGATGCCGTAGAGCGTCTCCGGGTTCGCCTTCTCGATGCCGCGCATCGCCTTCTGCAAAGCCTGGCCGACATTGGCGGTCACCATGCGCACATCGCCCCAGTGGCAGCTCTTGGGGATCTGAAAGCGGTAGTTCTGTGGAAACAGCGCGTACTCTTCGTCGCCACCGGATTCGGCCAATGCGGCGGCGTATTCCTCATCGTGAACGTCCGAGATGCGTTTGAAAAAGAGTAGGGGGAAGACGTAAGTCTTGAAATCGGCGGCGTCTACGGGACCTCGGAGAATATTGGCAGCTTCCCAAAGATGTGACGCAAGCTGAGCGAGAGTAATCGAATCGCTGGCCATGTGCGTTTGAATACGTATTCTATAACGCTGCGCTGTCTAGCCGCAGACGGGCAAATCACGGGTGTGATCTTTAGGGTACCAGCCGAGTGGCCGAGCAATAGCTTTTAAACCAAGACCGCCTGATATTCCGCAATATCGGTAGCAAACGGGGCCTGAGACCCGGCCCGGAGTTGGAAATGGGTGGAAACGGGTCGGCAACTGGGAGTTGTCTGGTGTCGGTTGGTGCGGTGCAGCGCTTTTGATGCTAAGCTCTGGAATTAATCGTCTCGTCGTCAACCGGGCTTGTCCCGGGGCAGGCAAGAGATTTCTTTTCTAAGGGATACAAAATGGCGAGTGGCAAAACAGTCCGGGTCGCCTTCTACGAAACGAAACTCGCGGACGCGGCAAACCGATCCCTTCATGAGATTCTGCAGGTGATTCAGGCACTACCACTTGGACAGAGTCGGACTGTCCTTCATCGAGACCAGACGCTGCACTTAAAGGAAATCTCGTTCAGGGATGAAGGTTACTGGATCGGCGATGTCAGCAAGATCCGTTTGGATGAAAGGATGGTTCTATCCGACATCGCCGGCGCGGAAGTAGAACTCGATTCAGGAGAACGCGGTCCGTGCGATAAGACCGCGTTCTTGTACTACCCGCCTAGCCTCGATTTCCACGCG
>PMTT01000566.1 GCA_003167275.1 Bryobacterales bacterium | reverse complement strand
TTGAACCCCCAGTCAATTTTTTGTTTGAGCGTATTTCCCTGATGAGGTGCTATCACGCCCTCGTGTTGTAGCCGCCCAACCACGATGCCCGGGCCCACACCCACGGTTTCAGAGAACTCGTGGATGGATTCATTCGTGAACTGGCCGGCTCGAAGGAATGCGCCGAGTGCGGCCGGTGAAATGAGCGTATCGGCGGAGAATCGATTCGCCTCCGCTTCGATCTGTTGCATCTCAGGATCGACAACCCGGTCCGCCAAATCCTCGTCCGCGTTATCCACAACGAATGGTCGTTTGCTCCGGTGTAGCAACAGATGGCCGAGTTCGTGAAAGAACGTGAACCAGAACTGATCATCCGTCTTGTAGCGGAGCGTGAGTCCTACTAAGGCGCGCTTCTCCGTCAGCCAGCGAGCGCAACCGCTGATTCCCGTGCTGCGCAGGGCCGGTACCAAGACGACCGCGACACCGACCTTGGCGCATGTCTCCTGTATCGGGTCCATGACCTCATCGACGCGCATCCTGGTGAGTTGGCGTAGCGAGCCAATCGATCCTCGCAGTCTTGCAGCGTCAAAGTCTGCGACGTCTAGTCCGCGAGCCACGATCTCGGTTTCTCGCACCCAGGCAGCGATCGCCTCCTCACGAGCCTTCAGATTGCGCGTTTGTCGATACCGCACCGACGAGGCCCGCCACACGGAAGCCCAGCTTTCCGGCGACGTCACCCCGAAGAATCCAAGGAGCACATCAGCATCAGAGCGCCCCTCAGGTAATGAAAACTGTAGTTGCCGCATCTCCTTGAGCGGGAAGAGACGGACCCACTCGTCCCACCCCGACGCCTTCACCTCTTCGCGACGCCGGGCCTCGACTTCATCGAATTGCCGCTGCAGGTTCAACCAGAGGTGTGCGGGCCGCTGAAATGCCTTCTCGAACGCTAGGGCAGTCGTTGGCGTGATGGGTGCTTTCCCGTTGATAATCTCACTGATAGTCTTCGGCGTTAGGCCGGTGCGCCGAGCGAGATCTCGTTGCGACCATTCGTGAAAGTCGAGATATTCTTGCACCGTTTCACCGGGGTGCGGAACGGTCGTTGGTTCAAAACTGGTGTTGCTATCCATGAGTGTCCTCGATAGCCAAGTTGCTGGGTGAAGGTTACGTAGGCATCGCGCCGCTGGTCACTGTGCTCGAAGTAGTCGATCACGGGCTGAATCTCGGCCAACGCCCGGATGTAATTGCCGGACTCGGAGTATACCCACGCGCGGTTAGCCCGAATACCCATCAGAACGGACTGGTCACCCGCGGCGCGCGCCTCCACCTCGGCCTTGCCATACTCATCGAGAGCCTGCCTGGTGTGACCCAGGTAACCGTGCATCGACCCGAGGTTGGTCCGGAACATAGCCGCCCGGCCGTGATCGTCAGGAGATGTGCGCATCGCGATCTCGGTGGCGCGGCCGACATACTGAATGGCCCGCTCATAGTCCCCCTGCTCGACGGACAGCACTCCGAGATTATTCAGGGCGTTGGCCAGGTAATTGTCGAAGCCGCCGGCCTCAGACTCGCGCACGGCCTGCCGCAAAAGTGTCGCCTTACCGTTCATGTCCCCTTTTTCGCCCAGCATCACCGCGACATTGATCTTCATACGAGTGACCATCGCAAGGTTGCCCACTGCCGCGTATGCCTCGCCTGCCCTCCGGGCGTGCTTTTCGCCGTCGTCGAAGCGCCCCAGGCCATACTCGGCGCGCACCCGCGCGGCAAGCGCGTCGCCCAGTGCGGCGTTGTCGCCCGCCATCTCCGCCGCCTTCACCGATGAGTCGAACGCGTCCACCGCTTTAGTCAATTCCTGCTTCCCGGCCAGGCAGGTGCCGATCATGAGCCAGGCGTGCGCTTCCTCTTTCCGATCGCCGGCCGGCACCGCTTTGTCGAGCACCGCGTGCCACGCCTGGAGTGCGCCGTCATAGTCGCGCTTATCCATCAACAGCTTCGCGAGCACCGCCGGATCGTTGGGGCTGTCCTGTCCGAACAGCAGCGCCGCTACAATCAGCATCGAAAGGAATCTGGACATATGTCTGGTACCGTTCCCGATCCTCACGAACCCGCCCGTGAAGAGCCGTTGGCGCAAGCTTGATCTTATCTCAACGATTCGGACTTCGCCTTCAGGCGGGCCAACGAGAGCGCCGCCCGCGACTCCAGTGACTTCGCGCCTTGCTCTCGCGCGATTTCCAGGCCGCGCCTGAATGCATGCCCGGCCTGGTCGCGATCGCCTCCGTTCGCAAAGTGAAGCTCCCCCTGCAAACGGTGCAACTCCGCGAGCCAGAAACGTTCGCCGTGGTGTTCCACTTCGCGAAAGGCCTCTTCCAGCACTTCCTGGCTCCGGTCGAACTGGCCGAGCTTCCGATGCACATCCGCCAAATTCCCGAGATGCAGCGTCAGAAGCATGCCCGCGCCGGTGGAAAGCAACGCGTCCAGGGTGGTGCGCAAATCTTCGGTGAGTTCCGCCATGCGCCCCAACTCGACCAAGGCGAAGGCCCGATGCAGCATCGCCCAAGCGTTCCACATCGCCATTCCCTGATCGAGCGACAAGGCTCGCGCCGCCTCGGCGTATTCGAGGATGCGCTCCGGCTCTCGCCGGAAGCTGGCGTAGGTACCAGCGAAAGTCAGCGCGTAGCCACGGCTGTTGGCGTGCTGCACCTCGTTGGCCAGCCGCAAGCCAATCGCGCAATGTTTCTCCGCGCCCTCGCAGTCGCCCAGCAGCCATAGAGTCATCGCCTGGCAGATGTGGGCGCCCTGGCCCGGTTCATGCCCGAAAGAGAAAGCCAGATGCCGATGGCGGTCCGGCCTAAAAATGGCAATCGCCCGATCGAAGTAGTCGCGGGCGGCCAGCGGCGCGCCCCCGCACAGGGCATCCCAACCTGCCATGCGGTAGCCCACCAGCAATGCGTCTGGGTTACCGTCCGCCTCCTCGAGAAACCGGTTCAACTCCGGAGAACGGGGGATCTCGCCAGCCACGAATTTATTCGCCCATTGCCCGTACAGTACCGAGAGCAGCGTGCTGGTGTCCTGAAGAGCCTCGCCGAGGGCGCGTGCCCGCTGGAACGCCTCCGCGACCGCTGGCGCCGCGTACCCCGCGGTTCCGATCAGGGCGTTACCAAGCGTCACGCTGAGGCTCAATTCCACCCGGTCCCGCGCTGTTCCGGCCGGCGAGGATCGGGTGGCCGCCAATCCCCGCCTCGCCAGCACCACCGCCTCCTGGGACGCAAACACCCTCGACGCATGCCGCGCAGCCACCTGGTAGAACTCCGCCGCTCGTTGGAAATCGCGCCCGGTCTCGAACAACACCGCCAGGTCATTGGCGATCGCTTCGGGATTCGGCCCGTGATGGCGCAGCAGGGCTTCGGCGATCGAGCGGCTCAAGCCCGCGCGGCGGGTTGGCCGGAGCGAAGCTTGCAGCGCTTGCTGGTAGAGAATGTGGACAAACCGGTACCGCAACGTCAAAACGCGGTCCGGCAATTCAGTCTCTTCCACCAGCCGAACAAAGCGGAGTACCCGTTCCAACTCCTCCAGGCGCTCTTCGACATCGGCCGGATCGGCATCCAGCACGTCGGCCACCACGGCCGTATCGAACATGTCGCCCTGCACGCTGGCCGCACCCAGCAGACGCATGTGCTCGGGCGTGAGCTGCGCCAGGCGCTGCTCGATCATGGCCCTCACCGATTCCGGCAGATCGTGTTCCACCTCGGACAGATCCTTGGCCGCCACCCAGGTCTCGCCTTGCCGGGCGATCACTTCACGGTCGCGCAGGTAGCGCACCAGGTCTGCCATGAACAGCGCGTTACCCTCGGTCTTCGCGTGAATCATGGCCGCGACCCGGGGACCGAAGCGGTTGCCCGGGAATTGCAGCGCCAGATAATTCTCTATGTCCTCACGCGACAAAAAATCCAACAGCAGCTCCCGGCAAATGCCGCGCGCCTGCAGGTCGTTCTTCAAGCGCAGCATGGGAGGCTTGCTCAGGAGCATGTCGGTAATGCGGTACGTCAGCAGCAGCAGGACGCGGCTGGAGGAGATCCGCCCCGCCAGGTAGGACAGGATGTCCACGGTGGAAGCGTCCGCCCAGTGCATGTCGTCGAGGAAAATCACCAGTGGGCGCTGCTTCCCCAACTCATGAACGAAGGCGCTCAGCTCGCGCTTCACTCGTTCCTGAGAACTGACGATGGCTTCGCTGGCGGCACGCGCCGCCGAGGAGTCGTGGGCGTCCACTGACATCAACTGCACGTACCAAGCCGGCGCAAAGGATCGCATCAGCTCCGCCACCAACTGGCGGTCCACGCCGTGCAACAGGTTCTCCATTGCCTCCAGGATCGGCAGGTAGGCTTCGGTTCCGGCCAGCCGTTCCGAGCATCGCCCGCGCGCAATCACAACGGATGTGGCCTCCGCGGCGAAGTCTTCCGCCAGCGTAGACTTCCCGATACCCGGCTCCCCGGCTATCGAAATCACTGAGCCGCGCCCTGAAACCGCCTGATCGAGCGCTCTCCGCAGATGTTTACGTTCTGCTTCGCGGCCCACTGTCTGTTGCCGAAGGGACGCCACCGGCGCCGCTTCCGCTCTGCGGTCGATATCGCCGATGCCTGCCAGCACTGCGGCCACCGCCGCCGCGGCCGGCCGCCCTCCCGCCTCCTTATCGAGCATCGCCAGCACCAACCGGTCGAAATCCTGCGGGAGTTCCGGCTTCCACAAACGAGGCGCGTGCACGTTCCCCGAGACGATCGCATGCACCGTCATCAGCGCCGATTCCGCCGCGAAGGGATGGCGGCCGGTGGCTGCCTCGTACAGCACAATCCCCAAGGCGAAAACATCGCTCGCCGCGCAGGCCTCCAGGCCGCGCGCCTGCTCCGGGGACATGTACCGGAGCGTGCCCATCAACGAGCCGGGAACGGTTAGCCTTGCGGTAACTGTATCGAGGGAGTCGACAGACCCGGCCAGCGATGCCAGGCCAAAGTCCAGCACCTTTGCATAACCGTCGTCCCGCAGCATGATGTTTTCGGGTTTGATGTCGCGGTGCACGATGCCGGCCTGATGACTGGTAGCCAAGGCGCGGGCCACTTGTTCGCCCCATCTCACTACTTCCGGCCAGGGCATGCCCTCACGCATCCGCTCGCGAATGGTTTGTCCCTCCACCAACTCCATCGCGATGAAGATGCCGGCCTCGGAGTCCCCAATGTCATGAATGGTCACGATATGAGGATGATTGAGCAGGGAGATCGACCGCGCCTCGCGGCGAAAGCGCTCCACGGCTTCGGGAACCGAACGGCTGGAATCGGGCAGCAGCTTGATCGCAATGGTCCGCCCAAGCCGGGGATCTACGGCCTTGTAGACCTCGCCCATACCACCCGCGCCAATCTGGGTAAGAATTTCGTAGGGGCCTAAACGCGTTCCTGAAGATAGAAGCATGCGAAGCCGATTCAAGCGATTCTACCTCATTCTGTAGATCGGACGGATGATTGGAGCCTTCGGCGCGGGGATGTGGCTGTTGGCGATTGCAGTTGAGAAGACTAAGTTTTCAGATGACCGCTGAATGCGGGTCCGCGGGATCAAGCCCCGCGTGAATCACCCGGGTAATCCGCATATCCACGGTACACTGGATAATGAACNNCTTGCCATCTCAATGGCAACGACCGCGGCAGCCCAGAGCGTCACACCGGTGAGCGGCCCTCACGCGAACGAACCGTTCTGCAAAACTATAGTCGGACAGGTCGAGTTGCTCACGGATTTTGTGAAACTCGACAACCCGGACATGGCGAAGCGCGCCAAGTACTTCGCCGATGCGAAGGCGCTGAACGCGACGCTCGTAAAGACCGCACCCGCGTCGCTCGCGACCGATGTAGCACTGCAGACCAGGATCGCGAACGCCATGTACGACGCGCAGATAGCCGGCGATGGCGCGCGCATGAGCGCAGCCGCAAAGGACATGACGTCGCCCGAGATTCTCGCGGCGTCCAAGCGCATGAGCGCGTACTGCGGAGCCAGGATCTCGACATCGAAGTAATCAGCCGAGCGCCGGGGTGGGGCGGCCAGTGCTCCCACAACCCCACAGAAGACTTACGGTACGAGAAGCCCCTTCTCCGCAGCCGCCAGCAGCACGCACAACGCCACGCCCTCCGCCGCCAATGTGACCTCAGGGAGTTCGGGAAACGTTGGAGCAATCCGGATCGTGCGATCGTCGGGATCTTTTCCGTACGGGTGTGTCGCGCCCGCTGGAGTCAGTTCGATCCCCGCCTCCTTGGCGAGGGACACCACCCGCGACGCGCACCCTTTGGGCACCTGGAGGCTGATGAAATAGCCGCCCTTCGGTCTGGTCCAGTTTACGTCCGGTAGACGGCTGAGCTTCGCGTCAAAAACCTCCAACACCTTCTCGAACTTGGGCGCGATCACCGCGCGATGCCGGTCCATCAATTCTTCAATTCCAGCTTGGCTCTTAAGAAAGCGGACATGACGCCAATGGTTGATCTTATCCGGTCCGATGGTTCGCGCCGTCAACCGCGTCAACAACCATTTCACGTTGTCCTTCGAAGCCGCAAACAGCGCGAGGCCAGACCCGCCCAATGTCACCTTGGAAGTCGAAGCGAACACAAACGGACGGTTCGCATGCCCGTGCCGCTCGCACAACTCCAGAATGTTCGCGATCTCGATCCGCTCTTCAGTCAGGTGATGCACGGCGTAAGCGTTGTCCCAAAAAAGCCGGAAATCGGCGGCGGCGGTGGACATTGCCGCCAGCCGCTCAATCACTGCGTCCGCATAAACCGTGCCGGTGGGATTGCTGTACTTAGGGACACACCACATCCCCTTGATCGACTCGTCCTGCGCAACCAGCCGTTCCACCTCATCTATGTCCGGACCGTCGTCGCGCAGGGCTACCGAGATCATGCGGATGCCGAAATCCTCGCAGATCCGGTAGTGCCGGTCATACCCTGGAACCGGACAAAGGAACCGGGTCTCACGCGCCTTAGACCATGGAGCCGCGCTGTCGCAGGTTCCCTTAAGCAGAGCAAACACCACTGCGTCATGCATTAACGCCAGGCTCGAGTTATTGGCCACCACAACCTGGTCCGGAGCCGCTCCCATGATTCCGGAGAACAACCTGCGCGCTTCGGGGAGCCCTTGAAGAACGCCATAGTTGCGGCAATCGGTATCTTCCCCCGCCATGTAATCGGCCGGACCGGGAAGGGCAAGCAGCTCGGTACTCAAGTCCAGTTGTGCGGATGAAGGCTTCCCCCTGGTCAGGTTGAGTTTGAGCCCTTTGGCTTTGAACGCGTCGAAGTCAGCTCGAATCTGAGTAGCGTCCATAGGTCCAACTATCTTAGCATCGCCGCTCTCGCCGGCCATAAAAACCACTTGACGGCGAGGACAGGCGAATCGCCTGTCCCACCAGTACCCCCAAAATAGCTCAGGTCCAATAGTACTTCTGGTACTATACTCTCGATACGATAGTACGCGATACTGCTCACAGAGGCTGGCATGGAGCTGTTATTGAACGAATTTCTACGGGATGAACAGGGCCAGGACCTGTCGGAGTATACGCTGCTCATCGTTTTTGTGATGCTGGCGATCATCGGCCTGGCCACCGGCTATCACAACAGCATTGGGGGCGTCGCCAGCAGCACCAACGCCGTCCTCGCGGCGGGCAATGCCGCGATCGCTAACGGTACACCGACGTTTTGATCCGGCGCCAAAAGCCGCGGGGCGCCACCCGCTCGTCAACTATCCGCCCATTTTCCTTAACTTTAGCGGCATTGGAGCGCTCTGTGGTATAACCTGAGAATTCCTCGGGAAAATGAGCGACCACGGTCCATCGTCTGATGCCGATCTGGTTCAAAGCCTCTTGAAAGGCGTGGACTCGGCTGGGGCCGAGCTGTTCGAGAGGTACTCGGGCCGCGTCTACTACCTGGCGCTTCGGGAGTTGCGCCGCCCGGCGGATGCGGAGGACGCGCGCGCGGAGACGTTCCTGCGCGTCTTCAAGGCGATCCAAAACCAGCAGGTGCGGTCGCCGGAATCGTTGGGTTCCTTCATTCTCGGCATCGCGCGGAACGTGATCCTGGAGACTTTCCG
>PMTT01000422.1 GCA_003167275.1 Bryobacterales bacterium | reverse complement strand
CCAACCCCCAACCCCCAACCCCCGTTCCCCCCCGTGTGAGAATAGAGGATAGACCACCATGCGCCGCCTCGGGCCGCTCCTCCTGTTGATCGCCACCCCCGCGCTCGCCAGCCACGTCCTCTCCCAATGCGGCACCACCCGCGAAACTCCCCAGGAGACTCTCTTTTTCCACCGCCAAGCCCTCCGCGCCCGTGCCGCACAGCCCCGTCCCCTCGCGGTCTCCGCCAATCGCGACATCGGCAACATCGCCATCATCGAAGACGCCGACGGCGTCGTCGCCCGACAGAACCAGTTCAACCTCGACCTGAAGACCTTGCAGTTCACCCCCACTGCGCCCAACGCCGCGCACTACCGCTACGCTGTCACCGACAACGGCTACGACGCCGCGGCCGCCTCCGCGGGAACGCCCCTGGCCGCGCTCGATGACGATGACACGCGTCAGTTCACCCTGCCCTTCGCCTTCCCCTTCTTCGGTGTCGCCTACACCCAGATCTTCGTCAACTCCGACGGCAACCTCACCTTCACCATCGGCGACTTCGCCTCCACCGACCGCTCGCTCGGCCGCATGACTGCCGGCCCTCCGCGCATCTCCCCGCTCTTCGACGATCTCGACCCCGCGCTGACCGCGGGCGGCGTGCGGATGCTCGCCGACACCACCCACGTGGTGGTGAGTTGGGTCAGTGTCCCGGAATGGGAGGCCGTCGGCCTCGGCGCGCACCAGACCTTCCAGGTGAAACTCTATCCGGATGGACGCATCGAGTTTTCCTACTCCGGGATCAATGCCACCAGCGCCGTCGTGGGCATCGCACCCGGCAACTTGCTCGGAACCACGACGCTCGTCGACTTCCGCAACGACCCCACCAGCGACTATTCCGCCGCCGTCGCGGAACGCTTCGGCAACTCACTCCAGATCGATGTAGTCACTGCCGCCCAGAAGTTCTACCAGACGCACGAGGATTCCTACGACTACCTGGTGATATACAACAATGAGGACATCGCGGCCTTGGGAGAAGGCGTGCTCGCCTATGAGAGTACCGTTCGCAATAACTTCGGCTCCGGGTACGGCGTCCCATCGGGCGACGCCGGCAGTCAGTACGGATCCGCCTCCCGCCTGCAATCCGTCCTCAACCTCGGGATGCTTAGCCAGTACCCCACCGACGTCACCGCTCTGGTGCCAGCACGCGCGCCGCAGGGAGACACGCCGCTCAGCATCATCGCGCATGAAACCGGCCACCTGTTTCTGGCCTTCGCCAGCATCGCCGATCCGAACAATCCCGGCGCGCTTCCCATGCTCGGCTACCAGAACGCGCACTGGAGCTTCGCCTTCAACTCCGAGGCCTCGGTGATGGAGGGCGAGCGCATCGTGGATCAAGGTCCCAACGTTTCGCCCGAATTCCTGACCACTGACACCGTGCAGGCCTATGCGCCGCTCGATCAGTACCTGATGGGCTTCCGCGCGCCCATCGATGTGCCCGATACCTTCCTGGTCACCGGCGTTCCTTACGCCATGACTCAGTGGCATCCCCTGCGCGGCTACGGCTTCAACGGCCAGCGGCAGAACATCGGCATCGACGATGTCATCCAGGCGATGGGCCGGCGCACTCCGGACTCCACCGTCGCGCAGCGCAACTTTCGTTTCGCGTTCATCATGATCGTCGCGCAAGGCTCCACACCCTCGGCCGCCAATCTGAGTCAGATCGACACCTACCGGCAGCAGTTCGAGACTTTCTACGCCACCGCCTCCAGTAACAATGCCGTTGCCGATACCTCGCTTAAGCGCAGTTTGAAACTCTCGCTGTTTCCGGCTGGCGGCGTCGTGGCAGGCGCTGTCGCCGCCACTATCACGGTCCAGACGCCTCCTGCGACCGACCTGACCGTGACGTTTCAAGCGCCCAACGGCTACGCCAGCCTGCCGCCTTCGCTCAAGATCCCGGCCGGGGCCACGAGCGCGTCCTTCACTGTCTTGGGTTTGCGAGCCGGTGTCGAGGAGGTCTCGGCCGTCCCCAGTGACTCAGCCTATGAAACCGCGTTCGCGCGCGTCCAGGTGGCCGATGCCTCTTTGCTGAAGCTGGTGGCCGTCTCGGGAGATCGGCAGGTCTCCACTTCGGCAGCCCCGCTGCCCGACCCGATCGTGGTCTCGCTGACCGACGTCAACAACCTCGCCTACCCCGGTGCGCGCATCGTCGCGACGGCTTCGGCGGGCGGAACCGTGTCACCGTCCGCGGGCATCACCGATCCGCACGGCCAAGCTTCCTTCCGCTGGACCCCCGGCGCCGGCGGATCCAATCAGTTACAACTGGCGGTCGACACTCTGCCCGCGGTCAGTCTCACGGTGACCGCAGGCAGCGCGGTCCCGGTGATTTCGGCAGTCGGGAACGCCGGATCTTTTGATCCCGGCATGGCCGCCGGCGCGTTGGAAGCAATCCAGGGCGTCAACTTGGCGGGGGGACAAACCGCCACCGCGCCGTATCCGTGGCCCACAACCATGGCCGGTGTACAAGTGCTGCTCAACGGCGCCGCCTTACCTCTGAGTTACGTCAGTGACACCCAGATCAATCTCTATGTCCCGCAGGACGTGGCCCTGGAGACCGGCACTCTGACCGTGGTGACGCCCTCCGGCACACGCACCACCGCCACCGTGAGCGTCGCCGCTCTGCAACCAGGCATCTTCGCCGGCGGCGTGATCCATGCCGGGACCACCGCGAGCGCACTCACCACCCCTGTCCAGGCCGGCGACTACATCGAAATCTACTGTACGGGTCTGGGTCCGACCCAGCTTGTGGGCGGCTTCGAGCAGACCGTACTCACGCCGACGGTCTTCATCGGCGCCGTACCCCTGCCGCCGGTCTACAGCGGCCTGACGCCCGGGTTTGTGGGTCTCTACCAAATAGACGTGCTGGTCCCTGGCGGACTCGCTTCCGGAACGCAGTCGCTCCTGCTCTCCATCAATCAGTCCCATAGCAACGAAGTTTCGATTACGGTGAAATAATGCTCTCCTGGCTCTTTTCCGATCCGCTCAAGGCCGGCACGCCCGCGCCCGATTTCTCGCTGCCGGACGATTCCGGCCGCGTCGTCACCCTCTCCGCCCTGAGAGGCAAGCGCGTCGTGCTGGTATTCTATCCCGCAGACGATACACCCGGCTGCACCAAGCAACTGTGCCAGTTCCGCGACGATTGGAGCCAGGCACGCGCCGCGGGCGTCGAGGTCTTTGGCGTAAACCCCGGCAGCGCCCGGAGTCACGGCAAGTTCCGCGAGAAATTCAAGTTCCCCTTCCCGCTGCTGGTGGACGAGAGTCAGAAGGTCGCTGAGCTGTATCACGCCAACGGCCTGATCGTGAAGCGCACGGTCTATGTGATCGGCAAGGACGGAGTCATTCAGTTTTCCCGCCGCGGCATGCCCGCGCCGAGCGAAGTTCTGGCGTGACGTACGGTATGCTTTAGCTTGCCCCGTCCAGCGTTCTCAGTTAGTTCGGCAAGCTAAAGCATACCCTATGCGGTCTGCATGACTCGCGCGATGGCCTCCGCCAGGCGGCTCCAGTCGTTGGATTCCTTGATCAACTGCTTGCGCCCCAGCGCCGTCAGCCGGTAATACTTGGCGCGGCGATTGTTTTCCGATAAGCCCCACTCGGAATCGATCATGCCGTCGAGTTCCAGGCGGTGCAGCGCCGGATAGAGCGAGCCTTCCTCCACCCGCAGGACTTCATCCGATACCTGCTGAATGAACTGGGCGATCCCATACCCGTGCTGCGCCTTCCGCGACAGCGTTTTCAGAATGAGCATGTCGAGCGTGCCTTGCACCAGTTCGCCCTCGGATCTCTCCTTGGCCTTTCCCATAGATACTTGATGGGTAGTGTACCACGGGCATTTTTGTTTTGGCGCCTTTTTTGAGGGCGAGGGACGTCCCCGGGCACCGGCCGACCTGAACGCCCAGCTATTACCTTCTGGCCGAGACCAGGGGGGATTGCGCAGACTTACAAGACCGAGTTCATTTTCTCCCCGGCGGCGGAGGCCGTTTGAACGTGACAGGCACATGACAGATGACGCCGTATAGGTCGCGACCACCGGATGTGGGGTTCTCCCCGCTAGCCCAGATAATCTCAGCCTCGACAGCGTGGATCTTGGGGGTGTAGTTATCAACGATGAATGTAAATGTCTTCGTGCCGCTAGCGATAGCCAGGTTCTCCACTTCTCTGCCGAACTGCAACCGGACCTGGAATGTAGTTCCGCTGGAAGTATAGCCGGATGTGGAATAACTGGCAGTGAATGTAGCAACGTCACCCCTGACCGCCTGGACTTCGGCGTTTCCGTCCGTCTTGCTGTTGACGCTGTTCGTCAGGCCTTCCACTTTACATTCCGCGCCGTTCACCGTCAGGGTCAGGCTCCTGACGTTTGACGGCTTCTGCTCTTTCGGTTTTGGCTTGCCCGCCCATCTCACGGTCTGCATCTGTTTTGCGGCTATCCAGCCGGCGGTCTTGACATTACTGGGTTCGCCGTCAAAGAGCGGTGCGGTTGACGTGAACCTCCGCCGGTCATAGATGACGGCCCGGAATTCCAGGACGATCTCCTGCTGCGGGCCATGGATCAGATAATTGCAGGGGAACAGGTTCCCACTGCTGGTAAAGCCGGTCTTGGTGCAGACGTACTCGGTGTTGCGCCATGCTCCACTTCCCCTTCGGAACTGGAACGTCAGGACCGGGTCGGCCAGACCGGAGGCGCGCAGGTAACTGAGATCGCGGGACCACGTTGCCGTTATAAATACGTCCTCTCCGACGCCCGGCGTCTCGTTGGCGACGGTTACCGCCATGGGCTGGGCCACGGCCGGCGGCGCGATGAAAGTCGCACAACACCACAGGAGACCGGGAAGCCCGACCCAGGCGGCGAAACCCCCGGGCGCGCGACCACTCCTCTCCTGCGTGACCTGTTTTGTGTCTTTCATAGCTCAACGTTCCTTTCACTCACCCGGGTTTCCCCGCCGCGGAATAGACCGAAACCGACTCGAACTTTGCACGCGTTGCGTGTCGAGCCTATGTCTTGGGGTATGGTCGGCGAGCGCCATATTTAGATGTGAAGCGGCAGTGGCGCTTGGACGCGACACGAAGCCTCGACCGCTTCTGGTCGAGCTGAATTCTCACTTCACCCCCCGATGTTCTGCTCAGTATACACCCAGTTGACATCGTTCACGGAATGAAAAGGAAGCGTTGCGTGCCTGTAAGTTCTCGGCAGGGGCTCGCACCCCTCAGCACCGCAGCGCTCCCATCGGATCCACGCGCGTCGCGCGCAGCGAGGGCACATACGTGGCGAACAACGCCACCGCGCTCAACAGCAGCGCCACCGCAGCGAACACCGCCGGATCCCACGTCCGTATGCCGAAGATCATGCTGACCATCACCCGCGTCAAGGCCAGCGCCGTCGGGATGCCGATCGAAATCCCCAACAGTGCGAGCCGCATTCCCTGCAACACCACCAGATTCCTCACGTCCTCCGGGCCCGCGCCTAGCGCCATCCGGATGCCGATCTCTTGCGTTCGCTGCTGCACCGAATAAGCCATCAGGCCATACAGACCCACAGCGGCTAACAGCAGCGCGATCCCCGCGAAGACCGTCAGCAGCATCATATAAAACTGCGTGCGCGCGGACGACGCCGCCACCACTTCGTGCATACTCCGCACGCGTCCCAGCGGCAGGCCGCCGCTCACTTCGTGAAGCTCCTGCTGGATGGCGCCGGTAGCCAGCCGCGAGGGATCGGTCGCCCGGACCACCCAGGTCAGCGGCAGCAGGCGATTGTGCGGCGCATTCATGCCGTCGGGCACCTGCGCCACTGGAATGAACATCATAGGTTCCATCCGCAGGCCGGCATCTCGGACGTCCGCCACCACGCCGACGATCTGCCGCGGAAGTTCCTCCAGCCCGGCGCCCATGCCCTTGCCTATCGTGATGAAATCTCCAATCGGGTTGGCGTCCACCTCCTGCCAGAAGCGTTTCAGCATCGCCTGGTTGATCAGCACGACTCCGGCGGCCTGCTCGTCATCCGCGTTCATGAACAGGCGCCCGCGCAGCAGGCGGATGCGAAAGGCATCGAAGAAGCCCGGCGAGACGCTGCGCCACGTGGCCGCGCCATGATACCGCCCCACTTGGCTCTGGTCGCGGCCGTGAACCGTGAAGGGCATCGTCAGACTGGGCTCCAGCGGCAGCGCACACGTGACGGCGACCCCGGAAATTCCGGGGATACCCAGGATGCGGCGCTCCGTGGCGCGCACCAGTTGGGCCACCTGCGACGTCCGTTCGAACTGTGAGCTGTTGAGCGGCATCTCGAGCGTCAGCACGTTCTGCTCGTCGAAGCCGCGGTCGGCCGTGCGCATAGCCACGAAGGTGCGGATGAGCAGTCCCGCGCCCGCCAGCAGCACTAGGGCCAGCGCCATCTCGACAATCACCAGCGCCGAGCGGCCGCGGTTGCGGCGGAATCCCATGCCGGATTGCGAGACGCTGTCTTTGACCACCGAACTGACGTCCGTACGCGAGGCGTTCAGCGCCGGGATCAGGCCGAAAAGGATGCCGGTCGCGACCGATACCGTGAACGTGAACAGGAAAACCTGCCAGTTGAGCGCAATCGCCGAGCCGTTGGCGCCGATCCTCGGAATATCGCTGGGGCTGATGGCCAGCAACGCGCGGACTCCCAGGTACCCGAGCCCGAGGCCCACCAGTCCGCCGCCCAACGAAAGAACCACGCTCTCGGTCATTAACTGGCGGACGATCTGCCGGCGTTGCGCGCCGAGCGCCGCCCGTATGGCGATCTCGCGCGCCCGCCGGGATGCGCGCGCCAACTGCAGGCTGGCGACATTCGCGCAGGAGATCGTCAGCACGAAGCCGACGGCTCCCACCAGGAGGAAAAGCGCCGGACGGACATCGCCCACCACGGCATCGCGTAGCGGGATGGCGGTGAAACTCTCCTTGTAGAGCATGGGCGCTTTGGGGTAGGGATACTTCCGGAAAAAGTGCTCCATGGTGTCTCCCACGTCAGCCTGGGCGTCCTTGACCGTGACTCCCGGTTTGAGACGGGCGGCTACGCGCACGCGGCTCAGGTGGTTGGCTGTGGTTGGATCGGCCTGCAGTGGAAGCCACACGTCCGCCGGCTGGGTCACCGGAAAACCCGCTCCCAGCACCCCGATAACCTTATACGATTCGTATGCAAGTGCGATGTTACGGCCCACCAGCTTCGGATCGCCGCGGAATCGCCCGCGCCACAATCGATTGCTGATGACCACAACGCGCGGCCCGGCCGGCCCGTCTTCCTGTGCCGAAAAGCCTCGCCCGATCGCGATCTTCCCGCCAAAGAGGCTGAAGTAGTCGGCCGAAACCCGGGCGGCCTGAAGCGACTCGGGGAAAGCTCCTTCGGTGAGGCTGATCCCCGGCCCGCCGATCTCATACGCGGCCATGCGCTCGAACGTGGTGGTGTGCTCGCGCCAGATGGCGTACTTCGGAATCGAGACGACGGGTTCGTCTCCCAGTGGAGACGTGGTCATGAGCTGGACCAGCCGGTCGGGATCGGGATACGGCAACGGCTCAAGCAATACCTTGTCGACCACGGAGAAGATGGCCGTGGTGGCGCCGATGCCCAAGGCGAGGGCGGCGATGGCCGTGACGGTGAAGCCCGGACTGCGGCGCAGAGTACGGGCGGCGTATCGAAGATCCGCGACCAGATGGGGCATGGTCCTACGCCGACCTAGCAGGTTGTGGGCCGATGGCCGAGGCGCCATTTCGCGCGAGCATAATTTGCTGGGGCACACTGGTACTGTCCGATTTTGGTACGGGCAGTGCGGATGTGACACGGGCATTCTTGCCACTGGGGATTCTTCCTGGCTGACTTCGACCTGCGCATTGCCGTGACCCGCCGCGAGTCATTTCTTGACAGGTGGGGGTGGCGGGGCGGGATCGGGCTCCGTGGTGAACTTGATATCGCTCTCGGCGCCGAAGAGCTTGAAGGGCTCGTACCGGTATAGGTTCTCCGTCACCAGTTTGCTGTCCACCAGATGACGGTGGACTACCGACACGGGCGTCAGGAAGCCGTGCGGCGAAAGGATATAGTCCACCGTGGCGTCGTCGCGGATCCGGTGTTTGGCGGCGTCGGTATGCTCCGCCCAAGCCCGTATGCGCAGCGGCAGACCGTCGGATTTGCGTACCCACAAATTCCCCTGAAGGGCGCGCCGGGCCATCAGTCTCCCGTGAAACTCCAGCTCTCCACTGTCCGGGGAGGTCTGCTGCCAATCGAGCACCGTGGCCTCGTCGGCGCCCACCTGGTCTTCGCCGGCGGCTTCGATCTTCATCTGCTGGAGGCCCCGTTTGGAGAAGGCCAGCAGGATCAACGCATAGTCGGTAGCAATATCCACCAGGCCGTGCTTGGCGAAATCCTCCAGCATGCGTTTGCGTGCACGATCGTCGGCCGACTGCACCCCTAGCGACAGAGCCCGCCGGGCGCTCTCGGCAGATTGTATCCGGCGCCCATCCACCGAGACCACCTGGCGGAATTCCACGAGGTCCCCGGAAGCCGACTCCCGGAGCACGCCGACGCTGTACTCGGACACTACCTCACGGACCGACAGCCGCGGTTTCGGGGCTGCGTCGGCGGATGCGCCGATCCGTGGCCGAAAGCGGGAAGGGGGCATTACGGCGCGCTGTTCCAGGGTTTCCTGGCTCAACGCCTTGGTTGCGTTTTGCCGAAGGACCTCGGCCTCTTCGGCGATCCGGGAGAGGATGTCGCGGGAAACAGGCTGTGCATGCGCCGGGAAGGTGCAGAAAACGGCGAATAGTGCGACCGGCAGGGCAGACATCTTCTTTATCATAAACCCCATCGCCTGTTGCCCTTCTATTCTGCCTACATGGATCTGGTGGGACGGGCCCCCTGGCTCGCCGGCCGACCCCCTGGTCGGGCTTTTCGTACCGGCCAACCCGCCCAGCATTTTGGTGATGGCTCTTTGCAGCTCAGTGGGGCGGCCGATTGGCAATCGGCACGCCGGCGCCAGCCGGCGCACAAGCCCAGCCTCTCCCGCATAAAGCCAGTCAATCCGCCCCCATGCCCTAATCTTTCCAAACACTTGCAGAGGAATGTATAGTTTCAGACATGGAAACCCGATATTTTTCTGAAATACCCCTTGCGTCCAAATTCCTTCGATGCTATGCTGAACAAGTCGCCGAAATTGGGGTTTGAAGGTATCGTACGCCCTGCGGGCACTTGCCATGCAGAGGAAACGGTGCTATAACAATAAAGACCCCCTGTAAGGAATGGTAACAAAACTCTGTGCGGGCCACCGCACGGGGCGGAATACGGCCTTCCTGTTTGGTTCTTTCAATTTCTTAAAGCTCATCGGCCTGTGGTTCGTCCGGAAACGGGCGTCATGGCCGGTACAAGTTTCGAGGCCTGCAGAATACTCCGATATAAACGAATGT
>PMTT01000335.1 GCA_003167275.1 Bryobacterales bacterium | reverse complement strand
GGGCGGGCCCGCCTGTGCAAGCAGGCCGACCGGGGTCAGCCGCGGACTCGGGGGTCCGCCCCACAAACAGGCTACGATCAGTAGGGGCGAATGACGTAGTCCGGCCAGCAGGTTCCAATCTGGTCCGGTGTCGCCGAAAACAGGTCGAGACCGTCGTACCCAATCCGTATGACCGCTCCTCCGCCGCCAGCGGTCTGCGCGAACTTCGGATCGAGAATCTTGGCAATCTGGTCGCGAACGCCTTCCAGATGGGCCTTGGTTTCCCGGTCCGTAGCCTTCGCCAGCGCGGCCGCGACTGACGTATTCAGAGCCCGCAGCTCGGCGCGATAGAACGGTTTCTCGTCGCTGCTGCTGCCGAAGAGACCCGCCAGTTCGGGCGGCAGGCCCACCGGCACACCAGAGCCAGTGCTATTGACCTTGTTATTCACTAAGTCGAGATAGACGTGTGTTGCAAGTTGCGGCGGTACGCGTCCACCTTAACCTGCGAGTCGTCCAGTTCCTTCCACACGCCCTTCCGCACCGCGGCCAGGAAATCGGCCGGGGAGTAAGCGGAGTTCCCATCGATGGCTTCCTGCTCCACCAGCCGTGCGAAACGCGGGCTGCTCAGCAGGCTGTTCAACACGCTGCTCTGCGCGCTCCGGATGCGGTTCAGTACGCCCACCGCCTCGATGCGCCGAAGAATCTGCGGATCCACGGCCCACTTCGGCGTGGCCAGCGCGTTCTCACTCAGGAAGTTGACCGCCAGTTGCTGGCGCTCCCTGGGCACCGGAGTAAACAGCACGCCGGACTGCCCGACATACTTTTCCTGCGTGTCGAAACCCCCAACGATGGCCGCCACGTGGTTCATTTCGAGCGTCCACTGCCCCAGCATCCGGCCATAGAGTTCCGCGAGATCGTCATAGGGCTCGCCTTCTTTGGCAGTGGTCGCAGGGATCAGCATCTTCGCCACACGCTGCAGGTTCTTCAGCCCCAGGGCGCTGGACTTGATGGCGTCGGCATCGCCCACCGCCTCGGTAAGCTCGCCCGGATCGGAGCCGGCCGACCCCGCGGTCGAGAAACGATACCACGGTGTCTGATCCTGCTCGCGCGCCCACTTGTCGAGCGTGGGCTTCTCCTCTTCGGCGGTCTTCGCTTTCGCAATCGGAGTGTAGCCCCACTTAGTGGCCCAAATGTCATACGGCCCGACCCGCGGCACTAAGTCTTCGACCGCGATGTTATCTTCGGGCTGAGCCACATAGTTGAAGCGCGCATAGTCCATGATGGAAGGCGCGTGGCCCATCTTGTGGACCCAGTCTTTGTCATGAACCTTGGCCTGCTCGTACATGGAACTGGCCCTCATGTTGTGCTGGAAGCCGAGCGTGTGGCCGACTTCATGCGCCACCACCTGCTCCAGCAATCGGCCCATCAGGTCGTCGGGCAGCGGCAGTTTCTGCGCGCGGGGGTCGAGCGGCCCCACCTGCACAAAGTACCAGTCGCGCATCAGATTCATGATGTTGTGATAGAACTGTATGTCCGCATTCAGGATCTCGCCCGTGCGGGGATCGTGGATATTCGGGCCGACGGCGTTCTCGATAGTGGAGGGCAGCCACCGGATGACGGAGTTGCGTACGTCCTCGGGGCTGAAGTCGGGATCCTCTTCGGGAGTCGGCGCCACCTTGGCGATGATGGCGTTCTTGAAGCCGGCGGCCTCGAAAGCCACCTGCCAGCTTTCCACTCCCTTCTTAAGCCATTCGCGCCACTTCACCGGCGTGGCGGAATCGATGTAGTAAACGATCGGCTTCACCGGCTCGGAAACGGCCGCGGTGGGATCCTTCTTCTCCAGTCGCCAGCGCGCGATATAGCGGACCCGCGGCGCGCGGTGCTCCTCTTTGCTGTAGTCCATCAAGCTGGTGGTGAAGTAGCCGACGCGCTCGTCGAAAACCCGCGGCATCATGGGCTTCTCCGGCAGTTTGACCATGCTGTGATGCAGCACGACGGTGGCGCTGCCGGGCCGCATCTGGCTGCCGTTGATCACCACCGGCGCGGGAGCTCCGCCACGCCCGCGGGCGTCGGCATTCGCGTATACGTCACGGTGGATTCCGCTTCGATATTCTCCGGGTAGGGAGACAGTCGCTCGATAAACGACCGGGTAGTATCCATGGTGGTGGCGCCCAGCCGCTGGCGCGCGCTGAACTCTTGAACGTCGGTGGTGAAGAGCCGCGTGACTTCGATCACCGGAGCGCCGTCCTTGGCGAACGCGGCGACCGGGAAGCTCATGATGATGGTGCTGTTGTTGGCCGCTTTGACCGCCTGCGCGATGGGCGTCTTGGGATCGGCGACCACCGCGTAGTTGTTGTCACGCAGGTAGACCTTATTGCCGCTCAGTTCCCAGTGGATCACCCGCTCGGTCAACTCGTCGCCGCCGTAACCGGCGCCCTGGGTGGTCTTGGCAATTTGCGTATTCCAGAGGAACTCTTTGTCGAACTCACTCTTGGGGATTTCGTAGTAATACTTGTCTTTGATCTGGTGAACCGTGAAGATGCCCTTCTTCGATTTGGCATCTTTGGTAATGACCTTCTCATAAGGTTGCGGATCTTGCGAAGGCGGCGTGATGCCCGCCCGCGGTGGCGCACCGCCCGCCGGCGTCTGGGCCGGTGGTTCGCCTGGAGTTGGTGGTTCCTGCGCGTACAGTACCGCCGCCGCGCAGAAAGTGAACGCAATCACAAAGGGCTTTCGAGTCATGGGCTCTCCTTTACGTGTCCGGGGTCGAGGCCATCTTACCACCGCGCCTAACTTGTGGGGCAGCCAATCCTGGCTGCAGCCGCCTTTCAGGCGACCGTTGCCATTGCCTCAATCGTCCGCAATCGTCCAGTTATTGGTGGACGTTACACTAACGGCGATCTGGTCAACGGCTGGACGAACCAATCGGCACAAAATCGTCGCCCCCGTCACAAAGATTGCTCTTCGCGCGGCCTCGGAGCAAACTCGGCAAAACTCCCACCCACAAACGCATACACCCGTGAGAGGATTTGAGAATGCGGAAAACGGTCGTTGGTCTGTTCGTGCTGGCTGCGGTCGTTTCGTGATCGAGCACCCCATGGCGAAAGGCGGCTTCGCCACCGTCTATTTTGGCCGCGACTTGCAGTGCAACCGTGAGCCCGTCGCCGTGAAGCTGATCCGCTTCCGGCCCGACCTCAGCGAATGGATCAACCGGCGATGGAAACTGGAGCAGAAAGCTTTGGAGTCGCTACGCCATCCCGGCATCCTGCAGCCGCGGGAGGCCGGCATCACCGGCGACGATCAGTTGTTCATCGTCACCGAGTACGTCGAAGGGGTCACCCTGCAGGCAGTCCTAACGCGCGGTTCCATGGAGCTCGACCGTGCCTGGGCCAGAACGCGCGAGATTTGCGAGGCCTTGGAATATGCCCACACCAACGGCATCCTGCACTGCGACCTGAAGCCCGACAACATTATGCTCCGCAACGTCGGACAATCCGATGAGCGCGCCGTCGTAATCGATTTCGGCACAGCCGTGTTCTGCGCCCCCGACCATAGCATCATGGATAGCAACAGGGCCGCCGGCGCAGCCGACTACATGGCGCCCGACCGATTGGGAGGCACCCTCTCCACCGCAACCGACGTCTATTCGCTGGCGCTGGTAGTGTTCGAAATGCTGACCGGCGTCCGCTGGCGCGATGCCGAGGCGACCGCCCCCACCGAATCGTTGCTCCAGCGGGTCCTGCCGCCATCAACAACGGAGGACCGCTGCACAAAGCTGACGACCGTCTTCCGCGACGCCAGCGCCTTCGATGCGCACACCCGGACGCGAACAGTCGCAGAATTCCAACGCCGCCTCACGATCGCACTGCCTTAGGCCCGACGACATGGCGCAGACACTCGTGTCTGCCGCGTCGAGACTCGTCTCGACGCATTTTCGGAGTGCACCAATTCCGGCGAGGGAAAACAATCCATGCGCCTGAAAACCCTAACCCGCCTCCACAAGAGGCTGAACTTGGGCCTGGGTTTCCAGTACCATAGCCCTGGGTTCGGCAGCGAGCCAGGCGATTGGCCACCCGACTTGGAGTCGCCAAACGTAAGCTAACCATCTGGGAAAAAAGTGTTTTTCCGCCTAAAGACCCGCCACCTGAGATTGGCCGGTAAACGGGTCACAGGAGCCTCTTGCAAAA
>PMTT01000720.1 GCA_003167275.1 Bryobacterales bacterium | reverse complement strand
CAAATGGCCAATCTCCAGGGACCGCGCAGCGGTCTGCGCCACGTCACTGTACCGGGTGGAAGTTGGAGGCCTCGGCTTTGCCGTCCGGAGACAGCCAGATCCGGTACTCCAACGTGCCTTTCTCAAACTTGACCTGGTAGATATCGGGGCCCGCCGGCCCGACTCCTGTGAAGGTCACTGACTGGATCTTCCCGTGCTCGGTGAGGATCGCCTGGATTTGTGGCAGTTGCTGCCGCGTTGCGGTCGCCAGGCCCGCACTCATCGAGTCGTAGTCCGGCTTGCCCGCCTGGCAATCCTCTATCATCTTGCGCAACGCGGCCTCGCTGCCCGGCGCGGCGGTCTGATCCTTGAACCTCTTGGCAACGGCCGCAGCAGCGTCTGCGACCTTTTTTGCCTCGGCATCGTCCAGCCGCTTTCCTGTGTTGTCCATGCCATTCTGATGAATCGTCAGTTGAGTTGGCCTTCCTTGGGCGTCATTCCCGGAAAACTCGACCTGGGCGTCGACCACTTTCAGGAAGAACATGGTCTCCGACTCCGGAAAGATCGGCACCGGGGCCTGATTGCCTAACTTGCTGGTCAGTTGATTGCCTTCCAGCGTGATCAGGTTGGCTTGGCCCTGGGGCATCTGATATGCGCCCACGTAGCGGCTCAGCACCTTGGGATCGAGCGTAATCTCCTTCCGCTCGCTCTGTAGTTTCACGTTGTCGCCGTGCGCCATCGCCGCCAGTTTCTTGGCGATCTCCCCGGGCGCCCGGCCGTTCACATTCCCCAATACCACCACCGTGAGCTTGTCTTCGGGAAAGTACTCCAGCTCTGTATTGAAGCCTTGGATGCCGCCGCCGTGTGCGATTAACTTATGCCCGCCTTCGGTTGTCACCATCAGTCCGAAGGCGTAGTTGCTCTTGAACGGTGTAGTCATCTTTTCGAGCGACGCCGCCTGCAGCACCTTGCCGCCGAACAGACCCTGCTCCCACTTCAACAGATCCTCAGTGGTGGAATAGAGTGCACCTGCACCCTGTGGGACGGTCATATGGACGAACCCCGCATTCTCGAATCCTTTCGGGCCGGACACATATCCGGATGCCCGATGCGCGATGACTGCAGAGTTAGAATCGTAGCCGGAGTCCTTCATGCCCAACGGCGTGAAGAGGTTGTCGCGGACGAATTTCTCGTAAGTGTCTCCAGTGATCTTTTCGAGCAGGTAAGTGAGTAGCACATATCCCGAATTGCTGTAACTATACTTCTCGCCAGGCTCGAAATCGAGCGGCTTGTCGCGGAAGCGCGCCACCAACTCGGTGGGCGTGGTAGCCAAGACTCCGAACTTCGCATAGTCCGGAAAGCTGGTGAAGTTCGGGATGCCCGAGGTGTGGGTGAGCACGTTAGAGATCGTGATCTTGTCCCAGGCGGTGGGGGCGTCCGGCATATACTTCTTCACCGGGTCGGAGACCTTCAGCTTGCCGCGCTCTTCAAGCAGCAGGATGGAAGCTGCGGTGAACTGCTTGGTCACCGACCCTAGGCGGAATTTGGTGTTCGGCGAGTTGGGGATGTCCCATTCCAGGTTGGCGGAGCCAAAGCCCTTGCTATAGAGCACCTGGCTGCCGCGCGCAACGAGGGCGGTCCCCATGAACTGGTGGTTGGCCACGTAGGATTGGACGATTTGATCCATCCGGGCGGCATCCTGTGCCAGGCAAGTGCCGGCCAGAAGAGCGAAGAGACAGCATCGGGAGAGCATGGAACTGGTATACCGTTTTTCGTAGACGGGAACAAGGCTGATCGTGGAGTTTCTCATCGGAGACCTCTCTTTCGGAGCAAATCCATCAATTCTCAGTGGGCCTTTCGACGTGATCGATCACCAGGAATTGTCCGGGCCCCTTGGCCGATTCCAGCTTGAACCCGAGCTTGCGGATCGCGGCAAAAATCAAGCCGGTCTCGTAATCCTGGTTCGCGGGCGGCGTGGTATCGGAAGGCCCGGCAGAGAGTTCGTCCGGGGTGACCTCGACACGGATATCGAACAGGCCCGCGATCCCGGTCTTGTTGATGACGTCCCGGTCCAACAGGATCGAGAATTGTTCGCTGAGGTTCTCCATGGTCGTGTGGTGGATCTCAATTGCATCGGGACGCCGCCCTAACAGTCCGCACAACCAGGGGAACGGCTTCCCCGGTTCCGGCGGGGGCGGTGGATGATTCATGTCCAAAGGAATGCAGCCGCCTTCCTTGGCGGCCTGAAGCTTGGGGACGACCTTACCTACGCTTAACGCATAGACTGGAACCTCCCTGGTCTCGCGACGGATCTTGAGTTTGAATCGGTCTTCGAGCAGCGCTTGCAACAGAGCTCCCCTCATCATCTCCCCGCCTGGAGCTCCCTCGGCCTTCGCCTCGATCTGGTAGCGGTCGGAATCAATCCAGGATGGGCCTCCTTCGATCTGAACATGCCGCCTCACAGGATTGAATTTACCGTTCGCAAATTGCACGTAGGCTGCGCGGATGAGATCCATCGTGGTCCGGCAAGGCAGGGCCAGTCTTCCGGGAGATGCGGCCGGGCCTCCGCCTCCGCCACCCTTCCTGCCGGCGTCTGGCGCGCTGTCTTTGCATGGCTTCACCGAAGTCACTTCGAATTTCGCCGTGGGCGCAGACGCGGATTGCGCACGGGTCACCGGGGCACGCATCATGCCTACGATGATCGGCATGGCTAGAGCTGCGATGCAGGCAAACGCCAGGGCCGCTTTCTTTGCGAGGTTCAGTTTGAGCACGATGCAGTTCGTCATGATTGCCTCGATTCGTTTCTTGAGATCGGCCCCGGTAACTCCCGACACACAGACCAGCGGCGATTCCACGTAGAGCTTGCAGACATTGAGGATTCCTTCGGCGTAGACGTGCGGCTCGCTGCCCAGGCGGAGCACCTCTATGTCGCAGGCGCGCTCGCGCTCTTCCACTAATCGCGCGCCGATCCACCACACCAGGGGATGGAACCAGAAGACGGCTTCGACGATCATGTGGATGGAAGCGAACAGGTTGTCGCGGCGGCGGATGTGGCATAGCTCGTGCGCCAATACAGCCTCCAGTTGGGGCGGAGTCAGGCGGTCCTCGATGCCTTCGGGCAGGAGCAGAATAGGGCGCCGGATGCCGACCACGCCAGGCTCCAGAAGGCCGGGGGAGAAGCGAATCTCGACAGGTATCGAAAACGCTTCCCCGTCCCAGATCTGCCGGGCGGGCCGAAAAGCGTCGAGACGANNCACGAGTGTCCGCGCCACGTAGTGCAGCACGGATGCGGAGCCAGACCCGAAATCGGAACAGGGCGATGGCGGCGAATCCAGACGCCCATACGGCGAGGATTGCGATGGGGATCCAATCGCCGGTGCCTCGCGTAGTTGGCGCTATCGGCACGGTAGTGGCGAATGGCTGGGCGATCTGCTCCATTGCGATCGAGACCGCCGGCGCCGCAATCTGTATCGCAATCTTCCGGGCAGGCGCCCACTCCAGACGGCTGCCGAAGCTCATCAGCACCGCGAACGGAACGAAGAATTTGACCGATGCGCCAAACCACAGCCAAAAACGAACATGCGCCCGGTTCTTCCGTAGCGCCACAGTCAGCAGTCCCGCGGCGACCGCGAACAACGTCGATTGCCATAAATGGTTAGTCACTGCGCCGATCATATCGTCCTCAATTCGCGGTAGGCCGCTCCAGGCGATCGATGACCAGGAGTTCCTTGG
The DNA here is from genome assembly GCA_003167275.1 of Bryobacterales bacterium. Taxonomy (GTDB): domain Bacteria; phylum Acidobacteriota; class Terriglobia; order Bryobacterales; family Bryobacteraceae; genus JAIQFL01. The sequence goes on along the minus strand of PMTT01000720.1, from coordinate 3,166 downwards.
GCCCCTTCGCCGGCTCCAGTTTCAACCCAAGCTGCTGGATCGCGGTCATGATCGATGGGCCCACCGGGTCGGAAGCCGCGGCGGCCGGCGAGGGTGGACCCCCATCCCGGTCGGTGCCACCAAGGAATTTGGGTGTGGACTCGTCGGGCGTAAATTCCAGGTGGAAATCGAACTTTCCCGCGATCCCGGTCTTGTCGATCACCGGACGGTCGAAGCCGAAGGCCAGCAGGTGGCCGAAGTCCGTCAGATTGGTCCCCTGCGCGTCCAACACCAGGTTCGCTCCCTTCCTGTTGCCGTATTGGAACATACAGCCCTGCGGCCCGGTTGCGGGTAGCGGCACGGGACCCTTCGTTCGATCAACGGGGGTGCAACTGCCTTCCTGAAATGGCTGCAGTTTGGCGCCGCCCTTGGCCACGGTCATGACATAGACCGGGACTTCCCTCGATTCGCGATGCACCTGCAGCTTGAACCGCTCGGCGAGGAGCACTTGCATCATGGGCCCCCTCATCATCTCCTGGCTCGGCGTTCCCTCTGCCTTCGCGATGATCTGGTACATGTCGGAACGGATCCACGCGGGACCTCCCGATGGCGACGGACCAGACAAACGCATCAGACGGGTGCGATCCGAAAGGCCATCGGCGAAATTAAGGTATGCATCCCCAATGAACCCCGCCACGGTGTTGCATCTGTTCAGTCTTCCGGGAGACTGGACAGGACGCCCTCCGGTCTTGGTCATGACCCCGCCTCCGCCGAGGTCGGCGCAGCCGGGCCGGATCGAGGCGACCTCGAATTTCGGCGTGCCGGCCGCCGGCGCTTGCGCGCGGACGCGCGGCGCATTCAGCATGCCAAGCACGATCGGCACGGCCAGGGCCGCCGTCGCGGCCGCTGCCAGGGTTGCTTTCCTGGCGAAGTTTAGTCTGAGCACGATGCGGTTGGTCATGATTGCCTCGATTCGTTTCTTGAGATCCGAGCCCGTCACTCCCGACACGCAAGCCAGCGGCGATTCCACGTAGAGCTTGCAGACGTTCAGGATTCCTTCGGCGTAGACGTACGGCTCGCTGCCTTGGCTCAGTACCTCTTCGTCGCAGGCACGCTCGCGCTCTTCCACCAATCGAGCGCCGATCCACCACACCAGGGGATGGAACCAGAAGACCGCCTCGACGATCATGTGAATGGCAGCGAACAGGTTGTCGCGCCGGCGGACGTGGCACAATTCGTGCGCCAGCACCGCCTCCAGTTGCGGCGGCGTCAGGCGGTCCTCGATGCCTGCGGGCAGGAGAAGTACGGGGCGCAGTACTCCGACTACGCCGGGTTCCAGCAGGCCAGGGGAAGCGCGAACTTCCAAGTTGTCAGGAAGATGAATGTCCACGAGGGTGCTGGAGTTTACCGCCGCGCGGATGCGGCGCCAACTACGAAATCGCATCACCGCTACGGCCCCGAACCCACAGGCCCACACGCCGAGCATCGCGATCGGGATCCAATCGCCGGTGGCTCGCGTAGTGGGCGCCAGCGGTAACGTAGCGGCGAATGGCTGGGCGATCTGTTCCATCGCGTACGAGACCGCCGGCGCCGCAATTTGCGTCGCGATCTTCCGGGCCGGCGTCCATTGCATGTGGCTGCCGAAGCCCATCAACAGCGCGAAGGGAAGGAAGAACTTCGCAGACGCGCTGAGCCACAGCCAGAAGCGGACCTGCGCGCGATTCTTTCGCAACGCGGCAGCCAGCAGCCCTGCCGCGACTGCGAACAACGTCGATTGCCACAAGTGGTTGGTGAGTTCGCCGATCATTTCGATTCACGCGTCCTTTCCGTCTTGTGCGCCTGGTCCAGCTTCTTGATGGTTTTCTCCAGCTCGCGCACGTCGTCGAGCGTCAGCTTCCCCGCCTCGGCCAACTGCGCCATCATGGGTTGGGCCCGCCCTCCGAAAAAGCTCAGAATCTCGTCGAGCAGCTTGTGCCGCGTCACATCCCGGGCCACCAGCGGCTCGAAGATGTGGGCATTGCTGATCTTCCGGACGCGGCGCACGGCCTTCTTCCCTTCCAGCCGGTAGACGGTAGTCTGGATCGTGGTGTACGCCGGGCGGGGAGGGGGAAAGGACTCCTGAATCTCGCGGATGGAGGCTTTACCCTGCGCCCATAGGGCCTCCAGGATCTGCAGTTCGAGCTTGGTCAGTTTCGGCTTGGTCATTTTGCAGTCAACTATTTTGCATTTGATCCTACTACGGTATAGTAGAGCAGTCAAGAAGAATCCGATCGCGGAAGTTGGTTTGACTACGCTTGACGCGACCGATCCGCTCCATTACATTGGGACAAGAGCACTTCAGGGTGCCGCCAGCTCGCGGAAAGGGCCAAGTCCGCCTGAATCACAACCGAGTGTCGGGACAAACGACTGTCCTTTCAGCCTGACGATGCGAGCGATCGGGCGCCGCTGGGCCGATGGCCCTGAAAGGAGGTCGTGATGACCACTTCTCTACACGCAAATCCTTCGCTGGAAAACCTGAAAAAGCAGGCCAAAACGCTCAAGAAGGCTTGGCAGGAGGGCGATACCGCCACGCTCGAACGCGTCCGAGCCGTCCACCCACAGTACGCCAACGCTCTGGACGACCAGCTTCGAACCGCGAGGCCGCGCCTGACCGATTGCCAGGTCGTGCTGGCCCGCGAGTCCGGGTTCGACACCTGGCAGCAACTAAGAGTCGCCGTCGAAACAGCCAGGACGGAGCTGCCGGATCAATTCGTCACCATCGCGTGCCTGTGCTACGACGACCCGCACTACGACCACCGCTCGTTTCACGCCCGTGCGTATGAGATGCTTCGCCTGAATCCGTGGGTCGCCGAGGCCAACATCTGGTCTGCGGCGGCCGCGGGCAGTCCGGCGGCGGTGGCCAACTTTCTGGACGCGGAACCCGAGTTGGTGAACCGCCCCGGGCCGCACGGATGGGCGCCGCTGATCTGCGCCTGTTACTCGCGCGTCAAGCCTGTGGACCCGGCGCACTCCACGTTCGTAGTCGCCAAGCTCCTGCTGGACCGCGGCGCCGACCCCAACGCATTCACGATGAAAGGCAACATGGACGAGCGCCTCGATCAAACCGCGCGCCGTTTCACCGCACTGACTGGCATGTTCGGAGGGGGCTCGACCGGCATGGCGAATCAGCCGCCGCATCCTCGTTGGC
>PMTT01000805.1 GCA_003167275.1 Bryobacterales bacterium | reverse complement strand
GCCAATATCCAGGACCTGTTCGGCAAGCTCGATGGGATCGGCGAACTGCTGGAGGATCCCAAGGTCACGAGCGTCCGCCTGGTGACCAATCCGGAGCGCATGGTGCTGCGGGAGACGCAACGCGCGTTTGTGTACTTCTCGCTGCACGGTCTGGCGGTGGATGGCGTGATTGTAAACCGTGTGCTTCCCCAGGAAGTGACGGATGCTTATTTCCAGGAGTGGCGGACCTCGCAGGCCCGCATTCTGGAGGAGATTGACGTCTATTTCGCCCCCGTGCCGGCGAAGCGAGTTCCCTTGTTTACCCACGAGGTGCTTGGCCGGGAACGCCTGGAAGAACTGGCCCGGGCTTTGTACGCGGACAAGGAAGATCCGGCGGCGGTGACCCGCACCGAAGCGCCGTACACCTTTGCCAAGTGCGACGGACACTACGAGGTGCGCCTGCAGTTGCCGTTCGCGGCGAAGGGCGAGGTGAGCCTGTTCAAGAAGGGCGATGAACTGGTGGTGGAGGTGGGAACGCTCCGCCGGCATATCGGGCTACCNNGTGGAAATGAAGGAGAGCTGAAATGGACGAAAAGAGCGATGCCCGATCGCACCAGGCCGGGTGTTTCATCTGCACGACAGCGCTTCCGCTGCTGGAACGCTGCTGGACTGAAGCCACGCGCGATCACTTTCGAAATTCGCGCATCGAGTTCCTGAAGGGCCTGCGCAGTCTGCTGGACGACCGGATCGCGCACCTGTCGCGTGAGGAGGAGCCAAAGGGCACGCACGTCCCGGTGGAATAGCGAGAAACTCGGGGACAGACGGGACGTTTCCGGCACCGGCTAATAGCCGGCTGACGAACGACAAAAAACGATCGTCTGTCCTACTGTGCTGGGACAGCGAAGCCTGCCACCAGAAGTCGCTCAATGCTTCCGTTCGGGGTGCGGCGGGCCGGACTCCGACGATCGGAGCACTCCTCCCAGGCTCTTGTCGGCGTTTTCCAGGCACGCCCGAATCTCTTCGTAGTGCGGGATTTTCTTCGGGTCGACGCAGTTCAGTGAATTCGCAATCGCCTGAATCTTCAATTGGCTGTCGGAAATACGTTCTCTTTCGGCTCGTGTGAGTGTCATGTCGTTACCCCTCCTCGCAATGGTGGGATTCGACGTGCGTGATCCACGCGTATTTCGCCATCTCTTTTCGCTCATGGGCGACGTGGAGCAACACATCGAAACGGGAGAAGTCCGGGTCACCCTCGATGACGGCCCGCGTTTGCTGGCTCAGCAGGGCATTCAGTTCTCGAATCGTCTTCAAGAACTCATCCCGAAGCCGGTTTTTCTCTTCACAAGAACCGACTTCCGGGATTTGAGCACGCTCTGGCGGGTTTTCGTGAGACATGCTCAAACATGCCAGCATACAACAGGTTCTCCCAGACATATAGTGGCAAGAGCCCGGCCAGTGTCAGGGGTCAGACATAAGCCGGACATCAGGGTGCTGAATGGTACGTTCGCGCACCCTGCGCAGGTTTGAAAAGACCCAACTCTGCCCCAGATTGCTGCCGCCGGCTGCCAGTGGCAGGTAAAGCTTTCCCAGGGACACCAGCCTTGGTCCATTCGAAAAACGGGAATTCCCTGCCAACGTTTTTGGCCCTTAGGTGCGTAGTACGCCCATCGCGAGGCACACGAAGGGAATGTGTACATCCTTGTGGTGGCCAAGGGCGGGCCCAAGCTTAAGGAATCGACCGCCCAGGAGTCCTACGTCCGCCTGTATCGGAACACGCCGCCGGAGTTGCCGGGTGTGAGCTACACCATAGGGGCACAAAAGGTCACTATGGCCATGTTCGCCGACCGGTTGGCCGATATGGAGGCGCAACGCCCGGTGTTGGATCGGACCGGGCTTACGGGCGAGTTCGACTTCAAGGTGAATTACGCGATCGACGATAATCCCGAGACTGGCCCATCCCTGCTCACGGCGCTTCAGGAGCAACTCGGGTTGAAGCTGGAAGCGGCCAAGGGCCCGATCGAGACGTTGGTGATCGACCATGTGGAGAAGCCTACAGGGAATTAGATGGCGTTCCCGGCACGGGTCGTCGGCAGGGTCTATCCTAAGAGCTATGAACGACTATACGGGAGCGCCGATTTCCACCGACCACGCATGGCGTACTTTTGACGACTGGGAAGCCCGGGCGCGGGAAATCGGGGTGATCTTCTATGGCGGCTCCGGAACCAGCATCTACACCATGGGCTTGATCCAATCGGCCGGCAATGGCAGGCTGACGGTGAAGGGCGACATGGTGAGAGCATCGTTTAACCTGGCGCGCGCGAGCTTCACGTACGGCCCAGTCCAAACCTGGCCCAAATGGCCTTCACCGCCGATTGTCGAGGTGCTGGCAGTCCAGGCGCAGTTGGAAAATGGAGACTGGCTGGCCCTCGCGGACGGCCTTCGACCCGAATCTCTTCCACCCCGCGGCATCGCGGAATAGGTCTGGTACGCTCGGCTTATGGAGAAAGCGCGCCGTCACCAATACCGCGTCCTGAATCAATGGAGTGGCAATCTCGGTACGGGAACCTCCGCATACAAGGCCTACAGCCGCAATCACGAACTCAACGGGGAGGGGAAGAGCGACTCGATTCGAGGCTCCTCCGACCCGCTGTTCCGCGGAGATCCGGCACGCTACAATCCGGAGGAACTGCTGGTGGGCGCCCTTTCGGCCTGCCATATGCTTTGGGTGCTGCATCTCTCGGCGGACGCCGGGATCGCAATCACCGAATATGTGGATGAGGCGATCGGCGAGATGGTGGAGCACCCGGACGGCTCGGGTGAGTTCACCCGCGTCGTTCTTCGCCCGCATCTGGTGATTACGGATGCCGGCCGGATTGCGGAGGCCACCGCCATTCACGATCGCGCCCATGCGGTCTGCTGTCTGGCGCGCTCCATGAATTTCCCGGTGGAGCACGAGGTGGTGGTGACAACGTAGGGTATGCTTTAGCTTGCCCACCGGTAAAGTAAGACTCGGCAAGCTAAAGCTGACCCCACGGTGCCAAGCAATATTTAAGGTGCGAAGCCATACCGCACGATCAAAAAGAAGACCGGGGCGGCAAAACAGAGCGAGTCGATGCGGTCAAGAACGCCGCCATGGCCCATCACGATCGTTCCGTAGTCCTTCACGCCGCGCTGGCGCTTGATGGCGGACATGGTCAGGCCGCCGGCGAAGCCAATCAGCGTGACTGTCGCGCAGATCGCGGCGGCTTGCCACGGCTGGAACGGCGTAGCGCGGTACAGAGCGGCGCCCAGCGCGGTGGCGCTCAGAATTCCACCCAGGAGGCCCTCCCAAGTCTTGTTCGGACTGATGCGCGGCGCCACCGGCCGGCGGCCCAAGAGCTTGCCCCACACGTACTGCAGGATGTCACTCGATTGAATCACCAGGAGGAAGTAGAACAGCAGCGTGGTGTTTCGGCCGGCGTATCCGGGGATGTCGAGCATCAGAAGCGCGGGCGCATAGCTCAGGCAATAGGTCGAGACCATCAGGCCCCAGTACTGCTCGGCCGTGCGTCCCAGGTAATGCTCGGTGTTGCCGGCTAGCGTGTTCCACGTGGGGATGGCGAGGAATGCGCCAATCGGAATCACGGTGCTGAAGACGCCGTGCCAGTGGCTCCAGACCAGGACGTACTGCACTGCCGTAATGACGAACAACAGGGGAAGCGCCGGTCTGGGGTGCGTCAGCAGCTCCCGCAGGGCCAAGGAAGAGAACAGCGCGAACAACGTGCAGACTGCGCCCGCGCCCAAGACCAATGCCAGCGCCATCACAGCGCACAGCACCCACCAGGCGGCGATCCGCGCGTTGATGTTGGCCACTGTCCGGCGGGCCGGCTCGGAGCGCGCGGTGCGCCGGAGGATCTGGCCCGCTGCCGTTCCGGCTACCAGGGCAGCCAGCGTTCCTTCGAGCAACTGCAACAGGCTCATCGACGCTGTTCCAATTGCCGCACGATGCGGCGGAGCCTGAGCGCGGCGGTAACCAGAGAGCCGGCGATCACCACCACCAGCGCGAGGGCGACCGCGCGGGTGTCGAAGGGCGCGAGGAGGCAGGCGGCGATCAGGACCGCCATGCGCTGGGGCTTGGCCATGGGGCCGCGAAAGTCCTGGGTCAATCCGGTGGCCCCGCCCAGGATGCGGATGTACGCGGTCATCACGGCCAGAAAGGCTGCGGTCCACCCCAGTTCGCGGGCATATGGCGGCCACGGCAGGGAGTACCCGGCCGCGCACAGAATCAGGGCGTCCGAGATGCGGTCCGGCAGATCGTTGTAGATTTCGCCGGAAGGGGAGCCGAGACCGCCCTCGATCGCGACCATCCCATCCATCAGATTGCACAGCAGCCGCAACAGGATGAACAGTGCGGCGGCAGGGTACCATGCCCGCAGGAGACAGTATCCGGCGGCCGCCGCCGCGGCAAGGCTTGCGAGCGAGATCTGATTCGGGCGGATGCGGGCTCGGACCAGCAATCGTGCCAGACGGGCCGCCCACGCGGTATTGCGGGATCGGAGTGGGCGCCGATTACCAATCTCTGCGGCCATGCTGTCATCTTCCCCGATCCGGGGAGGGAGTGCACGGAGGCTGGATTCGTTAGGACGCGGAGACGCGAAGACGCGGAGAAAGAACGCGGAGAAGAAGAAACAGGAAAGAGATATTTGGGGGTGTTCTCCGCGTTTTACCTCCGCGCCGCCGCGTCTCCGCGTCCCGCTTTTAGGGGTCCGCCTCCGCTACTCCTCCCGCATCCACTGGACCATCGCGACGGCGATCTTCTCCACGCAACGCGAGAGCATGTGATCCCGGTCGATCGTCCAGAGGCCTGTGCTGATCGAAAGCACCAGCGCATCGGAGGGGTCGGTCTCGGCGATGGCGCCCGAAATCCAGTCGTGGATCGAGAGGTCGGCGCCGGCGCCTATACATCCCAGAAAACTGGCGAACGCGACAAATTCGAAAGCGAACTCCGCCCGGAGCTGGGCACGCCGTTCCGCGGGGATTACGACCACTAGCTCCGCCGGTCCGGCCTTCGATTCGTCGCAGTACACCATGGCCGTGGCGCAATCCGCCAGATTGTGCACCACGGCGAAAAAACGGGCGGCGGGTTCGCCGGCTGCCGCACAGTTGACGGGGCCAAACCACGACCGTCCCGGGGCGCCCTTGAGGGCTTCCAATAGGCGTTGCGAGCCCGTGTTGGTGAGACGCAGTTCGTCCGGGCCACTCCCGCTGGCAGTTCTTGCATCCCAGCCATAGAGGTGAGCTTTACCTCCGCGCGAGTTCTTTCGATTCCGGCCGGCCCCACAAATCACTGCCGGAGCTTCTTTGACCTTCATCACTTGCATGGCTTGAAACATTATAAGACCTCAAACACTGAAATCGACAGAAGTTTCGGAGTTTTTTATCTCCTGATCCGTATACTGGGGTGCCTATTACAGATAAAAGTGTCCTATTATCTGACAGCGACTGTTTTTCAGACGGCTGCATTCCGCCACATCTGGCCCGGAAAATCGCCGCTGGCCGCTCTCAACCCCACACTAACGGCACTTGGACCGCCGAACTCTCGCGTGAGGTATGATGGAAAGGAACTTGCCAATAGTGATATTCAGATCAGTAGTTCTCCTAATCAAGAAACATCGGCTCTTGCCGCCTGCCGGTTCGCGGCCGGTGGGCGGCAGGCTGAAAGGAATGGACGGATGCAAGGGACGGACTCTTCAAGGACTGCTTCGCACGACAGGCGAACGGTAACCTCCTGGCTGCTGGGGACCGGCGTGGCCGCCTCGCTGGCTTCTTTCTTCTATCCGGTGGCACGGTTTCTGAACCCGCCGCAGGTGGCGGAGGCAGCCGTGAACGAGGTGGACGCCGGCAAAGTACAGGACCTCAAACCCAACTCCGGGAAAATCGTCAAGTTCGGAAACAAGCCCGCCTTGCTGGTGCGAGTCAACGATACCGAGTGGAAGGCCTTCTCGGCGGTATGCACCCACTTGAACTGTACCGTCCAGTACCAGGACGCACGGCGGGAGATCTGGTGCGCCTGCCACAACGGCACCTATGACCTGAACGGCAGGGTGATCTCCGGACCGCCGCCCAAGCCGCTGGAGGAACTGGCCGTGAAGTTCCGCGGCGACGAGGTGGTCATTTCGCGCCGTGCCTGACCCCCGGCAACCAGGCTGCAACCATGGGAAACAACTTGTCAAGCACTGAATTCAAAGCTAAGACACTCGACTGGTTGGACGAAAGAACCGGCTGGCGCATGGTCCGCGACCTGATGGACCACAAGGTCGTGCCGATTCACGCCGGCACCAAATGGTACTACTTCGGCGGGATTACCCTGTTCCTGTTTGGTGTCCAGATCTTCACCGGGGTCCTGCTGCTGCTCTACTATCGGCCGACCGTCGCCGAAGCCTTCGATAGCGTTCGCTTCCTGATGACCCGGGTGGAGTTCGGATGGCTCATCCGCTCCATCCATAGCTGGTCGGCCAACCTGCTTATCCTGTCCGCCTTCATCCACATGTTCAGCGTGGTGTTCACGCATGCCTACCGGCGCCCGCGCGAACTGACCTGGCTGAGCGGCATCGTCTTGCTGGGGTTGCTGCTCGGCTTCGGGTTCAGCGGCTACCTGCTGCCGTGGAACCAGATCTCCTACTTCGCCACTAAAGTGGGAACGGACGTAGCCGGTACTATGCCGGTGGCCGGTCCGACACTGTCGCGCTTCCTGCGGGGCGGAGAGGATGTAGGCGGCGCCACGCTGACCCGTTTCTTCGATTTCCACGTGATCATTCTGCCCTTGATCGCCTTTGGGCTGGTCGGGCTGCATGTGCTGTTAGTTCAGAAACATGGGATGAGTACGCCGAGCGACATTCCGCCCGAGAAGGTCGCGCAGATGAAGTTCTTCCCGAACTTCTTCCTCCGGGAACTGGTGGTCTGGTATGGGGTGTTGGCCGTGCTGGGGACACTGGCCGCGATCTTTCCCTGGGAGCTTGGCGAGAAGGCCGACCCGTTCGCCTCCGCGCCCGCGGGCATCCGGCCGGAGTGGTATTTCCTGGCCCAGTTTTACACCCTGAAGCTGATCCCCAGCCATGTCTGGATCCTGGAGGGCGAACTTCTGGGTCTCTTCGGGTTTGGCGCGCTGGCCGCCGGCTGGGTACTGCTTCCTTTCTGGGCGGCGGGCCGCCACAAGCTCGCTAGCGGTGTAGGAGTCTTCCTGATCTGCTATCTGGCCGCATTCACCTTCCTGGGTTACGTCAAATGAGAGCGCCTGCGATTTTCTTCGTTTTCTGCTGGAGTTTAATGGGCGCCGCCCCTGCGCAGGACTCGTGTGTGACCTGCCACTCCGCCCTGGACGACGCCGCCAAAGGACCGGCCGCGCTGATCAAGAACGACGTCCACATTGCCCACGGTCTGAGTTGCGCGGATTGCCACGGCGGCGACCGCACCAGCGACGATCCGGAAGTCTCCATGAGCAAGGCCAAGGGCTTCAAGGGCAAGCCGGCGCGCACGGACATCCCCAAATTCTGTGCGAGCTGCCACAGCAATCCGGACTTCATGCGGAAGTACGCGCCGCAGGAGCGCGTGGATCAGTTCGAGCTGTACCAGACCAGCGTCCACGGAAAGCGTCTGGCCGGCGGCGATACCGCTGTGGCGACCTGCATCGATTGCCACAGCGTTCACGACATACGTTCGGTGAAGGACACCATGTCGCCGGTCTATCCTCTGCGTGTCCCCGAGACGTGCTCCCGCTGCCACTCCGACCAGCAGAAGATGGCGCCCTACAAGATTCCCACGAACCAGTTCGAGCAGTATAAGACCAGTGTCCACTGGGCAGCCCTGACCAAGCGGGGCGATCTTTCCGCGCCCACCTGCGCATCTTGCCACGGCAACCATGGGGCTAAGCCTCCGCAGGTGGGATCGGTGTCGGACGTTTGCGGAACCTGCCATGTGCTATTCGACCAGCTCTACCAGAAGAGCGCCCACAAAGCAGTTTTCTCGGGTGCGGGCGGCGGCGGCGGTTGCATGGTCTGCCACTCCAACCATGGAATTCAGAACCCGTCTACAAAGATGCTCGCCGGCGCCACTTCGGTCTGCTCGGGATGTCATGAGCAGGGTACACCGCAGGCCAAGACTGCGGCCCAGATGGCATCGTGGATCGACGGCCTGGACGGAGCGCTGAAACAGTCCGAGACGGTCCTGACGAGCGCCGAAAAGTACGGGATGGAAGTGTCAGAGGCGCAGGTGCGGCTCATCGACGGCCGGGAAAACCTGGTCAAGGCCCAACTGGCATTGCACTCCATGCAGCCCGCCGATATGCAGAAGCCCATCGACCTGGGAATGGCGATCGCCAAGGACACGCTCCAGGCCGGCCAGGACGCGCTGCACGAAAAGGACATCCGGCGTTATGGTCTGGCCGTCTCGGTGATCCTGATTGCGATCGCCATGTTTGCGGTTCGCACCCTGATTCGCCGGATCGAAAACGGAAAGCAAGCCGAGTTACCAAAGACTTTATGAAAACCCTCACAATCGCAACTCTATCTTTGATCGCCTCCGTGGGTCTGGCGTTCGCCGGCGCCCCCGAAGGCAAAGACCTGTACACCGCCAAGTGCGCGCCCTGTCACGGCGCGAACGGAGAAGGCAAACCCGCCATCGCCAAAATGATGGGCGTCACGCAAAAGCCGCTGGCTTCCAAGGAAGTCCAGGCGAAGTCGGACGCCGACTTGAAGAAGGTCATCATGGAAGGCCAGGGCAAAATGAAACCGGTCGCCGGCGTGACCGCGAAACAGGCCGACGATGTGGTGGCCTTCCTGCGAACGCTGAAGTAGTAGAGTCTACCGCGAGGCCGCCTGACGGCAGCGAGGCGCTCACGGGTCAAATCGGTGCGTCGCCTCGCTCGGACTGCCGGCTGCCGCATTACATCCTGGTGAAAACTCCGGACAGAATGGCACGGGGTCTGTCTCAATGCCGTACAGCGTCGTCCCGTTGCCGGTGATCGTCGGCTGTGCCGGGAAGGGCGGACAGCCCGGTCTACCGCCATGGATAGCCATGAGTAGCGGTACAAATGTGGCGATGGACTGCAAGAAAAGTGGTTCTCAAACGGAAGCAATGGGAGTAAACTTTTAGCGCCGGTGGCTTGTGATAAACTAACCGCGGGCCAAAATGGAAATCCAAGGTAAGAGAGTTGTACAAGATCTCGATATTTCGCGGCAGGCGGCCCTTATCAGTGTTGAGAAATCAATAAGATCCACAGTTGACATGCAAATTGCCGCAGCTAGCGAACCTCTGAGAGGAGAACTCTATGTATCGGCTCAAACTACTCGCGCTCACCGTTTTGGCTGCCTCGGCCTCCGCCGGCACGCTCAACATCAACGCCCGAGCGAGGCTGGGTGTGCACCGGTGGCAGCGGATGTGGCAGCGGCTTCAATAACGGAGCTGATCCTTCTAACAACTACTTTGCTGGCTCACGTAGCCCGAACGCACACAGCAGCGCCTCCAATGGCACCACGGTTTCCATCGTCCTGAATCCGGCCGCTCTGGCGGCCATCGCGGCGGATCAGACCAGCAACATTTTCATCGGCGGCATAGACTCTGG